>CAZLBG010000004.1:0-73653 GCA_964557895.1 uncultured Anaerolinea sp.
ATCAGGGAAACCAGAGCTGTTGAGTTCGCCAAATAACGAAAAAGGCTGCCGGAATGAAGGGCAGCCTTTTTTTGGCGGGAAAATATTTTAACCAGCCAGGTAAGGATTGTGTGCTTTCTCATGAGATACAGTTGTTACTTCTCCATGGCCGGGAATTAGTTGCGTATTATCTGGCAGACTGAGAATCTGAGTTTTTATGCTTTGGATTAATAAATCATAGTCTCCATCTTCCAGGTCGGTTCGTCCGATGCTTTCATGGAAAATCGCATCGCCGCATATCGCGATTGCAAGCGAAGGAACGTAAAAGATGAGCGATCCTGAAGAGTGACCTGGAACCTCACGGATCTCAATATTGTCTTCACCAAGCGATAGCACATCTCCATGAACCAGGTACTTATCCGGGTCCTTTGGGAGGTGCATGTCATAGTGGAAGTGCTTTGATCCTCCGCCGTCCTGCCATAATGCCAGATCCTTTTTACAAAACGCCACAGGTGGGTGGGAGCTTAAGGTCTCAGAAAAATATGGTACTCCCGCAAAGTGATCAAAATGACCATGTGTGCAAAGGATCATTTCAATCGTGATTGAATTCTCAATTATAAAATTCTTGATCGGTTGAACTTGGAAAGAAGGATCAAAGAGGAATCCTTTTTTGGAGACAGTGTCAAACAACACAAGCGTGTTGTTTTGCATTTGGCCAAGCGTGAATAATTTATATGTGAGCGGCAACTTGATGTCTTTTCCTATAGATTGCTAATACAATGCTATTTACAATTATCACAGCAAGGATTGCAAAGAATGGAATTCGATAAATCGACCAGGCGTCATGTTTGTATAAAATTCCGGCAATAATTGGTGCAAAAATAACCCCTATGGCTGAAACCGTCTCTACCATCCCATAAGCGAGACCCGTTTCACCTGGATGGATCATTGAACGGGAAATGGCGAGAATCATGGATTTGCTCAATCGAAACCCACCATAAAAGAAATATCCCAGTCCAAACCAGACGGGTGAATTCCCTTTTAGAAATAGCAGGGTAAATAAAAGAACCCATACCTGACCAATCATGAATGCCAGTACAGGTCGTAAACTACCCAATGCCAAGACGGCGATAGTATTGCCCAGACTTCCTATTGCACCCAGAAACCCGATCGTACTTTCAGGATAGAATTGTTGATTCTGGAGAAAATTGGGGGTAAATGAAGAAGGAAGGTAGAGTACAAAAACTGTGACCAGAGTCATCCCAAGAAAGCCGAGAAATCGGAAGTTAGAGAAAAGCCCCTTTGCCTGGTTTGATTCAAGATCCAAATGGTGAGGCGGGGAATTTTTACTGACCAATAACACGATTCCCGTGGAAATGATAAACAACACCCCGGCAATCAGGTATACAGTTTTTAACCCGAATTTTTCAGCCAATAGTCCGCCAGTAAAAGGTCCGATGACCGCGCCTAGGTTGTAAAGCCCCGAGACAAATGTTAGTGCTCTACCTACACTGAGTTTTCCCCTGACTGTGGTAATGTAGCTATTCATTGGCGCTAGAACAAACCCTGTCATCCCATAGAGTATCAAGCCTATCACAAATGCAGTAGCTGAACTTGCGAGCGCCATGACCCAGGCTGCAATGGTTCCAAGGATCCAGGACGCCCACATGATCGACCTGGAACCAAATCGATCAGAGAGATACCCGGCTGGAATTTGTGCTATTGCCATTGCCACGCCCATTCCGCCAAGAATGGTGCCTATCAATAACGGGTCACCAACCCATTGCTGAAGGTAGATTGGTTGAAAATAAATAAATAAACCCTCGCCGATACCCCAAATTGACAATGATATAGCAACGAGGAGGAGGTTGCGATTCATCAGTTGGGTAATATCCGATTGAGGAATTTTTTCACTTCTGTGAAAATTTTTTCTCTTTCCGGCTCGCGGATGATTACGTGACCACTATTTTCAATCCAAAGTTTTGTTTTATCGGTCGACCGGATATTCGAATAGAGAGTATCCATACTATCCGCCGGGATTCCAAAGTCCTGGCGGGACTGAACAAATAGTGCAGGGATAGAAACAGACTCGAGTTCTGAGCGCATAACATCGATCAATTTTTTGAGTTCCAAAATAGCCGGAGTGGGGTAATAGGGGTAATCCACATGATCCTTTGCCGCTTCTGGATTGTGCCAGTCAGGGACACCTTTTGATACCTTCCGTATGAGGTATTTCAGGATAGGAAGATACTTGGCGCGTGGATCACCCGGCAGCGATGAAGGTGCTGAAAAAGTGACTACTCCGAGGGGGTTGAACCTGGCAGCAGCGATCAATGCCAGCACACCTCCCATGGAAAGCCCCATGATCACTTGTTTATCGGTACATCCCTTCAGGAGGTTCAGTCCATCTTCCACGGATGCCACCCAGTCTTGCCAATACGAACGGGAAATGTCTTCGACGCGGGTAGCGTGACCCGCCAACCGGGGAGCTAGGATTGTGTATTTTTCGCGGGTAAGAGAGTCCCCAAGCATGCGCATCTCAAATGGGGTTCCAGTGAAACCATGAATGAGCAGGCAGCCGGTTTTCCCGCCGGGGATAAAAAAGGGTTCAGCAGTAGGGATGGTCATTGCTTTTTGCATATGAACTCCGATTTGGTCAGGAAAGGATTTGCAATTCCCGCGGGAAATCGCTCAGGGATTCAGAACCATCCTGGGTTACCACCACATCATCTTCGATTCGTACACCGCCTTTTCCTGGCAGGTAAATACCGGGTTCAACGGTATAGACCATACCGATGTTCAGGCTTAGTGTATTGGTCCCAAACATATAAGGGGCTTCATGTCCTTCCATGCCCAGACCATGACCGGTCCGGTGAGTGAAGTATTCGCCATACCCGGCGTCTTCTATTACCTTGCGGGCGGCTCGATCCACTTCTCCGGCTTCGATTTCCGGTTGACCGGCTTTCCGGCCGGCCTCATTGGCAAATCTTACCGTTTCATAAACCTGACGCAGTTCTGCAGAAATCTGACCAATCGCGAAAGTCCTGGTCAGGTCGGAGCAATAGTCCTCATAGGTTGCCCCCCAATCGATGACCACAAGGTCGCCGGTTTCAAGCTGACGTTGAGTTGGAACTGCATGCGGATTGGCACTGTTTGGTCCTGATGCAACGATCGGTTGAAAAGGCAGCTCGGTGGAGGAACCTGCTTTGAGTAATTCAATCGTGAGTGCTGACGCCACTTCGAGTTCAGTTACACCGGGGTGAATCATAGGTATCGTAGCTTTAAGAGCTGTCTGAGCAATATCAACTGCTTTACGCATGGCATTGATCTCACCCGGATCCTTTTGGATACGGAGGGAGGTAAATACTGATTCGCCGTTCACAAATTCTAATTCTGGAATCGCCCGAGTCAGGAGATCCATTTCCATATATCGAAGCCGTGTGGGTTCAACAGCGATTTTTCCATGATAAATATCGAGGGATTGAAGTGCCTTTTTGATCACGAGAGGCCAGGTGGAAGGATCGTCTCCAAAGGTAATGGGAACCAGATCAATTGAGGAAGAAGCCGTTTTTCCCCTTTCAAGCTCAGGAAGGATTAATACTGGCTTATGTCCTGTCCGGCAAATCAGGAGAGTTGGCCTTTCCATCAAATGGAAATGGAGACCGGTCAGGTAGGTAAGGGATGGTCCGGGGTTGATCACAACAATCTCAAAACCGTGAACTTTCATCAATTCAGACAGGCGGGAATAGCGTTGCAGAGTCATGGGGAATCTCCTGCAGCGATTATAGCCTGAAGGGGAATTTGGCGCAAAGTTATCCGGTATGATAAAAGAGTAAGTCAGCTATGGGAACTTTTCCGGGGTAGTGACGTCATTTTGATATATTAATATTGGTATTGGAGTACAAATGAGACGATTTTTATTTCTTTTTCTCTTAAGCTTTTCGTTTTCTTCCTGCAAGCCGATGGGCGAAACCCCAGTAACTGGGGCACCAACGAAAGTTAACGAGAATGCTGCCACAGTTACAATTGAACCTACTATTGCCATGGTGCAATCGTATGTACCAGTTATTTATGAAGATGCAGATGGCAAGTTCTTGATAAGCTATCCTGAGGCGTGGACAATTGATCCCGAACAGCAAATTGGTGACCGCGGCTCTCAGACAGTTTTGCTTTCGCCTGGAAGCTCGGTCGAAAATATTGCAGATGGTGGATCTAGGGTCGTGATAGTGCGTTACGATTGGGATCCGAAAAATGATCTGGCTGCCAGGTTGGCTCAACGAAAAATCGCCTGGGATGCATCTGGCTTTACCATCCTCCAGGAGTCGAACCGATTTCTTCAAGATGGTCGGGAAGTTATCGATTTGATGATCCGGACCGTTGATAACCGTGAGGTAATGTTTAGCCTGACGACCATTGGAGATCGTTATCTGGAAATCAGTGCAGAGGGAGATCTGAACCTGTGTAAGGAGATACTCGGGACACTTTCTTCTCTCAATTAAGAATCTTAGAAGCTGGTTAAAAATGCGCCTTGACAATTACTCCCTGTGTCGGGTAAAATCCTTTCTGCATTTGTGAACGGGCCTGTAGCGCAGTTGGGAGCGCGCTTCAATCGCACTGAAGAGGCCGGGGGTTCGAATCCCCCCAGGTCCACTGGTAAGACAGGCTCGAAAAAGGCAATACCTGGGCCCATAGCGCAGTTGGGAGCGCGCCTCAATGGCATTGAGGAGGCCGGGAGTTCGAACCTCCCTGGGTCCACCAAAGCAACAGCAGGAGTACTAGGTCATCCGTCAGCGATTCGGGAGAGAGAGGTGAGAGCCCGAAAAGTGTTGCGGAGCACAAAGGCTGAACTCGCCTGACTTCCCGAAAGGGATAGCTTGCCGGTGAATAAAATAGCCGGTTACGGGTGCGCCCGTTATTGCGTCTTGAGTGGTCTGGATGAATCCAGACAACCAGGGTGGTACCGCGGAGAATCCCTTCGTCCCTGACCGGCGAAGGTTTTTGTTTTAATTTGGTAAGGAGGAAGAATGGCAAAGGCTGATGTTCCATTTTACAACCCAAACGAGATAGAAGCCAAGTGGCAGCGCAAATGGGCAGAGGATCATCTTTATGAATCCAATATCGATGAAACAAAACCAAAGTATTATGCGCTGACCATGCTGCCATATCCTTCTGGGGATCTTCATATCGGACATTGGTATGCGATCACCCCACCGGATGCCCAGGCGCGCTATAAACGCATGAATGGTTATAATGTGCTCTTTCCAATGGGATTTGATGCGTTTGGATTGCCTGCGGAGAACGCTGCAATAAAACGAAATATTCATCCCAGGAAATGGACGTATTCAAACATTGAAAAAATGCGGAAGCAGTTTAGAACAATGGGGGCTATGTTCGACTGGCGCCGAGAGATAGTATCGTCGGATGAAAAATACTACAAATGGACACAGTGGTTTTTTATCCAACTCTTTAAGAATAAACTGGCTTACCGGAAATTATCACCGGTGGATTGGTGCCCAAACTGCAATACAACCCTTGCACGTGAGCAGGTTTGGGGAGAAGATCGCCATTGCGAACGCTGTGGAACCCCGGTGATCAAGAAAGATCTCACCCAATGGTTTTTCCGCACGACAAAATATGCCGATGAACTAATCCAATATGATGGTATAGACTGGCCGGAAAGGGTGAGAGTTTTACAGACCAACTGGATTGGAAAATCTGAAGGCGCACTGGTCAAGTTCAAGACTGAAGGGGGCGACTCGCTTGAGGTTTTTACCACCAGACCGGATACCCTTTGGGGAGTTACTTTTATGGTGTTAGCACCAGAGCATCCACTTGTGCAAAAGATCACTACCCCAGAACAACAGGCTGAGGTCGAACAATACATTTTGGACGCAGCGCGGCAAACAGATATCCAACGGGAATCCTCTGATAAGGATAAGACGGGAGTTTTCACCGGGGGATATGCAATCAACCCGGTCAATGGCGAACGGATCCCGGTTTGGATCGCAGATTATGTATTGATGACTTATGGCACTGGTGCCATTATGGCAGTGCCTGCACATGACGAACGGGATTTCGCATTTGCCAGGGCTTTCAATCTACCGGTCAAGGTAGTTATTCAACCGACAGGGATAAATATCATCAATGGCGAAGACCTTACTGACGCAATTCCAGCCAGCGGGATGATGGTAAATTCGGGTCCTTTGTCAGGAACCCCGGGCGACCGTTCTTTTAAGACAGCCGTGGATTTTGTCATCAAATTGGGGGCAGGTAAGCCATCTACGAATTACCGGCTGCGTGACTGGTTAATTTCCCGGCAGCGGTACTGGGGTGCTCCCATCCCAATGATCTACTGCAAGAATTGCGGCGAAGTTCCGGTTCCCATGGACCAGCTGCCAATAACATTACCGGATGATGTGGAATGGAAACCGACTGGGGAAAGTCCTCTGAAGCTCCATCCTACCTGGCGTTTTACCACCTGCCCAAAATGCGGTGCCAGCGCTGAGCGTGAAACCGACACGATGGACACATTCATGTGCTCGTCATGGTATCACTTACGCTACTTAAGCCCAGATTATGACGAGGGACCGTTTGACCCCAAAGAATATGATTACTGGATGCCGGTAAATATCTACACTGGAGGAATCGAGCATGCCAATATGCACCTGATCTACACTCGCTTCTTCCATAAAGCGATGAGGGACATTGGAATTACTGAAGGTCATGAACCAATGCTGACTTTACGCAACCAGGGTATCGTACTGGGAGAAGACAACGAGAAAATGTCAAAGAGCCGTGGAAACGTTGTGGCTCCGGATGATCTGGTGCAATCCTATGGGGCTGATACCTTGCGGGCATTCCTGATGTTCTTTTCCAGATGGGATATGGGTGGACCTTGGAGCAGTGGCGGGATCGATGGAACTTCAAGGTGGATGCGGCGGGTTTGGACTACTATTCTCGAGCCAACAACCGCGGTGAAGGTTAACGAAACCGCTATCAAAGCATTGCGAAGGAAAGTTCATCAGACCGTGAAAGCAGTCACGCGAGATTTTGAAAAGTTCGAGTTCAACACCATCATTTCAAGTTTGATGGAACTGCTGAATGAAATGCAAAGAGTGAAACCAGAAACCTTTGGAACGCCTGCATGGAAAGAGTCAGTGGAGCTATACCTTAAGTTGCTGGCGCCAGTGGCACCGCATATCTCAGAGGAATTGTGGGAACGTACCGGGCATCCGTATTCAATTCACACCCAGTCATGGCCAAAAGTGGATGAGGTTGCCGCTGCTCAGGATGAGATTACCCTGGTTGTCCAGGTGAACGGAAAGGTTCGGGACCGGATCACTGTGCCTTCCGTTATTTCTGAGGAAGACGCTAAGAATTCTGCCCTGGCGAGCGAACTGGTGGTGAAATCACTTGATGGAAAACAACCCAGGCAGGTGATTTACGTCAAAGGTCGACTTGTAAATATCGTTGCATGAAGTGAATCGACCGTGAGAGTTTTCTCTCCGGTCGATTTTCTTATATAATTGATTAATGACTGCAAGGAGTGAAAATGAGACTCGGTGAACTGAACTGGATGGAAATTGAAAATTACCTTAAAAAAGATGATCGGCTGATCCTTGTTTTGGGTGCGAACGAACAGCATGGTTTTCTTAGCACTAGTACGGATGTCAAGATCCCTTTGGCTTTAGCAGATGCTGCGAGCCAACAGACTGGAGTGCTGGTTGCTCCTCCGCTTAATTTTGGTTGCTCCTCTTATTTTGTGGATTATCCAGGCACGATCAGCCTACGCGCTGATACTCTAATAAAAGTTGTTGAGGATATGGTTCGCTCTGTTCATCACCAGGGCTTTAAACGCATTATCGTATTGAACGGGCATGGAGGAAATACCTCCGCAAAAATTGCATTAGGCGACCTGGTAAATGAATTGAAGGAGATTAAATTAACCTGGTATGAATGGTGGAAAGCGCCAAATGTGACCGCGGTTGCAGACAATCATCACCTGAAGTCATTCCATGCAGGATGGATCGAAGCATTCCCATTTGTCCGCACCAGCGCCATCCCGGACGGAGATAAGGCGCCATTTGTCACCAATGCGATCCTTAGTTCCGGGGAAGTAAAAAAAGCAATTGGCGATGGCGTCTATGGTGGACCCTACAAAGCAAATGATGAGATCATGACAGAGATCTTTGCAGCTGCACTGAAAGATGTTCTATTTCTGCTGCAATTTGTGTAGGTTTTACAAAGTTTTTACAACCCGATAACATTCATAACATCTTCAGATCCTATACTTTTGTTATCAAACAAAAGATAAGGAGCTGAAATGAAAAAATTTAAGAAAACATTGAATGGTGGTCTGTTAGTGGTATTGATTGCCGGTGCATTCCTTTTGGCATTTCCTTCCAGCACAGCTCACGCTGAGGGTTTGGAAGAACCCCCTCCGGCGAATGGAGAAAAGGCAGGTATCATCAAACAGCAACTCGAAGCAGCATTTGAGCGGCAACAGGATAACCTGGTTAAGCAGGAAGAGAATATTGAAAAACTAAGCCAGGTTTCAACCAGCGCTCAGGAACGGATCGACAGTCTGAGAGAAAAGGGAAAGGATGTTTCCAGCCTTGAAGCCGCCCTGGCAGAATTCGAAGATGCCATCCCGAGAATAAACGAATTGCACCAGGAAACTGCTGATCTCATCAGTTCTCATGCGGGATTTGGCAACAATGGCAAAGTTACTGAAATCGAAACGGCCGCAAGGACTGTTAAGATAATCCGGGAAAATATGATGAAAACTCGGAGGATCATGAACAACGCAGTAAGAGAATTGCGGATTGCAGTCCTGTTATATCGAGACGCAAAAGCTCCAAAACCAACGATAAAACCATAACTGAGTATTCCTTCTTTGAGAGGGTGATCAAGGGATCACCCTCTTTTTGTTTGACGGATGACAAAAAGTCAGGCACAATGGGTGAGTGAATGCCAATCACCACCTGATAAAAATTGCTCAAAAAAGTGGAGCCCTTTTGTTGTTGACGGTTTTAACCGGCATTGTAGCGGGGAGCCTGGTAGCTTTACAATCCTGGTATCTTAGTTCAGTGATTGACGGATTATTCCTTCAGGGAAATGGCATTTTTGAGACACTCCCAATGCTAGAACTGGTTTTTGGGGTGATCCTAGCCAGAACGGTTTTCACGTATCTTACTAACTGGTTTTCTGGGAGTCTGGCTGAAACTGTAAAACTTCAGCTCAGGAAACAACTGCTGGAAAAGATTAATAGGTTGGGACCAGCCTGGATAAAGAGACAGAAAACAGGGGAGCTGGCCACCACTTTTCTTCAGGGAGTTGATGCACTTGACAATTACTATAGTCTATTTCTGCCCCAGGTAATCCAAGCTGCCATCATTCCTCTCATTATCCTTATCACGGTTTTTCCATTGGACCTGTTATCAGGTTTGGTTTTCCTGTTAACTGCACCGCTGATCCCGATCTTTATGATTCTGATAGGACGGCTGGCTGAAAGGATTACCGGGCAGCAGTGGCAGCAACTCCGAAGGATGGGTGATTTTTTACTGGACTCCATTAAGGGACTGAGAACACTACTTCTGCTTGGTAGGAATGACCAAAGGCTTGAAGAAATAAGAACGGTCAGTGAAAACTATAGGATCAAGACTCTTAATGTATTAAAAATCACTTTTCTTTCAGCATTCACCCTGGAGTTGGTTGCTACGATTGCTACAGCGCTTGTTGCAGTTCAAATTGGACTGCGTTTGCTTTATGGACATTTGGTGTTTCAGGAAGCGTTTTTTATTCTCCTGCTAGCCCCGGAATTCTATCTACCGATGCGCAATCTTAGCATGCGATACCATAGCGCCATGACGGGCATGGCTTCAGCCAAATCAATATTCTCTGTCCTGGATAGCCCAGAAGAAGCTTTTGGAAATAGTCGTCACAATACTTCTAGTGTAATAGATCCCAGGGAAAAGGAAATCGTCTTTAACGGAATAAACTTTCGGTATCCGGATTCAAAACGGGATGCTTTGAGCCAATTCAGTTTTACCTTTTTACCGGGTCACCACTATGCCATTTGTGGACCCAATGGAGCAGGAAAGAGTACCATCCTAAACCTGCTCATGCAGTTTATTCAACCTGATTCCGGATCCTTGTCCATTGGAGAGGACAATATCCGTTCATGGAGTCCGAGAGACTGGCGGCGGCATATCAGCTACATTAATCAAAAACCAATGCTTTTCAATGCCTCGTTGTTCGAAAACGTTCGCCTATTTGATCCTTCGTATTCCGAAGTGCAAGTTCAACAAGCGTTGGAGAATGCACATGTCGCTAATCTCATTTTATCTTTACCGGAGGGATTAAATACGCAGATGCTTGAAATGGGTGCCCGTTTTAGTGCCGGCGAGCGCCAGCGGCTGGCAATTGCCCGGGCATTTTTGAAGGATGCCGCAATAATCCTTATGGATGAACCCACTTCGCATCTTGATGCAGATGTATATGCGGAAATGCTAGGAACCATCGAGTCCTTATTTAAAGGTCGTACATCGATTACGGTCGCTCATCATCTCCCCCTGATAAAAAAAGCTGATGAGATACTCTATTTGAACCAGGGGGAATTAATTGAAGTAGGTACTTTTGCGGCACTTCATAAGAAGCAGATTCCTATAGATACCACTACTGGCGGTAAAGTATGAAGACAGTTTTACGTCTTCTCCAATTCTTGAAACCTTTCGCGGGAGAAGTTCTTTTATCAATTTTATTAGGAGTAGCTACAATTGCCGCGGGTGTCGGACTACTGGGAACATCAGCCTACCTTATTTCATCCGCAGCATTACATCCATCGATTGCCGAATTACAGGTGGCAATCGTTGGTGTGAGGTTTTTTGGAATCAGCAGGGCAGGGTTACGCTATGCAGAGAGGTTGGTTTCTCATTCAGTAAACTTGCGTATGGTTTCTTCTTTGCGCAGCTGGTTTTATCAACAACTGGAAAAAAAGGAAAAAGTTCTAGAAACGGAAAAATCGGGAAATCTACTTGATCGTGTTCTTCAAAATCTCGAAATTCTTGAAAACTTTTTTGTTCGAACTTTTTCACCTTACCTCGTTTTTGCGATTACCACCCTGGGGATATGCCTTTTCGTTGGAAAATACAGTCCAAAGATAAGCTGGGTTCTGGCAGGTGGTCTTGTTGTCACTGGTATTCTTCTGCCGTGGTTAGCCTACATATTTTCAAAATGGAATTCAAGTAATCTCCGAATCCAGCATTCCAGATTATCTGCAGAGCTTATACAATTTTTGGAAGGATTGGAAGATCTAACCGGATTCGGTAGTGACCAAAGCGTTCAAGAAGATATCTTCAACATCAGTAAAGAGGTTTCTAATCTGCAGATCCGAAGGAATAATCTCAATGGATTCGTAAATAGCCTTGCACTGCTTTTCTCCAATCTGACCATTCTCCTATTAATCTGGTTTTCCATACCTCAGATATTGGATGGGACTCTAACTGGAATATTGCTGGCGGTGATGGTTCAGATTGGTATGGCGAGCTTTGAGGCAGCAAATTCACTTCCCGCTGCAGCCATTCAACTGACCCAAAGTATTGCTGCCGGAAAACTACTTTTAGAGATGGAGAAGAGACAAGAGGAATCTCTGCCTAATAACCCAAGCGGAATTGATATAGATAGGTGTCAGAGCCTGAAATTCAAGGATATCAGTTACAAAGCCGATGATGGATATTTTTCACTTCGACATGTCACCTTTGAGTTAAATCCGGGAAAGAAAATTGTCCTCGTAGGTCCCAGCGGCGCAGGGAAATCAAGCCTGATTGCATTAGCCTTGAAACAATTACATCCTGATCAAGGACAAATCCTCCTTGGTGGAATTGACATTTCCAAATTACCTGACAAATTGGTGAGGGATCAGTTTGGTGTGTTGGGAGTGAATGATTACCTCTTTAATTCGAGTTTACGTGAAAACCTATTGATTGCAAAACCATCAGCAAATGACCTCGAATTATTGGACGTAATAGAAAAAGTGGGATTATCTCCCTGGTATGCGGGATTACCACAGGGGTTGAACACGTGGTTGGGAAACCATGGGACCTCGATCTCTGGAGGTGAGGCACAGAGGTTGATGCTGGCTAGAGTGATACTACAGAACCGGGGAATCCTCCTCCTCGATGAACCTCTAACGAATCTTGATCCAATAATAAAAAAAGAGGTTTTTGGTATTCTAAGTCAGACCATGCCTGATGCAAGTATTTTATTCGTTACGCATGATTTTTATGGTATGGAAGTAATGGATGAGATTCTTTTTTTAGACGAGGGAGAGGTCATAGAGAGGGGAGATCATCGTTCACTTATGGCAAAAAAAGGCAGGTATGCAAAAGCATACCTGCTTGGAACGTCAATACTTGAGAATTATTAATCTTCCAGGGCAGCCAGGATTTCTTTTTCAGAAATCGCTCCAAGTCGAAGGACCACTGGTTTGTCACCTGTACAATCTACAACAGTCGAGGGTATCCCTCCGGGACAGACTCCTCCGTTCAAGATCAACGGAACCCTTCCATTCAACTGATCAAAAACGTCGATAGCAGATTGTGGATTAGTCCCACCAGACAGATTGGCGGACGTAGTAGCAAGAGGGCCAAAGGTTTGAAGGAGTTGCAAGGCGATTGGATGGTCTGGCATTCGAATTCCGACATTTTTAGTTGTTGAGATCAATTCAGGTAAATTTTCTTTTCGGGGGACGATTACTGTCAACCCACCCGGCCATAGTTTTGCCACCAGTCTCTTGGCTAATTTGGGCATATGGTTGGTTATTAATTTAACTTGCTCACTTGAGCCAATCAGAATGGAAATGGCTTTATTCGAATCCCTCCCCTTGGCCTCAAAGAGCTTAATAATTCCAGGCGCGTGAAACGCATCGCTGGCTAGCCCGTAGACGGTGTCAGTCGGGAATGCAATGATCTCACCTTCTTTTAATAATGCAACAGCAGAATCAATGGCAGCAGGTTTATCAGCAGGAAGGATCAGGGTTTGCATTTTTCTCCAAATGATCACGCCTGGATTCTCAACAACCGAGGTAAGTCCGCAAGATCATTTAATACTGTAATTTTAGCAGAAGGAAAAAAATTTGTGGCAACTTTTATACATAATTCTTTATGAGAAAAATCAATCTCCAGTAAGGCAAGTCCCCCGGGGTTGAGCTGCGAGGGCATCTGCGACAACAATTTCCGGATGAACTCAAATCCTTGCTCTCCTCCGTCCAAGGCCATTTTTGGTTCAAAATTATAGACTTTGAGGGAAGGCAACCTCTCCTGAGGTACATACGGCAGATTGGCAGTAATCAAATCTGCTTTTATGGCTAACCCATTTAATAGATTATTCTGGAGTAAAGTGATACTTTGTTCAAGTCGAAATTTTGAAATATTTGATTCAGCTACTTTCAATGCAGCTGTCGAAATGTCAATAGCGGTGGATCTTAGGTCTGGAAATTGGTCAACGAGGGTGATGGGGATGATCCCTGAGCCTGTACCGACATCTATGTGTTCTCTTTGATCCGGGTGCAGAGATAGCCACTCAATAGCTATTTCGACCAGTAATTCGGTTTCCGGACGGGGGATCATTACATCTTTATTTACAATGAAATCAAGACCATAGAAGGATTGCTTGCCGGTAATGTACGGCAAAGGTTCCCCTATAAGCAATCGATCCAGACATTCATCAAGTTTTCGACTGGTTTCCTCTGTTAGGGCCTCTTCTCCATGCGTTATGATCCATTCCTTCGGATGTGCCAGAACGAATGAGGCGATTGAGTACAACTCAATGGAAGTATTTTCATTTCCCCCCACAAGTTTTTTTCTTGCAGCTTCCAGCCAGGATTTTAGATCAGTCTTCGTCATCACCTGAGCTAGAGGCTAACCGTTCGGTTTCATCACGCAACGATAATTCGTCGATGAACTGATCTATATCTCCTCCCATGACCCCCGGGAGATTGTGCGATGAAATATTGATTCGATGATCTGTGACCCGGCTTTGGGGGTAATTGTAGGTTCGGATTTTTTCAGAACGATCCCCTGTTCCAACCTGCGACCGGCGAGCTTCTTCACGTTCAGACTGAACTTTTTCCATCTCTAAGTCGTAAAGGCGAGAACGTAAAATGCTCAGGGCTCTCAAGCGGTTCTGAAGTTGGGAGCGTTCATCCTGGCAAGCAACGACTAGTCCTGTCGGTTTGTGAGTGATGCGAATTGCAGTGGCGTTCTTCTGGACGTTCTGCCCGCCGGCACCTGATGACCTGAAGACATCCACTTCGATATCGCTATCAGGAATCTGGATGTCCACATCTTCCATTTCTGCCATTACAGCTACAGTGACTGTGGAAGTATGGATCCTACCTGACGATTCAGTTGCCGGAATCCGCTGAACACGATGTACACCAGATTCAAATTTGAATCGCGAGTAAGCTCCCCGTCCTTTGATCATGAAAATGACTTCTTTGTAACCGCCGATTCCAGTCTCGTTAGAGGTGATAATTTCAACAGACCATCTTCGTTGTTCTGCATAATGCATATACATTCGCATTAATTCACCCGCGAATAAACCGGCCTCATCCCCACCGGCACCTGCGCGGATCTCAATGAATACGTTTCGATCATCACGCGGATCCTTAGGAACTAGAAGAGACTTCAATTCTTTTTCAAGGGTCTCGATCTGGGGAGTGAGTGACTCGATCTCCATTGATGCCAATGCGCTTAACTCTGCATCATCGTTGGAACTCAACTCTCTGGCTTGTTCAAGCTGCTTTGATAGATCCTGATATCGCATGGAGCTCTGGTAGATAATCTCCAGTTCAGAGCGTTCCTTGGAGAATTCAGCAACCTTCTGGTAATCTTCAACATTTTCCTCGATAAGCCGAGTTAGTTCGTTGTAACGTTGTTGGATGGATCGAAGTTTTTCTAACATGGTTTCTCACAAGGGGAATTTTTGGTTCGCGTCCATTATACCAGTATGCTGTCATTGATGAATTCGATAATAAAACAAGGAGTCGGCATAAATCCGACTCCTTGTTATGAACTCAATTTGACAAATAAGAATAGAATTCAGAATAATCGGGAGCTCTGGTAAGGTTAGTTTTTCTTATCAGCCCAGAAACTGGCTCGATCTCTGGTTGGTTTTACTTTTTCCGGTTCTATCTTGGCATCCATCGGTTTTTCCAGGACCTGTTCCACAGTGGGAGCAGTAGCTACCTGAGGAATCGCTGCCAAAATTTGTGGCGCAAATTCATTCATCAACATTCTCATTGTTCCCAGTGTGGCATTGTTGGATGCAACAACAACCCAATAAAACGACCCGTCACCAAGAAAGCGGGAAATGATGTAATCCTTGGTGGTTGTCACCAGGTTATCATCAACTTTGCCGGAATCAATTTTATTGCTGACTTTGACAGCTAGTTTCATGATCTCAGCAAACCGGGCAGCCGCATCACTTGCGCTAAAATTCGGATCTGCAGACCCGCCGGCAATTGACATTCCATCCATGCCCACCACATCAGTGGAAACAAAATCGGCTCCCATTTCAGCCTTAAATTGCTGTAAAACCTGTTCGAGTTTTGTCATCTTCTCCTCCTGGATGCCTGATTTCAATATCCCTAATGGGGCATTGCCTTAGACAACTGATCAGTGTACATTTTGCTCATCATTCGCAGATTCCCCAGGTTTCCTTCTCTCCGGTTAACTGTAATGGCAAGAAAATATTCTTTTCCGGGTAAGAAGCGTTTAAGGATATACGCTTTTTCGGTAGATAATAGGTTATCTTCAAGGACTCCCGCCCCTAATTTTTCAACTGAGGTATCCACAAGCCGAAATAGGGTAGTAATTTGAGCGCTTACAACTTCGGGATCGATGGTACCCATTGTGTGTTGCGCAATATTTAGCCCATCAATTCCGACAAGTGCGCTGGCAATATACCCGGATACTTCACCTGACAAACTGGTTAAAATTTCATCAAACTTTTGAGACATTTTGTTATCCTCCGATTCTCCATTCACCTGCTCATTTTTCTTGCGTTGTTTTTCCTGCTCATCCAATCGTTTTGCACCTTCTAATAATAACCCAGACCACATCCGATTGATAGTCCTTTGTGGAGCTGCGATATCATTATCAACTTCGAATTCCCCATTTGTCCAGCTCAACAACTCAAATACAACCTCTTCGCCTGTTTTTCCAGCCATCGCAGCATGAACAAGTTGACCGTTTGCAAAATAAGTCACAGCTCGGAGTTCCCCATTTGTGAGGGTCATCCTGGAGCTGCGTGGGTCCATGCAGTGCATTTGAACCAGGTCAGCAAAGGATATATCTTTTAAATTTCCATTAATGCCCATAGGGTCACTTCCAATAGAATTCCCAAGCTTTTTGAACTTCGTCGATTGCTAAGGTCATTATTTCGTGATAAGGTACAGTTTTATCCATTACGATCGTTGCTAAAGTTAGTTGGTTATCTTTTACATTAAAAGGTCGATTGACAAGGATATTACCATTAGAAAAAGAGTAGGTGATTTCGTTCAGGTCCTTCCAGCCTAACAACTTGCTAACCTGGAGGGAAGTTTTACGAATGAATCCAATCACTGCAGCTTGTTTTTCCGGGATAGACCCATCATTTGCAGCAGAAACAATTGGCAAGCCGTCTTTATCTGTAAGTATGGATAACGGAAACTTGCCATTGTTATTCATATCATACAGAATATTGGTAAGCATGTCAAAGCCGGATTTTGCGATAAGACTCATTCGTATTTTCCTAAATTACAAAATATAAAAGAATCTATAAAAAAATTCATTTTCAGGATGCCCATACTTTAATCGATTAATTCCTGCGCGTTCTTGTTTGCGCTTCAGGCATAATCCATAATATCGGCTGGCTTGCATTGGTCATGGAGGAACGAATAATTACCGGTAAAGACCAAAAAAGCTATTGATAATGAGTATACATCAAGGCAGTTGAATTTCAAATAACAATGTTGCAAGGGTAATTTAACCTGCGTCTTTCTGGCCAAAAAAGGCTTGGGTTTTTGTGTTG
This sequence comes from uncultured Anaerolinea sp., assembly GCA_964557895.1. Lineage (GTDB taxonomy): Bacteria > Chloroflexota > Anaerolineae > Anaerolineales > Anaerolineaceae > UBA6107. Next base: position 17,053 of record CAZLBG010000004.1, read on the forward strand.
AAAATCGCTTAAAATTGAGATATCTCACCTTTGGAGGAAAATATGGCATGCCCTGGAAAGAAAATCGTGAAAACTGAAAAAGCACCTGCAGCAATCGGACCCTATTCGGTTGCTATTACAGGCGGACCCTTTGTTTTTACTGCTGGTCAACTTGGTTTAGAACCTGCAACGGGTGTACTGGTAGAAGGTGGCATCGAGGCTGAAACCCGGCAGGCACTTGAAAACCTGAAAACGATATTGGTGGCAGCCAATTCCTGTCTGGAAAATGTGGTAAAAACCACGGTTTTCCTACGCGATATTTCTGATTTTGCCAGGATGAATGAAATCTACGCAGAGTTTTTCACAACTGATTGTCCCGCACGTTCTGCGATACAGGTGGCTGCGCTCCCAAAAAGTGCAGCTGTTGAGATCGAGGCAATAGCATTAATGAATAGTTAAGTATAGGATAAGAATTTGACTAAAGAAATGCTGTTGTTGGTGGATGACGAGCAGAACATCCTTGATCTGTCGGCGATGTATCTTAAACGAGCCGGGTACACAATTGATACCGCTCTTGATGGAAATGAAGCCTATAAAAAGATCCTCCAGACCAAGCCGGCGTTAGTTGTTCTGGATCTAATGCTTCCGGGAATGGATGGATTTGAGATCTGCCGAAAATTAAGGGCTGCCAACAACCAGGTACCCATCATTCTATTAACAGCCCGGGATGAAGATATCGACAAAATCCTCGGTCTCGAGCTTGGAGCCGATGATTACATGATCAAACCCTTCAATCCACGGGAATTATCTGCCAGAGTTAGAGCGATCCTAAAAAGAGTGAATAATCCTTCTTCGCCCTTAACGTGGTCAGAATTGATCTCATTATCCGGTGTGACCATTGATATCCCCAGAAGGGAAGTCAGGGATAATTCAGGCAATGAGATCCTGCTGCGAAGGCATGAATACGAGTTGTTAAAGATACTTTCTAAAAATAAGGGAATTGTTCTGACCCGTGAACAATTGTTGGAAAAAGCATGGGGATTTGATTTTGCAGGTCAAACGAGAACTGTTGATGTTCATATTGCTCAACTCCGGAAGAAGCTCAAGAATACCGGTGTGGTTATTGAGACTATCACCGGGATAGGGTACAAATTGGCGGAATGATGGCTAAAACTCTCCGATCCCGACTTTGGATGGGGTATATACTCCTGACGGTTCTAACTCTGGGGGCATTCCTATTGGGCCTGGTATTTATCCTAAATGGGAGCACGGTTCTTTACCGGCAAGTAGTTACTGATTTGTCAGAAAAAAAGCAACGAATTATTGAATCCCTTAATACCATCCCATCCACAGAGAACATGACCATCATAGAGTATTTTGAGAACAATCCGATCGATGAACCAATACGAGTGCTGGTTGTTTCTAATCGAGGAGATCTCCTGCTGGATAATAGGAGTGATTACGGGGTGCCCTTACAACCCCTGAGAATGGATGCAGTGAGACGAGTTACTCTTCAAAATAGTTCTGGACTTATCCGCGACGGTGACGGGAGAGTATGGATCTATGTCGCAGATCGAATTCCAAACTCACTGAATTATCTGGTGGTTACCAGCGAGCGACAGAACTTATCCTGGAGATTCATGGTGAGCGATCCCATGGTGCGACTGATTGTGCGGGTCATGGTCTGGGCTATGCTTGTCTCTCTGGTCCTTACGTTTTTCATGGATCGCTGGATCGCAAGACCGATCAGGGAAATGGCGCGAAGATCTGCCTTACTGGCCACTGATAAAAATGCACAAATACCGATATCAGGAGTTCAAGAGGTGAGGGATCTCGCGGTGGCACTTAATCAGATGAACAATCAGGTAAGGGAGAGCCAACAATCTCAGCGAGATTTTATAAGTGACGTGTCTCACGAATTAAAAACGCCACTTACCTCAATTGGAGGATATGCCGCGGCTATCCTGGATGGCACAGCTTCAAGTGCTGAGGAAATTAACCATGCAGCTGGGGTAATCTCTGCTGAATCTCAACGTATGTTGAAGTTAGCGAATGAATTGTTGACCCTTGCCCGCTTGGAAGGAAATGTCGAAAGCTTGGATCTCCATGATGTGAACCTGGAGAGTGTAATTTCAGGAGTTGTGGATAAACTAAAACCATATGCTGATGAACAAAAACTGAAGTTACATAATCTGCCCTCAAAAACCCCTCCTATTTTGGCAGACGGGGATAAGATCACGCAAATCTTACTTAACCTGGTGGATAATGCGATCAAGTATTCGCCAAATGAGGGAGTGATTAGAATTTCAACGACTCTAACAAACACTGAGGTTATTATTAACGTAACTGATCAGGGGCAGGGGATCGCCGAGGATGAATTGGGCAAGATATTTAACCGTTTTTACCAGGTTGATCGTTCTCGTAAAGGGGGCTCAGGGAAATCTTCGGGTCTTGGTTTAACTATTGCCCGGGAGATAGCCAGACAGCACAAAGGAGATATCACTGTTACAAGCAGACCTGGAGAAGGGGCTACCTTCTCAATACATCTTCCACTGAACCCCAAGATTTCAACGTTATGAAAAACCTTTCCAACCAACTGATTTCCCTCATTATCCCTTGTTTTAATGAAGAGAACACGATCGAAAAGCTCCTGGAAGCGATTCGTGCTCAAACTATGCCTTTGGGTTCTCTTGAGGTAATCATTGCAGATGGGCTTTCGACCGATAATACGCGGCAAATAATAACTGACTATATTGAAACGCACACTGATCTAAAAATCATCGTAATCAATAATGACAAAAAGGTCATCCCTGCCGGCTTGAACAAAGCGATTAAAACTGCCAAAGGCGATATTATCCTTCGTATGGATGCTCATGCCTATCCAGCCCCGGATTACATCGAGAAGAGCGTCGCTGCCCTATCTGCAGGACTAGGTGATAATATTGGCGGGGTCATTGATATCCAGCCGCCAAAGGATAGCTGGATGGCAAGGTCAATCTCGGTGGCTACTGCACATCCCCTTGGGGTTGGCGATGCAAAATATCGCTGGGCAACGAAAGCAAGCCTGGTTGATACGGTCGCGTTTGGCTGCTATTACAAGAACATCGTAGAAAAAGCTGGATATTATAATGAGTCCCTGGCAGCAAATGAGGATTATGAGTTCAATGCAAGATTAAGGAAGATGGGACTGAAAATTTGGGTTGATCCTGCGATCCGGGCAGTTTATTTTTCGCGTCCGGACCTAAAATCTCTGGCAAAACAATACTATTCATATGGTTTTTGGAAAGTTCGTATGCTGCGAATGTTTCCTGATACTATACGCTGGCGGCAGGCTCTTCCTCCTCTCTTCGTTTCCGGGGTTTTGATGTTATTATTGTTATCCATTATCTGGGATCCCGCATTTTGGTTTTTTATTACCGCTTTTTTGTTGTATTTACTGATACTGGCTGTTGGTGCACTGAAACCTGCTTTCAAACAAAAAGAGGCTGCATTGTTCATTGGAATTCCATTGGCGATCATGACGATGCATTTTTCCTGGGGTACAGGTTTTTGGATGAGTCTGCTCAAACCAGGTAAAAAGGAAAAATAGTTTGACATGGAATCGTTAACTCAAAAGGGAAGATTGCGAATTCGTCAATCAGAACGAAAGTTTATCCTTTTAGTAGGTGATTTTGTTGTATCTACGCTGGCACTTGTAACTGCATTATTTTTCTGGTCGCAAAAAGATGCGCTCAATTTCTCATGGGAATTCCTTGGACAACGTGCTCCTGTCTGGTTTTATTTTTTACCTTTCATCTGGATCATTCTGTTAATCAGTTTATATGATATCCGGCGAGCAAACAGACATGGAGAGGTTTTGAAAGGGGTTGCCACTGCTGCAGGTATCAGTATCCTCATTTATCTCATTGTTTTCTTTATCTCTGAACCCAACTCGCTGCCGCGGCGAGGGATGGCGTTTTTTATAGCCGCGGCAACGATTCTGACAATTCTTTGGAGATTTTTGTACATAAAAATATTCACTGCCCCGGTTTTCAATCGCCGGGTGCTGGTGATTGGTGCCGGGTTGGCAGGGACTACCCTTGTATCTATGACTTCCAAAGTTCAACCAGCACCATTTGATCTTGTGGGATATATCGATGATGACCCTGAGAAACTGGGGACTGAGCTTTTTGGCTGCAAGGTAGTTGGAAACGGGAAACAATTATTGGAAAAAATTAAGGAACTTGAAATAACCGATCTGATCTTTGCGATTTCTGGAGACCTCAATCCTGATCTTTTTAGAGCTATCCTGGCTGCAGAAGAAGGTGGAGTAGAGGTCTCCTCTCTTCCAACCACTTATGAAGATTTGTTCGGTAGGGTTCCGGTGCAATTGCTCCAGTCAGATTGGATACTGCGGAGTTTCCTGGATCAAATTCATACTGATGGCATGTTTGAAGCCATCAAACGACTTGCAGATATCGTAATAGGAATCATCGGGCTTTGTTTCCTGGCAGCGTTGTTTCCCTTCTTATCACTGTTCATCCTGATTGATAGCGGAAGACCCATTATTTACAGCCAGATGCGGGTCGGGAAGAATGGAAATCCTTATAAGATCTACAAGTTCAGAACCATGCGATCTGATGACAAAGATAACGGGGTTGGTCGAATGACCAGCGCTAGTGATCAGAGAATTACCCGGGTCGGCAAGTTTCTACGCAGAAGCCACATAGACGAACTCCCCCAGATGCTTAACATCCTGCGGGGTGAAAACAGTCTGGTCGGTCCAAGGGCTGAACAACCAGAATTGGTGAACCAGTTTCAACAGCAAATTCCATTTTACCGGGCCCGGTTGCTGGTTAAACCCGGTTTGACCGGATGGGCTCAGATCAACCAACGGTATGCTTCTACTATTGAAGATACCGTGGTGAAGCTGGAGTTTGACCTATACTATCTGAAGCATAGAACGTTGTTGCTGGATTTTAATATTCTGTTGCGGACGATCGGGGCAGTGCTCGGATTACGAGGTTTGTAAATGAGATCAAAACCGACAATCAGAAATCGCTATCTTGTCCTCATTGACTTGATTTTAATTGTTGCATCGATATTGGGTGCATTTGCTTTGCGTTTTGAATTAGGTCCATTATTCTTTTATTACCTGCCTTTTGCATACTGGATGATAGGGGTGTCCCTTATTGTCAAACCATTAACCTTCTTTATCTTTGGTATGTATCGCCGTATGTGGGTTTATGCAAGCATCAGGGAACTTCGGTTGGTCGCATCTGCAGTAACGACTGCCTCAGTACTGGTGACTGTTGTATTACTGGTGCTCTACTCGATGAAGTTTTTCTCTGGATTTGTTAGGTCTGCATTGATCATTGACTGGTTGCTATCCATATTATTTATCGGCGGTGTTCGCTTCTTGATGCGATTGATCGCAGAGAATTTTAAATCCAATAACCTGGTCGTTCCGAACCTGGTGAATAAACGCGTACTGATTATTGGGGCGGGAGATGCAGGAGCTTTGGTAGTCCGCGAACTTCAGAAGAATCCTGATCTTAACCTGACCGCAATCGGATTTCTTGATGACAATAAATCCAAGTTGGGTCAGCAAATTCATGGTGTTCAGGTACTTGGCACAGTGGAAGACGTCGGAAAGGTGGTTGAAAGCAAGCATATTGATGAGGTAATTATTGCAATACCAAGTGCGCCAGGAAAAGTGATCCGGACCATTACTGATATCTGCCGATTAAAAGGGATTCCGTTCAGAACCATGCCGGGAATCTACGAATTGATCGGTGGTAAGGTCTCAATCAATCGTTTGCGAGAAGTAGACATTACCGACTTACTCCGCCGGCAGCCTACGCACATGAAGGAAGAACTGGTCGGATTTATCCTAACAGGCAAAAAGGTTATGGTGACAGGTGCAGGTGGCTCAATCGGTCGGGAATTGTGCCGGCAAATCGCGCGCTGGAGTCCTTCCGGGTTGATCCTTGTTGGGCATGGCGAAAACAGTATATTTGAATCCCTGCTTGAATTGCAAGAAAGCTATCCATCGCTACCACTGACGCCGGTTATTGTGGATGTACGTGACAGCAACAGATTGGGAGAGGTGTTCAAAAAGCATCAACCCGAGATTGTTTTCCATGCCGCGGCGCACAAACATGTCCCACTAATGGAAATGAATATTTCGGAAGCCGTTAATAACAATGTTCTTGGAACCCGTAATGTGGTAGCGGCTTGTGTGAAGCACAATGTAGAAAAACTGGTAATGATTTCAACAGACAAAGCGATCCGTCCGGCGAATATCATGGGAGCAACCAAGCGTTTTTCGGAGATGGTGGTTTTGGATGCTGCAAAAGCTACCGGTCATGCTTATTCCGTTGTCCGTTTTGGGAATGTGTTGGGAAGCCGGGGAAGTGTTGTGCCGCTGTTCAAACACCAAATTGCCCGGGGTGGACCAGTGACCATCACTCATCCGGAGATGAAACGGTACTTCATGACAATTCCCGAAGCTGTTTACCTGGTGCTGCAGGCCGCGGGCATGGCCAAAGGAGGGGAGACCTTTGTTTTGAATATGGGACAGCAGGTAAGGATCATGGACCTGGCAGAAGACTTGATCCGTTTGTCTGGACTGGAACCAGGCAAGGATATTGAGATTGCTTTTACCGGAATCCGCCCTGGTGAGAAACTAAGTGAAGATCTCTGGGAGGAGGGAAAGAAATTTAACCCAACTCAGCATCCAGACATCTTCCAGCTAGAGGATAATACTAATCTCACTAACGGCGAACTTTCAAAAACGATAGATAAATTGATCTCGCTTTCTAATAAGGGAGACAATGTTGGTATTATTAAACTTGCGGATGAAACTATTCCCGGTTCCAGTTTAGCCGCCACTCCGCCACCAGATCTCACTTCCATAGATTAAAATGCGCGCCAATTTTTCACTTTGGTCCGAGTTTACTTCTGCACACCCGGAAAGTCACATCCTGCAGGATGGACGCTGGGGCAACTTGAAATCTGGATTTGGCTGGGAAGTTGAACGGGTAATCTGTGGTGAATCCGGAGCCCAGATCCTATTTAGAAAAATCCCATTAGGTTTTTCAATAGCGTATATTCCAAAAGGTCCGATTGGGGAAATATCGGATAACCTGGTAATTGAAGTTGATGAAATCTGTAAAACTCATCGAGCGATATTTCTTAAAATTGAACCCTTTGAATGGGAATCAGATCAGATGCAATCGGGTTTTGCGAGGTCGGGATTTGATTATTCTTCGTCGATCCAACCCCGGCGGACAGTTATCATTGATCTTACTCAAACGGAGGATGAACTCCTTGCAGGTATGAAACAAAAAACAAGATACAACATCCGATTGGCGGAAAAAAAAGAGATAACGATCAGAGAAAGTAAGGATTTTACAGCATTCCATAAGATGGCTCTTGTTACAGGGCAACGGGATAGATTTGGGATCCATTCGCTAGAGTACTACCAAACGATGATGGAATTGTTTGAGCAAAATGGCGATGCACGATTACTAATGGCATTGTATGAGGGTACACCGATTGCAGGCATTATCGTTTTTGCGCGTGGCAGGAATTCCTGGTATATGTATGGGGCGTCAACTGATGTTGAACGCAATCGTATGCCCACCTATTTACTCCAGTGGGAAGGGATGAAATGGGCAAAAGCAAAAGGCTGCACAATGTATGACTTATGGGGAATCCCGGATCATGAGGAAACAGAATTGGAAGCGATGTTTGCCGAGAAAGAACATCATGACGGGTTGTGGGGTGTATACCGATTCAAAAGAGGATTTGGCGGGAAAATCTTTCGAAGTGTGGGAGCATGGGATAAACCCTATTATCCCCAACTTTATAAGCTCTACCGCTTTTTGGCCGCTGCCCGGAATCGGGGGATGGATTAGTGACTACGTATTGTTATCGCTGCGGCTATCCCCTGTCTCAAAAAATCCTTGATGGGCGTACTCGAGAAGTTTGCCCGAAGTGCGGATGGATCCATTATGAACATCGTAAAGTGAGTGCCGCTGCCTGTGTTGAAAAGGATGGAAAGCTCATGCTGGTAAAAAGAGGGATCGACCCTTGGAAGGGAACCTGGTATATGCCAGCGGGTTATCTTGAAGTAGATGAGGATCCAAAAGCATGCGCTGCTCGAGAAGCGTACGAGGAAACGGGATTTCGAGTGCAGATCGGGAACCTCATCAATGTCTATACCTATGAAGATGATCCGAGGGGGAATGGAATTGTTCTTCTTTATGAAGGAAGGATTTCCGGTGGCAAGTTGATGGAAAACCATGAAACGCTTGAAGTAGGATTCTTTTCTGCTGATGAGTGCCGTCAATTGCTCAAAAGTGGTTCAGGTGGTGCTCGGCAGATTGAGGATTGGGTGGCAAGGAGAAAAGGGCCCAACCCATGAAGCTTGAAAACTGGAATCAAATTCTCAGCGCACTACCTAATCCCCATATACTACAGACATCAGAATGGGCGGATATTAAGAAGGAAGTAGGGTGGCAAGCCGAACCTGTATTGATTTTTGGTGACGATGGTCAACCTGCTGCGGGGGCACTGGTTCTTACTCGCAGCCTGAGTTTGCCGGTCATAGGCACTCGCTATTCGGTATGTTATGTTCCCCGGGGTCCACTTCTCGATTGGACAAACGCATCTCTTCGGAAAAAAATTCTCGATACTCTAGAAGTTTTTTGCCTGCAAAAAAAAGCCATTTTCATAAAGATTGATCCTGAAGTCGACTGGGGAACAGGTATTCCAGGCAGCTCCTGTGAGACTGAAAATGAAACGGGGAAAAAATTGACTGAGGAATTGACCGAGAAAAAATGGCAATATTCTTCAGAGCAAATTCAATTTAAAAATACTGTGATGATTGACCTTGGCGGTGCAGAGGAAACCTGGCTTGCACGGATGAAGCAAAAGACCAGGTACAACATCCGCCTGGCGGAAAAAAATGGGGTGCAAATCCGGGAAGGAAAACAAAAGGATTTACCCTTACTCTATCGGATGTATGCACAAACCGCCCATCGAGATCATTTTATTATCCGCGAAGAATCCTATTATCATCGCTTATGGGGGATGTTCCTGGAAGAGGGATATGCGGTACCATTGATAGCAGAGGTCGATGGACAAGCTGTTGCAGCCATTATTATGTTCGTATTGGGTAAAAGAGCCTGGTATTTTTATGGAATGTCTACCACATCACACCGGGAAAAGATGCCCAATTACCTGCTTCAATGGGAAGCGATGAAAAAAGCCAAAGCTCTCGGTTGTGAAGTATACGATCTGTGGGGTGCGCCTGACACCTTCACTGGCGAAGACAGCATGTCCGGAGTTTATCGGTTTAAGGAAGGTTTGGGAGGAGTCCTGCACCGAACGATTGGTGCCTGGGACTACCCAACGAAACCTTTTCTATATACAATTTATCAACACGTTCTTCCAAGGGTACAAAACCTGACCAGGAAAATTCGGGCTGGAAAGATCCGACAGGAGGTTGAATGAACGTACCGAGAGTGAAATTTGCGCATCTTCCAACACCGATCGAAGCAATGCCCAGGTTAAGTGATCTTCTGAAGGGACCGAGGTTATTTATCAAACGGGATGATCAAACAGGTTTGGGTTTAGGGGGGAATAAGAATCGAAAACTGGAATACATTCTGGGTGAGGCACTGGTGGCACAAGCTCGAACGCTCATCAGTGTTGGTGGAATTCAATCCAATCACTGCCGGCAAACAGCCGCTTTAGCTGCCAAGTACGGATTCAAATGTATCCTGGTGCTTTCTGGCGCTGAACCTGAAATTCGAAATGGAAACTTGATGCTGGATACCTTGTTTGGTGCATCGGTCGTTTGGACTACACGGGAAAACCGAGATGAGGCATTGGCAAAAGTTTTCAGCGAGTCTGAACAAAAAGGAGAAAAACCATTTTTAATCCCGCTTGGGGCATCGACACCCGTTGGGACATTAGGTTATGTCGAAGCGATGAGGGAATTAATTACCCAGGGAACACATTTCGATTGGATTTTGGTTGCATCTTCCAGCGGGGGAACGCAAGCTGGTTTGGTTCTGGGAGCATTAATGACCGGCTGGAAAGGCAAGGTTCTAGGAATAAGCATTGACCACACGGTTGAGGAATTGCAGAACACGGTTGCCGCCCTGGTAAACGGGACTGCCAAGATCCTCGAACAAAATGTGAACCTGTCAGCGCAAGAAATCCTCGTAAATGCTGATTACCTGGGCAGCGGATATGCGGTTGCAGGGGAACCAGAGTATGAAGCAATCCGGTTATTCGGTGAGAATGAAGGGCTGGTGCTCGATCCTGTATATACAGGCAGGGCAGCTGCAGCGATGATTGACCTAATCCGGAAAGGAAAATTCAGGAGATCTGAAAAAATTCTTTTCTGGCATACAGGGGGAGCGCCTGCGCTTTTTGCAGAGCCTTATGTTGAGCAATTAAATGCTTGAGCAATGCTATAATGCCGATGGTGCATGATGAATGTAAACATCGACATCGACACAACTTTCAAGTTGCTGCTGGTATTGATAGCTGTAGGGATGTTCGCAGCCTTTCTATCAGCTTTCCGATTAATAAAGTCCGCAAGATCCCTGCAATTCTATAAGAAACGCCAGGATTTGATTGAACGGGGCTGGCGCATGGTGGCTTTAACGCTGATCCTTGGAACTGGCGCATTTTTTCTGGTGAGGTATGGTGAACCGGTAGCTTACCGTTATTTTCCACCGTCACCCACGATCACCCAGACTCCGACGATTACCACAACACCAACAATCACTCCTACACTTCGGGACACTTATACTCCCACCGTTACCCTCACTCTGCAATATACCTACACCCCCTCCATCCCGGATGTTGTCCAAACTGCGATTAAAACCCCTGTGGGAGTGGATATTAACGCGATTTTCAGCCCTATCGAGTTTTCAACTCAGACCAAGGATGGGGTGATAATCAATACCACGAATGCATTCGATCCTCCAGTCAGTCAACTATACGCAGGCTACACGTATGATCGCATGTCTCTTGGTGTTCAATGGAGCGCCGTTTGGTTGTATGAAGGACAGGTGATCTGTTACGAAACTGAAGCCTGGAAGTGGTCAACTGGTGGAGCGGGTTACTCTGATGCGTGTAATAAAACCCTGACAGGTGGGCAGTGGCTGCCGGGTGACTACGAAGTGCAAATCTTTGTTGGACAAACCTTTAAGACTTCAGGTAGGTTTACAATAACAGGTAGTAAGCCAACAGCCACTCCAAGCCTTACACCAACACCCTGACCATTAATAATTCCTCAAATTTGACGACCCATTAAACTGGCAGGCAATATCGGTTGCCAGGGAAATATTATTCTTTAGTAGCGCTAAATTGGTTTGGAGACTTTTACCTCCGGTAATTTCCTTCATCTTCCCGAGGAGATATGGAGTCACTTTTTCTCTTTTGATCCCTTCCTCTTCAGCAGAGGATAATGCTTTCTGGATTTTTCTCTCAACCATTACTGCATCAAGAGCATATTCTGCAGGAGGAGGAACGCATACCAGGATTGCAGAATTTAATCCAAGTGCCCAGTGAGATCTGGCAATAGAGACTACCTCCTGCGGTGAGTTTGCCTTTGCATCCACTGGTAAACCGCTGTTAGGGGAGTAAAAAGCCGGGAATTCATTCGTCTGGTAGCCGATGACAGGGACACCCCGGGTTTCAAGACCTTCCAGGGTTGCCGGCAGGTCGAGGATTGCTTTAGCCCCTGCACAAACCACAATAACCGGACTGCGAGCTAATTCATCCAGATCTGCAGAGATGTCGAAAGAGCTGCTCCGGTGAACTCCGCCGATTCCACCCGTAGCGAAAACCCTGATCCCGGTAGTGCGGCAGATCACCAGGGTTCCGGCTACCGTCGTTCCACCACTACGCTTTTGTGCAATACAAATTCCAAGATTGCGTGAACTGACCTTAACTGGGTCAGCGACACCAACCAACTGTTCTATTTCAGTTTTTGACAGCCCAACTTTTACCTTACCTTCAAGGAGTGCTGTTGTCGCCGGAGTGACTTTTTTTTCCTTCACAATGGTTTCGGCGTCGAGGGCTAACCTTAAATTCTCAGGGGCTGGTAATCCATGCGTGATTACAGTGGTTTCGAGGGCAACCACAGGAAGATGCTGGTCCAGTGCACGCGCAACATCAGATGAAAGATGGAAAGAAGAGGGGAGTATTGTTTTCATGAGGTACCCTGCTTATGAGTTAGTTTGAGATCAAGTGCATATGTTAAAATGATTTTATCATTCAGAAATGAGGAATGCATGCTTAAATCAATATTTATAGCGTTTTCAAAAAACCTCTGGTTGAAAAGGATCATTCTTGAATGGAAACCTGCCCGGAAAGCATCGAGAAGGTTCATTGCGGGTGAAACCTTAGACGATGCGGTCAGGGCTGTGGAGATCCTAAATGAACTGGGTTTGAATGCCACGATCGATCAACTGGGTGAATACACGATTGATCCAGAAGGCGCACAGCAATCGACCCTGGAAGTTATGCGTATCATTGATGCAATCGTTCTTCACAACTTACGCGCGAATATCTCGGTAAAGTTAAGCCAGATTGGCTTAAATCTGGATCGTGAATTATGTAAAACCAATATCACCAAAATTCTTAAATATGCTAACACCTACGGACTCTTTGTGCGTATCGATATGGAAGGTTCTGACCTGACTGAAAGAACCTTTTCCATCTATCGTGATCTGGTCCGGGAAGATTTTTCCAATGTCGGGATCGTCTTGCAAGCATATTTGTTTCGAACCCAAAAAGACGTAGATGAGTTGCTGAAATGGAATGGCAGGGTAAGGTTATGTAAAGGAGCTTATAAAGAATCAGCAGATATTGCGATTCAAAAGAAAGCAGCTGTGGATGCGAATTTTGACTTGCTCGCCAAGGTGTTACTGGAATCAGCTGCCAAACCCGGTGCGCCGCGCATTGGCAGTGATGGACGATTCCCACCAATCCCAGCATTGGCAACTCATGACGAAAAAAGGATCGAGTTTGTATTACAGATGATTGAACAACTTGCGATACCCTTTGAAGCAGTGGAGTTTCAAATGCTTTATGGGATCCGGCGTGATTTACAAACACAAATATCCTCGAAGGGATATCCGGTGAGGGTGTATGTCCCGTTTGGCACACAATGGTACCCATATTTTATGCGGCGCCTGGCTGAACGCCCAGCCAATCTCTGGTTTTTCATTACCAGTTTCTTTCGGAAATAAAATGACTCTTATGGATAATACTCAAAAATTTGCACTTGTTACTGGCGGCGCCCGCAGGGTAGGCAAAGCAATTGCCCTGCATTTAGCCGAGTCGGGTTATGATGTTGGAGTCCATTATGGAACCTCGGCAAATGATGCCTTTCAAACGAAAGCGGAAATAGAAGCTTTGGGGCGGAAATGCTATCTTTTGAAAGCCGACCTAAGAAAACCTTCTGAAATTGAAAGTATGTTTACTGAAATTGTTTCAAATGTTCCATCGATCGACGTACTGGTGAACTCAGCAGCAATAATGCCAAAATCTGACCTAACAAAGATAGCTCCCGAGGAGTGGGACAGGATAATCAACATCAATCTAAGAGCGCCATGGTTGGTTTCTGTGAAAGCGGCATCGATGATGAATACGGGGGGAGTAATCCTTAATATCAGTGATGCTGGTGCTGAAACACATTGGACGGGGTACGGTGCTTACGGGATCAGCAAATATGGATTGAACGAGTTAACCCGGCTACTGGCGAAGCAATTAGCTCCTGCGGTTCGAGTGAACGCAATTGCCCCTGGATTACTACTTAGAGCAGATGAAATGTCTGAAGATGATTGGAACAGACTGGCAGGAAGAGTTCCTATGCAGAGTGCAGGGGATTTCGAATCCTTTATGGCGACGATAGATCTGTTAATATCAAACGGCTACATAAACGGTGAAATCATAACCCTTAATGGGGGGGCTTCTCTTGGGTAATTACGGTATTTTATGAAGAATGGAAAATTACTTTTAGAAGTTTTGCAGCCGGGTGCCGTTTTTTTGACTCTGGCGGGTTTTTCTATGGGAACAGGGGTTGCCCATTATTTTGGGGATGTCATTTTCTGGGGGTACAACCTGCTGGTTTACTTTTCGCTGGTGTTCCTGATGTGGGCAAAGAACCTTTTTAGGGAATATTTTGACCACCCGGACTCTTCTTTTTCCATTCTTGCGAAAAGTCACCCAAGGTATGCCAGCCTGTCTGGTGTAAAGAGACCGCTACTTTTAACTTATGGCTTTTTAGCGCTTACAGCCGCGACTTTTTTTGTTACCCTGGTTGGTTTAACTCGAGGACCAGACCCATCCCTCTTTCTTATAATTGTGTTATTCGCTGTTCTTCTACTCCTTACTGCAATACCTCCTTTTTTCTTACAACGAAAAGGATTCGGCGAACTGGTAGAGGGGATTACGACGACAGGATTGGCTCCTTTGCTGGCATTATTGCTGAATAGCGGGAAGTCTCATCCAATCCTTGCCATGCTCTCTTTACCTGTCCTGTTGCTGCTGCTTGCCAGTAGAATCGTGTTTTCCTTGCGTACCTATCTCGAAGATAGAACTGGCGGGAATCCTAACCTACTTAACCAACTTGATTGGGCAAGATCGATGAAACTACATCATTATTTACTCATCATCCCCTATTTACTGATTGGTATATTTGGATTTGTGGGGCTTTCCTGGAATCTTACCTGGCCAATGTTAATCACCTTTCCTATTGCTATGATGGAATTTGTGCAAATTCAAAATATTCTTGATGGGGGTAGACCAAACTGGAGGATACTGGAATTATCGGCCGGGGGATTGATCGGACTTATCTATTATCTGGAAGTGTTTACGCTTTGGACTCATTGATTTCTTTTTCTAATAGAATTCCAATAATAATCAGTATAATAAGATAGAAATAGGAGGAATTATGATTCTCAAAGAAAATTCTATCGCCCCCGATTTTGTTCTGAATGACGAGACTGGAAAACCAGTTCGGCTTTCGTATTACAAGGGAAAAGACATCGTCTTGTACTTCTATCCAAAGGATGACACTTCAGGCTGTACAACTGAAGCATGCAATTTCCGGGATGATTACAGCGCCTATGAAAAAGCAGGAGTTGAAATCCTGGGTGTTAGTCCGGATTCTATCGAATCTCATGCTAAATTTAAAACCAAATACCATTTACCATTTCCATTACTCGCAGATGAGGGGCACAAAGTTTGTGAGCTGTATGGCGTTTGGGGCAAGAAACAGATGTATGGCCGAGAGTATGACGGAGTTTTGCGAACAACCTATTTGATCGGAAAAGACGGAAAAGTAAAAAAGGTCTTCGAGAAGGTTAAGCCAGCTGAGCACAGTGCCGAAATTTTAGAGTTATTAAAATAATAAAAAAGCGGAGGTTAAAAACCTCCGCTTTTTTTATTGTAAAGTTACAATCCGTTTTCCCTTATCCCATAATTGTTCAAGACGGTAATATCCCCGCATATCTGGAGAAAAGAAATGCACAACCACGTCACCCAGATCAGCGATCATCCAGCCTGCTCGGGAATCTCCTTCGATTGCCACCGGACGAACTAAAACCTGTTTTGCGAAATCTCGCACCTCATCAGCAAGCGCTTTGAGCATGCGATCGCTAGTACCATTGCATATGATGAAGTAATCTGTAATTTGGGTTACATCTCGAATATCAAGCAGGAGGATCTTCTCGGCTTTTTTTTCTTCTAAAAGGTTTAATACTTGATGGGCTTTTTCTAATGCTTCCAGGATACACCTCAATTATTGTTTTTGAGATTTTATCACATCCCGGGTGAACTTAAGGGATGGATGGAAATTGGAGAATAGACCGATCCGCCCGGTTGTAACTTCGACTCGAAGAATACCAGATGGTTTACCACAAAGCCCCCAAAAGAAGTGTCAGAATATTGGCGTAAGGGTTCTAGAATTTTTCTAATTATTCTTCTGTCGCCATCTTCCATAGTTCGCGCAAGGGTGAGGTGAGGTGAAAAACCACGTTTTTCTTGAGGAAAACCTATTGCTCTGGTTGAGTCATTAATTTTCACCGATAATTCTTGTAACTCTGGCGGAAAGGCTAATCCTGCCCAAACCGTCCTTGGATTCTCCCAGGATGCGAAAGCTCCCAACCCTTTGACCTGAATCTTGAAAGCCATTTGAGTTCTCGAAATCTCGGATAATATAGCCTGTATCCTGGATATTTGTGTTCGATTTGTTTCACCAAGGAATTTTAAGGTTAGATGAATCATCTCAGGCTTTACCGGACGAAACCCGTTCATCCGGGTTAGTTGAGCGTTGTTTATCATGGTTTTTAACGCAATCTGAATCTCATCTGGAATTTCGATTGCGATAAAGGTTCTCAGGGAAAGTTGCATATTGTACCTTGTAAAAGTTATGTCTACTCATTTTACTTGAAACATGGTATAAAAAATCACCCTGCCGTGTGCGTGATGTTGCGACACCGGTTTTGAGCCAACATTAGAAAAATGGGACTCTCTTCTCACATGTGTAACGCGATAGGCTTCGGCCAAGGCGGGTCTTCTGTGGTAGAGTCCATCCTGCTTCGGCAGGTTCAAAACTACGTAACACACGGCATGGCGGGGTTCTACTTAAGCCATTGAGGCTTTTTTTTAATAATATATTGATTGACAATCATCATACTGATTGCTAAACTAGGATAAGATTTTTAGGAGGAAACATGCCTACAACATACCGTTTGATCCTACTTTCAGGTGCTTCAACTGGCACCGAATATCCCCTTGAAAAAACTGAACTTCAACTAGGGCGAGACTTAAGCAACGATATCGTGATCAACGATGCTGAAGTCTCTCGAAGGCATGCCCGGCTGGTTTTACAAGGAGATGGTTATGTGCTTGAGGATCTTGGGTCGACAAACGGGACATTTATCCAGGGACAACGCCTGGCAGCACCTGTGGTTCTACGACCCGGCGAAACAATAACAATCGGTGAGCAGGTTAAGCTAAAATACGAAGTGCTCACTACAGATCAAAGCGCGACGGTTGTGGTGCAAAGACGGGCAGCCGAAGCAATTCCACAACCCATTCCTCCCAGTGCTCCTGTCATGCAACCTCCTGTTGCGCCGGTTCCAGCAACACCCCCAATGATGGCTGGTCCGATCCAGCCTCCAATGACGCCAGGTATGGTGCCACTAAAACCAAAGAAAAAAGCAAAAGCATTGACAATTATATTGGTCATTTTGGCTATTCTGATCGTATTCTGCGTGATCCCAATCGTTATCATCGATTTAACCAAAAGCTGGTGCGCACCTTTCCTGGGGGATATCCTCAATTTGATATTCGGTGCAGGAACCTGCTAAAATATCATAAAGAAACTGGCTGAACTTCAGCCAGTTTCTTTCTTTTTCTCTTATAATGTTTAACAGGAGATTATATTAATAATGTCCATAGAAGAAAACAATACCCCGGTTTCGCCCCGTTGGAGTAATTCAGCCAAAATGGTTGTGGCACTGACTGCCGCCGGATTGGGGTTGGCGTTGCTGTTCCGGTTTCAAAACTTTATTGCTCCTTTGTTACTCTCTTTTGTACTTGCATATTTGATTCACCCTTTGGCCTCTTTTTTCAACAAAAAACTAAAAATACCCTGGCGACTTGTCTCAACAATAATTTACCTTTTAATTTTCCTGGGAGTAATTGCCTTATTAACCTGGGGAGGGATTTCCATTTTTGATCAATTGCAGAACTTGATTGATTATCTGCAATCAATTATCGGGGACTTGCCAGGCTGGTTAACCTCGGTTACGTCAAAACCATTGCAGATCGGTCCCTGGTCGTTCGATCTATCCAATCTTAAGGTTTCTGATCTAACCACTCAATTTCAAGGGATTATGAATTCATCCCTCGGGAAAATCGGCTCTTTGCTGGGATCAATTGCTTCAGGGGTTGGGTCCACACTGACCTGGACTGTTTTTATCCTGCTGATCTCCTACTTCATTATGTCTGAAAGTTCAGGCGTTCGGGCGAAGATGATACGACTAACAATCCCGACATATGAAGCAGATATCAACAGAATGGGAGTTCAACTATCCCAGATTTGGAATGCTTTCCTCCGGGGTCAATTGATCGTATTCCTGATAACAGTAGCCTGGTACTCGCTTCTGCTGAGTGTTTTGGGGGTTAAGTATTTTTTTCTGTTGGCGTTGCTGGCTGGATTAGCCCGGTTTGTTCCATATGTTGGACCTTTTGTGGCTTGGACTACCTATGGATTGGTGGCTTTGTTCCAAACAAACCATTTTAACCTATTACCTTTCCCTTATGCTCTCATTGTAGTTGGAGCTGCCTGGCTTTCCGATCTGATCATCGATAACTTTGTAAGTCCGCGGGTAATGTCGAATGCTCTTAAAATTCACCCTGCGGCAGTTCTAGTCATGGTGCTCATTTCAGCAAGTTTGTTTGGTTTTATCGGGGTATTGCTTTCTGCACCAGTTTTAGCTTCTATCAAGTTGATATTCACCTATATCACTCGTAAATTAATGGATGTTGATCCCTGGGACGGGATGGAAACCTACCCTCGTCCTGAACCGATAAAAGTAGTACTTACCCGATGGTTGGAGAAAGTAAATATTCGGAAGAATAGAAATCAAAGCAAAAAGAAAAACAAAAGGGAAAATTCCTAAAGAGAAAAGGAGAGAAAAATGACAGAAGCGTATGATCCAAAAGTAACCACTATGGCTGAAACAGATAGTTATGCCATCTGGTGTGCAGAAGAACCGGATGGTGAAACAACGTACAATATTGAATTGAATAACGTTACTATTCACATGTTTGAAGAGGAATGGAAAGAGTTTTTGGAGTTAGTGAAGAAAATTAAAAAATAGCTAGAGTGTTATTCTCCTGAACAGGCAATTTGCTGCCTGTTCAGGTATTTAAGGATTAAGTGGTAATAGGGTAAAATCCAGTAATGCAGGAACTTGAAGGATGCCATTATGAATCTTGATGAACACGAACAGTTTGGGCAACTTGACCAGCAGAACATGCTGGGACATATTAATGCATTACCGGAACAATTGCTAAGGGCATGGAAATTGGGGTTGATGATGCCGCTACCCCAGATGAATATGATCCATCAGGTGGTAATCTGCGGAATGGGGGGATCCGCGATTGGCGCTGATCTTCTGGCTGCCTATGTTGCTGACAAAGTAGAGATCCCCATTATTGTTCATCGCGATTATGGCCTTCCGGCTTTTGCACGCGATAGGCAAACGCTTGTGATACTTTCATCCCATTCGGGAAATACTGAAGAGGCTTTATCTGCATTTGATGAAGCTTGCAAACGTAATTGCCAAATAGTAGGGATTACGACAGGTGGAAAGCTTTCGAGAATGCTCACAAATGCGGGTTTACCGGTGTGGAAATTCACCCACCGCGGTCAACCTAGGGCAGCGGTGGGATTTTCCTTTGGACTGCTTTTGGCATTATTCATAAAATTGGGATTAATTTCTGACCCAACCACCGAAGTGAACGACATGATATTAACCATAAAGAATGTTGCCGAAAACCTGGGAGCAGAGATTCCTGTTAAGGATAATCCAGCTAAACGCATGGCGGGTCAGATGGTTGGCAGGGTCGTTACGATTTTTGCTAGTGGTTTTATGTCTCCAGTGGCGCGACGCTGGAAATGCCAGATAAATGAACTTGCGAAGGCTTCTGCAAATTTTGAATTCCTTCCTGAAGCTGACCATAATACGGTTGCAGGGGTTTACAACCCCTCAGAACCTCTTTCGCACGAGATCCGTGTTTTTCTTCAGGCGAAATTCGATCATCCCCGGAATTTAAAACGGTCTGATGCAACAAGACAAATTATGATGATAGAAGGCTTGAATACGGATATTGTTCAGGCACGGGGGGATACCCGGCTGGCGCAAATGTGGTCAACGTTATTATTCGGTGATTACACCGCCTATTACCTGGCGATGGCTTATGACACAGATCCTACCCCAATTGAACCGATCAATTCACTTAAAGCTCAAATGAAATAATCAGCAAGGTAATAACGATTTCTGTGGAATTCTAAGTCAAAATAGAACTTGTGTGCTATAATAGCTTCGCGGGATCTATGCGATATCGGAAAATATTACATCTGGACCTTGATGCCTTCTTTTGTGCAGTTGAAGAATTGAACAATCCTTCGCTGGCAGGAAAGGCTTTTGCCGTTGGTGGACGTGCAGACCATCGTGGTGTTATCTCCTCTTGCTCGTACCCTGCGAGAAAAATGGGAGTGCATTCTGCCATGCCGACAGGTCTAGCACTGAAAATCTGCCCTGAGTTGATCCTTATTTCTGGAAAGTATGCAGAGTACAGCCAGAAATCTGACGCTGTAATGGAGATTCTCCATCAAAGATCGGGATTGGTGGAACAGGTTTCAATCGATGAAGCATTCATCGATGTAACGGATCTCTCTGAAGAACCTGAGAGAATTGCCCGTGAAATCCAGGAAAATGTATTAAAGGTAACTGGTTTGCCTTGTTCGATTGGAGCAGCTACCTGCAAATTGGTTGCGAAGATCGCCACAGACCAGGGAAAAGCACGCAGTCGAACCGGCAGTTACCCGCGAGCCATATTGGTTGTTCCACCAGGAGCAGAAGCAGCATTTCTTGCACCTTTGAAGACATCTGCAATGTGGGGAGTTGGACCCAAATTTGAAAAGTTTCTTGCCAACGCAGGAATTCATACGATTGGCGAAATTGCTGCACGCGATCCAAAGGAGCTGGAGATCCTTTTCGGTAAGATCGGCCGCGAATTGCATTTTCAAGCGATGGGAATCGACAATCGCCCCTTGACGCTGGAACGGGATGCTAAATCAATCAGCCAGGAAACCACCTTTTCCAAGGATACATCCGACCCTGAAAAATTACGGCAAACCCTTCGTGATCTATCCGCAAAAATTGCCTACCGGATGAGGCAGGAAGATATCTGCGCAAGAGTAATCCGATTGAAGATCCGGTGGAGTGATTTTTCAACTCATACGCGCCAGGAACGTCTAGAAAATCCCACTGATCAGGATGGGATGATTTTTACAACTGCTGAAAAACTTTGGCGGAATATCTGGACGGAAGGGAAGCCTGTCCGATTGATCGGTGTGGGGGGATCAGACCTTGTTGACACGACTCACCAGATGAGCCTGTGGGATTCGTCGAACGAGAAGGAAAGGAATCTGCTGAAAGCCTTGGATGAAATAAACGAGCGATATGGAAAACAAACCGTTCGCCGGGCATCCAAGATAAAAAAAGTAGGGTAAGATAATCCCCATGCATGGTTTTATTACTGAATCTGTTAGTAAGATCTATGACGGTTTTGGCACCGCTGGATATTTATTGATGGTCACCTTTGGCACCAGGTTGATCTATCTACCCATTGAGAAATTACTTGGCAAGATCGGTATTTTTGTTTATGTCCTTTTTTTACTAGCGCTTGGCACTTACATGCTCGGCAGGTCACTTCTGACAGGTCGGGACAAAAATCGTTTGGTTTTTGATGGCATGACGGCTGGAGCTCTGATCTGGCAAGCCGTGCAATTTTCTGACCTGGTTCTGGAAAGTGAGAAATTTAACATTGTCGGTTGGTCGGTGTGGTTTGTGCTGTTCATTTTTGTAAGCGCTTTATGGAAAAAAGCCCTTCCAACCGGGTTGGGATATTTCTTGTTGGAATTTTTGCTGTTATGGGGGGGAACTCTTTATTTTAGAACTGGTATGTATTTAACAGAGTGGTCACCATTGCTGATCGCGGGGTACCGGTCAATCCGGGCTGTTGCTTTGGTAACTATTCTCTTTCTCCTATGGTGGATTGCTTTCAGGACGCAAAAAATCACGCAGAGGCAGACCTGTGGTATTTTTTTAGCTTTTTGTGCAATGCTCGCAGGCTTGTGGTTCTAATTTAGCAATTTTCACACTCAAGTAGCATATCTTCATAGACGGTTTTTATCCGTCCTGCAATCTTATCCCAGGAATAGAATCTGGCATACTCAGCCGCTTGTTTTCCTAAACGGTCACTGAGTGCGGGATCCTTCATCAGTTTGACCAGAGTTTTAGCAAGAGCATCAGCATCGCCTCCGGGAACTACATACCCGGTTATTCCATCCTGTACCAGGAAAGCCAGCCCGCCCACCTGAGAAGCAACCACTGGAGTTCCACAAGCCATGGCTTCTAAAGCGACCATACCAAAGCTTTCGTAATGGGACGGCATAATTAAGATCTCTGCTGCGGAGTAGTAATAAGGCAGGGTTTCCTGGGATCGTTTTCCTAAAAAAACAACCAGGTCTTCCAGTCCAAGCTCGCGGCACAAAGATTTTAGACGAGCCATCTCCGCAGACATATCCTCAGGGGATGCGTCTGGTTCCCCGCCTATGATAGCGAGTGAATAACACTCGTGATCCATCGCACCATTATTCCGTAAGATCGCAAGTGCCCTGATAAGGGTATCAATTCCTTTCAAAGGCTCGATCCTGCCCACAAACAATAAGAGCCGCGGACACTTTCCATGCCCAATTACTTCTTTCGCCTCATCATCAGGGATCGGGTAAAACCGACCGATATCGACTCCAGGTGGAATGATGTGAATTTTTTCGTGAGGAACATTGTAGAGTAACTGTAATTGCGCTTCTTCAGCCTGGGTCGCAGCAACAATCCTCTCGACACTATCCATCACTTTTTTTTCACCTTCGATACGGTATTCGCCTTCGATCTCTGCCGGAGTCTGCGCAATCCGATTCTTCATCAAGCCGAGGGTGTGGAACATTTGCAGGATAGGGGTTTTCCAGTTTTCCTTGAGTATACCGGCTGCAATTCCGGACATCCAGTAATGGCTGTGGATTAGATCATAATGGATCCCTTTATCTGCAGACCATTTTAGTATTTCATGGGCGAAAGTCGGGATGTAACCCGACAGTTCAGGTTTGGGCATCGGATGTTCAGGTCCCGCGGGAATATGGACAACGCGGTTGCCGTAACCAAGGTTGTGCATCACATGCGGAACATGTTCATCCTGGGAACGGGTGAATACGTCAACGTGAACACCTTCACGCCCCAATTCGCGAGTAAGTTCGGCTACATATACATTCATCCCACCGGTATCCTTGCCGCCAAGAGTGGCAAGAGGGCAGGTGTGATATGAGATCATGGCAATGTTCATCGGGTTTCCTTGCATATTGATGTGGGGTGCTGTTATAATTCGCCTCGCTAATTATAAGCCACCGTAGCTCAGTTGGCAGAGCAGCCGCTTCGTAAGCGGCGGGTCAAGGGTTCGACTCCCTTCGGTGGCTCAAAATATTTATCAATATTTGAATTATCAATTTCATCAACTTTAGGTTATCAATTCTTTTGCATCAATTTCGATATCTGATCCGGGTCAAGGGTTTACTGGTGGAAACCGACCAGCACAGGCGACTCGCTTCGGTGGCTCTAAATATTTAACATTATTTGTATTATCAATTTCCTCAACCTTAGGTTATCAATTCTTTTGCATCAATTTCGATATCTGATCCGGGTCAAGGATTTACTGGTGGAAACCGACCAGCACAGACGATTCCCTTCGGTATTACTTAAATATTCCCAATTGAACAAAAAAATGAGATATATAGGCAAGACTTATATTACACAGCCGTTTCGGTAAAAATGTAGATAGAAATCGACCAGAAATTTACTTGGATGATTTTTTAAACAGCCTGAATAATCCCAATCCGAGGGGGATGAGCCCTATGACTGTAACCCCTGCTTTATACCAACCAAACCCAGGGTAGACGATTCCGGTGCGGTATATGTATGGCATCAACCCGGCGAGAAGGACGCCGATGATAATCAATCCGCCTATGTGGGTCAAAATCAGCGCATTTCGTTTGCTTAACTTATCCATGATCTTCTCCTTCAACTGGACTGGATGTAGTTACTCTCAATATATTGCACATACTTCATGCCAATATTATATATTTACTATTGTTAATTTGTTACATCCGTTTGTGTTCAAATGGATTGGATCATTGACGCCAATGTATAATTGACGTATGTCCAATAAACCCACCCCTCTTGTTATTGGTGTTGCAGGTGGCAGTGGCAGCGGCAAGACCACTGTGGCCGAAATGGTGTTAAAACGCGTTGGCAGGCAGAGGATATCGTATATTCCACATGATGCTTATTATCGGGAATTAACGACCCTTCTCCCCAACCAAAGGGCAGAAGTAAATTTTGACCATCCGGATTCGCTGGAATCAGAATTAATGAGAGACCACATCCTTGCCCTCAAAGACTGGAAAGCGGTTGAACTACCGGTCTATGATTTCACAACACATAGTCGAACTGCTCAAACGATCCATGTTGATCCGCGCAGGGTGATCCTGGTTGAGGGGATTCTCATCTATGCAGATGAGCGGTTGCGACCATTGTTCGATGTGAAAATTTTTGTGGACACCGATTCTGATATTCGCTTTATCAGAAGACTTCAGCGGGATATCAGCGAACGTGGCAGAACCACGGATACCGTGATCAATCAATATCTAAAAACAGTGCGGCCGATGCACATGGATTTTGTAGAACCTAGCAAACGTTACGCAGATATTATCATCCCTGAAGGCGGACTGAATAAAGTGGCTATGGATATGGTAATTGCCCGCATTGAATCCTTGTTGCGTGAAGAGCACAAAGATTGAAAAAATTAACAGGGTGGAAACTGACTGTTGTTCGCATACTGGCACTAGCTGCAGTAATCGCTGTAACAGTTTTGCTGGTGGTCAATCGCGACAAGATCCAACAATTGGGAGCTTTAGGGTACCCGGGGATATTCCTGGTGTCGATGCTTTCAAATGCCACCCTTATTCTGCCTGTACCCGGGGTGTTGTTCACTTCCGCGATGGGCGCGGTTTTCAATCCCTGGTGGGTGGCACTTGCCGCCGGCACTGGAGCTGCTATAGGTGAGCTTTCTGGTTATATCGCTGGTTTCAGCGGTCAGGGAGTGATCGAGAATCGCAAATGGTATGATCGGATATCCGGTTGGATGAAGAATTACGGCGGAATCATCATTCTTGTGCTGGCGATCATCCCCAATCCACTTTTTGATATTGCCGGCATGGTTGCAGGATCATTGAAAATGCCACTCTGGAAATACCTGCTGTGGAGCTGGCCGGGCAAATGCTTGAAAATGCTAGGTTTCGCGCTTGGCGGGGCTGGAATCCTGAATTTATTCTAGACAACAGATCAATTACGGCGCAAGCGATTGCGCCTTTCTTTTACCTGTTTACGCGCATATGCTTTGACTCTCTCCCAGGCTTGAATAATATTTTCAAGTTCTTCCGCTGTTTCGGGTATTTCCCCATACCTAACCCGTTGATAAACATCTGTCAGCAAAGTGACTTCAGTTTCCAGTTCAGGGAATAGCCTGATCAATTCGGGAAGGAATTCATATGGAGTGAACGCCGGCAGGCGGGGACTATCCATATTTTTGCAATAGTCCATGAGTTCCTGGTAAACCCTCCGGATACGGGCTGATGCCAGCCAACGGCGCGCCTGGTCAAACCGGGTACGGAAAAAGTCGGGGGTGAACCCGGTGAATCGAGGCTTTTTTTGACCAACAGTCCTGAAGACCTGGTCATCAATCTCCATTTTACGATTTAAATTTGTTCTTCGCCTGGTGTTTACAATGATGATAATGATTGTAATCACCAAAGCAGTGATCAGACTTATCGTAATGATTTGGTTCATCACATTGTTTACTTGAGCTGCTTTAACTGGATCCGGATTATTGAGCGACTGGATGAATTCAAGCTGCTCCAAACCAAATCGCTTTCCGCTGATGGAAGCGAGTATTTTATTCAACCATGGCAATAGAAGTCCAATCAATGCGATGAGTGGAGAGAAGAGCAGCACAACCACGGAAATTCCCAGTCCATACGCCACACGCAAGAGCCATTCTGTTATGGCAATGTACCCTATGCCGGTTATCCATCCGATACTGCTGCCAACAGCAATTAACACCACGGTCAATGCCAGGATCCAGGCAAACCAGGATTTGGTGAAACCAGAGAATTTGTAACCTGGCTGGTTGCTCAGCGTCGCAAGCCGGGATGATGTAAGTGCTGTTATAGCAAATAATAAATAGAGCAAAAAGGGAAAGAGATTCGCAGTAAAATTTTCCCAGGTTGTGGTGAATCCGAAGAAGAAAAACATCAACATTCCCACCTGGAAGGATTGAACAGCGCGCCAGGCATTCGCACTGGAGACTGCCAGGGCAACTCCTCGTCGGAGCAAGACCACCAGAAACAACATCTGCCATAACTGGCTTTGAAGAACCGGCTGGCGGTTCAAATTCCTTAACGGGTCTAATAACATATTCCATAAACTCAGAGATGAGTCCATGTACACAACGAACCGGGTGAACAAGACCAGGGCAGTCACGATCCAGGCTCCATTAATGATCATGATGAGCCACCGCTTGTTTGTGAAATGGATTAGAATTCGTTCACCAAAATAGGTTGAAAACCCGAAAAGCACCAGCCAAACCCCGATCCTCAGGTAATCCAGTGGACGGTTAAAAAAGGTACAGAACATAACGCTTGCCCAGGTGATCTCTCCCAGGAAGAGAGAAATCGAGGCAAGTTCTGTCCAAAGATCCTGTAGGAGCATTGGTCTTGTTCTTTGCGCAGATCCGGTGGATTCCATCATTCCTCAAACGGTATATGCAACGTGCGGATTCCGGGAATCTCTACTGGTGTGGAGGGGTCAAGGGAGATCAAGGTTGTATGCCGGCGATACCTTTTCATACGCAGCAGAGTTTCATTCAGCCGTTGTGAATTCATGGCAGTTATTATTACGAGGGCTGATCCAATCGGAATATTTCCCATCGATCGGAGAAGGTAATCCTCAAATTGGGCAGTGACATAATTGGTTGCCCCTGCCAGGGTTTGGAGCAGGATCCCCAATTGATCTTTTGATTTTCCAGGCGGAACCTTGAAAGGCTGGTCAGAGTGTGCCACACTGCCGTTCGAGATCAACCCGACTGAATAGCCTTGCTCAACTGCATTACTAATGGTTGTGGCGGCGACCCGGATCAGTTGCTCAAAGGTCTTTGGGAAGGTACCAAGCCAGGGTCTGGCTGTTGTGGAAACGTTGAGACACACCATCATCACCCGGGCAGATATGGGTGTATAAACTTTTACTTTCAGCTCTCCTGTGCGGGCTGTTGCCGGCCAATGGATACGCCGGAAGTCATCATCCGGCTGGTATTCTCGAACACCCATTGGCTGTAAGGGATCTTCGAAAAGCCGTTTACGGGTGGACTGCTCTCCCAATGGATCCTCAGCCTGGAAAGTTAACGGGTTAAAAGGTAGAATTTCGGGAAACACAGTCAGGAATTCAGGGCGTTCCTGCTCAATGGTGGATCGCATCATTCCAAATGGATCACCTGATTCCAGGGTAACAGGTCCAACCTCGTAGAGTCCGCGTTTTGTAAATACCATCTCAAAGTTTCTACGAACCTTCTGGTGCCAGCGCAAACTAAAGAGGTTGATGAAGTTGCCCGACTCCGGAGTATGAGTCATGATCAATTCGTTTCGATCAACAGGACCAACACCATAAGGCCAGCGGTCTTCAACTTTGAGCCAGTTAACGGGAAGCCGCTTGGCATTTTCCACCTCGATCGCAAGATTCAGAGGTTCACCCGGGAACCCACGTCTGAAGCGAAAAAATCGCTTATAGGAAACATGATCCAGAGAATGTGTGTTCCAGTAACGGGAAACAAGCAGAATAATCGCCATGCAGGTAGAAAAAAAGACGAGCCAGGGCATCCGCAGGGCAATGCCTATTAAGAACCCTAAAACCAATACCCAGAACCAACTGCGAAACGGGATCATGATTCGACTGGGACTGCAACGGAACCCACAATGTCGGAGATCAATTCCTGCACATTGCGTCCACGAAGTTGAGCATGTGGAGCAATGATAAGGCGGTGACTGAGAACTTTAGGTGCCATTTGCTTGACGTCATCCGGTAAAACATAATCGCGTCCTTGCAGGGCTGCCCACGCCTGGCTGACCTGGTAGAGTGAGAGCGTAGCTCGAGGGCTGGCACCCAGGGAGATATCAACATTATTTCGGGTGGCTACGCTGATACGAACAATGTAATCCCGGATCGAAGTCTCAACCCGGATATTCTTTCTTTCCACTTGCATTTGCAGGATTTCTTCTCCGGAAACAACCGGTTTGAGGGAGAACATCGGATCCTCTTTGCGGAATCGTTCAAGCATGGAATTCTCTTCCTCACGGTCAGGATAACCGATATGAACGTGAACAAGGAACCGGTCGATCTGGGCTTCCGGTAGAGGGAAAGTTCCTTCCAATTCCACTGGATTCTGTGTGGCTAGAACCAGGAAAGGCCGAGGCAGAGAATGCGAAATGCCATCTATTGTAGTTTGCCTTTCCTGCATTGCCTCCAGCAAAGCGGACTGCGTTCGTGGCGTGGCGCGGTTGATTTCGTCGGCGAGGAGAATGTTGCAAAAAACTGGTCCGGCACGAAACTCAAATTCCTGTTTCTTCTGGTTGAACCAGTTAATGCCTGTTACGTCCGAGGGAAGCAGGTCAGGAGTGAACTGGATGCGGCGGAAGGTGCACCCCAGGGAGGCAGCTAAAGCTCTTGCCAGGGTGGTCTTGCCGGTGCCGGGAACGTCCTCCAGCAGGGCATGTCCTTCACACAGGACAGCTGCGAGCATTAATTCAATTGTCTCACGTTTGCCGATGATCACCTTCTGGACATTGTCAACGATGCGATCGGAAATTGGTTTGATCATGAGGACCTCGATATTTCAAAAATATGCAGATATTGTATAGTAAACCGGTCATGTTAAAAACCGGTGAGAATGATGGACAAAGACTTCAATGCTCTATGCTGGTTAAAAGGAAACACATCTTATTAAGTGCAAATTAGTGCGAATTGAGCTAGGAAAATGTGGAAATTGTACCAGGCTGGCCAAAAAGCCGCTTTCAGTTCCAACATAATGCATGCCGAAAAAGAATTTTCAGGTGACTATCATTGATGAGGAAGACCAGGGATCTCAATCCCCTGACCTTTTGAAAGCAAATCCGACAACCATGCGGATTTCAGTTCTTCATAGCTTTTTCCGTCCAGCAATCCATTCTCAGCCAGGTTTACATAAACATTCAACACCCTATCCAGGGAATAAGCATCGCATAACCAGGCAATGAATGAGGCAGCCTGATGATAACTAAGTTCTAAACCTTCCTGACTATCCAAATTTTGCCTTGGAATGAGGTTTTTGTATTTTTCGCCTATAGGGATTCCACGAGAGCAGCCATAGGCATCGCGGTACATGGTTGCAAATGCAACCGCATCCGCAAAAAGACGAGGATCGGTTGATGCTTCGTCGATAAATAGCCCGCCTTGGGCTAAATACCATTTTTTGGCTGTCTCAAGCTGTTCAGAATCAAGACAATAGCAGTAGGATATTTTCGAACCGAAACTAACTTCATCATCGTGAACGCGACCAGTCAAATCCTCAAAGACACAACGTTTTTCGGTTTGCTGGTAAAGTGGTAAAAGCATCCCGAGATATTGTGCAAATCCTTCGCTCAACCAGACAGATTTGCGGGTTATAGCCAAATTATGATTCCAGTTGAAGGTATGGACGATCTCATGTAGAGGATAAAAATACACAGCGCTCCAATTGAGAACGATTAAATTCTCATGTGTATACCCAAGTTTGTTTTTGAGATCAATAACCTCGATGGTTATCATTTCATCAGGATCCATCAATTTGCTTACAGATGGTGCCTCAGCCAGGATGTAATCCACCAACACTTTACGACCATAGTAAGATTGATCGATCAGAAATTCAGCCTCGGATATTTCATCAATATATTCATCATCCGGGAGCCTGTTCAGGCAAAAACGTATAGTATCTGTCTGTACGATCAAATTACAGTCACTGCTGCGGGAATAGACAAAATCATTAAAACGTCCATCATAAGGATATGTTACTGTCCTATTAACTCCGATTGATTCAAGCCAGCGTGTTCGCACATCGTTATTTACCGATTCCGCCAGATTTTCTGGTGGGATTTTTTCAACATCGAGAGAATAATGAACTAACGAAGCAGCTGACAAGCGGGCAATTTCAATCTCTTTTTCGCTTGCCCAATATTCGTTGAAACGGGCAATGAACAGCCCAGCCATATCCAGATCATCAGTGTTTATGTACCAGTTTTTTAGTACTTCACTGTCGGGCTGCTCTCCCAATATGAGAGATACTATCCCGGATTGTATCCAGTATTCGCTGATTCCCGCTCCTACTCCAACCATCTCTTCAAGAAAAGTGCGCGAATCAAGACTATTAACTGATATAAAGACACGTCCATCCCTTGAACTACATTCCCCAACCTTGTAATCCGGTAGGATAAATACAGTTAGCGGCTGCTCAAGTGGAATAGGAGCGTTGAGATAAAGGTCACGGTATCGTGCTATTACTTGTGTTCCGATTTTTTGCAAATCCTGGGGTTCGGTAAAATTATCAGCAATAGCAATTGTTAGAGGTCCATAAGTGGTCAGATGATAATTAAAAATCCTGTCGCAATACGAGTCACGGGTATATTTCCCTTCCTTAAAAAGAAGTTCGGAATTTAACAATGGAGGGAGGGTGGTGATTGGCGATGGAATAAGTTGGGGTTGTGAATTTGTTGCAAGAGTGCTTATTGACCCCTGCTGGTTTGGAGACTGATTTTGAGTTGAACAGGCTGAAAAAAATGGCACTAAAAGGGCAATTATCAATATTGTCCTAAAAAAATGATTAGCATACAGGGTGTGTTTTCGTGGTGTGCCCATAATCAATAAAATCCCCTTTGTGCATAAGCAGATCTTTTTACCAGGCTGGCCGATAAGCCGCTTTCTGTGCCGGTGAAAGGTATGCCGAAGCACGGTTTCACCGGAGATGGTCATCTCTCTAGGCTGAAAGTCACCCTTCAGCTCATGCAGCCTACCCGAGACTCATAAGAAAACGAGCCGCTTCCCGCCATCCGGAGATGGCATTGGTCTCTGCTTGGCCTTGCTCCAACCGGGGGTTGCCTGGCCGCGGCATTACGGCCGCGCCGGTGGTCTCTTACACCACCTTTTCACCCTTGCTCCAACTGCAACCTTCCATATCCCTTTCAGGAGTAGGAGGTGCAGTTGGAGCGGTATGTCTCTGTGGCCCGATCCGGCAGGTTCTTCCGAAGAATCCCCGCCCCGGGGGTTACCCGGCGGTTTGCCCTGTGGAGAGCGGACTTTCCTCGAAGTCCGAAGACTCCGCGACCATCTGACCAGCCTGGAACTTGATAATACCCTCAAGCCCGAAGAGAGTCAACGTTCCAGATAATTTCAGAGAGGGCGGGTAAAAGGGACTATAATTGCACAAAAATCAGATGAGATAAAGAGAGGGATCATGCGCAGACCATTGGTGGCGGGTAATTGGAAAATGAATAAGACAGTTGAACAAGCAGCTGTACTGGTTGAAGAAATCCTTCCTGGTTTAAATGGGGTTCCTGAAGTGGAGAAAGTACTATGTCCACCATTTCCAAGTCTGATGTTCTTATCTGCGCAACTGGAAAACTCAGATGTGGGACTCGGCGCGCAGAACCTTCACTGGGAAATCTCAGGGGCATTTACGGGTGAGGTAGCACCGGCCATGGTACGGGAATTTTGCAAGTATGTCATTATTGGGCATTCCGAACGGCGTGCCTATTTTGGCGAGACCGATGAAATTGTGAATAAGAAACTTAAGGCAGCGTTGGCGATCGGGCTTATTCCCATTGTGTGCGTTGGAGAAACCCTGGCAGAATATGAAGCCGGGAAGACGGGCGAAGTGGTACGCCGGCAACTATCGAATGGCTTCAAGGACATTGACGCCAGCAGCGCGGCACAGATCGTTGTGGCTTATGAACCCGTCTGGGCGATTGGAACAGGAAAAGCAGCCACCGGTGAAGGTGCCAATGCTGTGCTGCATGACCACATCCGACCTGCAATGGCAACACTCTTTGGAAGTGCAATTACCCAGAATATCCGCATCCTATATGGCGGATCCGTGAACGGGGATAATGCTGCTGAATTCTTCAGCCAACCAGAGATTGATGGGGCACTCGTTGGCGGTGCGAGCCTGAAACCTGCTGATTTCATCAAGATCGTGGAAGCGGCCAGGAAATGATAAGAATAGACCCCGGTAAAACGGGGTCTATTCTTCAATATATTTATCCAGTGCCAAACTGCCTGTCACCGGCATCTCCCAACCCGGGGACGATGTAGCCGATTTCGTTAAGTCTTTCATCCACAGCGGCGAGGTGAATAGGGACTTCTGGATGAGCGCGGTGTACGGTGGCGATCCCTTCCGGGGCACCGATGAGACCGACGAATTTTATCTTTTTCACTCCCCATTTTTTCAGTACATCGATCGTTGCAGCTGCGGACCCACCGGTGGCGAGCATTGGATCAAGGATCAGGCAGACCGATACGGTTGGATCGGTAGGGAGTTTGTTGTAGTACTGCACCGGGCGTAAGGTTTTTTCATCGCGATAAATGCCGATGTGCCAGACCTCAGCGGACGGCATAAGCCCCCAGAATCCTTCGACCATTCCCAAACCTGCTCTTAGAATGGGAATTAGCCCGATCCTCTCCTTTAGGGTTTTTCCCGAAGCCATAGCAAGGGGTGTTTGCGTTTGGGTGGGTTCTGTTAATAAATCAGCAGTAACCTCGTAGCATAGAAGGCCGGCAATTTCACGGACTAGTTCGCGAAACTTTTGAGGTTCAGTGGAAACATCGCGTAATATACTGAGTTTATGAGCAATCAACGGGTGATTGGAAACAAAGACATTGTCCATGGCAGCTCCTGATAATTTTAACAATTATAGCGTTATTTTGGATGAACATTATTGCGTATAGGTGAGCTATCAATGTTCCAATTCCACGGGAAATAGTATAATCATTGCTATGAGCCAGGAAGAGACCCGCGTTACCCATCCAGTCGAGAAACCAGATGATCATATTGACCTAACTCTGCGTCCTACCAGCCTGAATGAACTGATCGGGCAGGATCAGGTTAAAAAGAACCTGGAAATCCTGATCCAGGCAGCGAAAAAACGGAAAGAGTCACTCGATCACGTATTATTCTATGGTCCCCCCGGGCTGGGAAAAACAACCCTGGCACATGTGCTTGCCAACGAAATGGGGGTGAATATTAAGATTACTTCAGGACCGGCGATTGAACGTACAGGAGACCTGGCTGCAATCCTGACGAACTTGCGGGCAGGGGATGTACTATTCATTGACGAAATTCACCGGTTGGGCAAAGCGATCGAAGAGATCCTTTACCCGGCGATGGAAGATTATGCCCTGGATATTGTCATAGGCAAAGGACCAGCAGCTAGATCGCTGAGACTGAAGTTACCCCGTTTTACCGTTGTTGGTGCTACGACCCGCTTAGCGCTGATAACTGCTCCTTTACGCGCGCGTTTTGGAGCAGTCTACCGGCTGGATTACTATGATGAAAAATCGATGATCGAAATTGTCAGACGAGCCGCAGGATTACTACAGGTTCAGGCAGAGAACAGCGGTATTGCTGAAATCGCCCGCAGGGCGCGGGGAACACCCAGAGTTGCTCTCAGACTGTTGCGCCGCGTGAGGGATTATGCCCAGGTACGCGGTGACGGACGGATCAACGAAATAACCGCCAAAGATGCAATGAACCTGCTGGCAGTGGACGCGTTAGGACTGGATGAGGTTGACCGGCGAGTTTTAAGCACAGTCATCAGTAAATACAATGGTGGTCCTGTTGGACTTTCGACAATAGCCGCTTCCATCAGCGAGGAAGCGGACACCATCATGGATGTGGTTGAGCCTTACCTGTTGCAGCTGGGATTCCTGGACCGGACCCCGCAAGGCCGGGTAGCTACGGAACTGGCTTACCAGCATTTGAACATTCCCTATACGGCCAAGGAAAACCAGCCTCGGCTGATCCCCTGAGCATGAAAACATCCGATTTCGATTATCATTTGCCGTCTGAGTGCATCGCGCAGACACCGGTGGAACCCCGGTATGCTTCGCGATTAATGATCCTGAACCGGACCAGCAAAACCCCTGAGGATGATCAGTTCATCAACATTGGGCGATACCTTGAGCCTGGCGACCTGGTGGTCGTCAACCAAACCCGGGTCATTCCGGCCAGGTTATATGCCCGAAAACCTACCGGCGGTCGGGTGGAATTGCTGCTTCTAAAAAGCATCGAGAAGGATGTTTGGGAAGTACTGGTGGGTGGAAAAGGACTTAATCCCGGTCTTCAATTAACCTTAGAAGGTGGACCCGTTGTAGAGATCGTTGAAAAAATGGAAGGCAGCCGGCGCATTATCAAATTCCTTGAACCGATCGAGGATAAGTTAACCGGATTGGGAGAGATGCCGTTACCACCTTACATTCACACGCATTTGCAGAACCCGGAGAGATATCAGACTGTTTATGCAACCCATACCGGATCAGCTGCTGCACCCACTGCAGGTCTTCATTTCACCCCTGAATTGATTTCAATGCTTGAAGAACATGGAGTCCGATTTGCCCGTTTGACCTTGCATGTGGGTCTGGATACCTTCATGCCGGTGAAGGAAGATAATCCAAGAGAACACGTCATCCACAGTGAGTGGTGTGAATTAACCACTGAAGCTGCTAATTTGGTGCATGAAACAAAAGCGGCAGGAAAACGAGTGATTGCAGTGGGCACTACGAGTGTGCGCACGCTTGAAACTGCAGCACAGATGTGCAAAGAACCCGGACGCGTTGAACCGATCAGCGGTCCTACACGATTATTCATCCTTCCAGGATTTCAATTCAAAGTGGTCGATGCAATGATCACCAATTTCCACCTTCCGCAATCTTCATTAATTATGCTGGTGAGCGCTTTTGCAGGTCGAGAGAGGATCCTGGATGCCTATGAAAAAGCCATCGAACGGGGATACCGTTTTTATTCTTTCGGTGATGCCATGCTGATCCTATGACCCCAGGTAAAAGATCATTGGAAGTCGTAAGCAATGAAGTCATCAACTGCCAGCGTTGCCCACGATTGGTATCGTGGCGCGAAAAAGTGGGGATTGAGAAACGGAAAGCATTTAGAGACCAAATTTACTGGGCAAAACCTGTTCCGGGATTTGGTGACCACCAGGCACGGGTAATGGTTCTCGGGCTGGCGCCCGGAGCACATGGCTCAAATCGCACTGGGCGAATGTTCACAGGGGATGATTCAGGGAAGTTTTTATTCAGGGCATTACATAAAGCTGGATTTGCCAGTCAGGCTGAGGGTTCCACCCGAGATGATGGACTAGTTCTTTTTGATATCTGGATCACGGCGGTTTGCCGATGTGTCCCTCCGGATAATAAACCCGCGGCAGATGAAATCCTCAATTGCAGATCCTTCCTGGAGGTTGAACTCAGTTACTTTGAAAAACTTGAAGGAATCGTGGCTCTAGGAAGAATTGCCTACGATAATGCTCTTACACTGACACACAGGGAAAGAACTGCTTCAGATTTTAAGCATGGAGCATTCTGCCCATCGACCAGTACGGAACCGTGGATTCTCGGGTCTTACCACCCCAGCCGGCAAAATACTCAAACCGGGCGTTTGACTATCGAAATGTTTGATGAAGTCTGGACGGAAGTGAGAAGGTTACTGGGGCTCAAATAGCCGGTTTTTGCGTGACGAACCAAACCCGACTCGAAGTTGCAGTCAGAGGAGTCAGATCCGTTAGACTGCCGAATTTTCCGACCACCTTCAATCCGGCATAATGCAGGCATTTTTCAATTTCATCAATAGAGAATGCCCGTTCGGTGTGTTTCTCTTCAAATTTTTCCCAAAAGTTTCCCTCTCGAACGAACCAGGTGATCTTTACGCACGCCGTGTGTTTTTCGAAATCATAATTGGTTCGATGCAGTTCGAGAAGGTCAGGGGTTTCCTGCTGTATATAACATTTGGATTGCTGCCATTGAACAGCCAATCCATAGGTCGTGTTCATGTCAAAGAGGAACCATCCTCCGGGTTTTAACGCCCGAGAGATATTGTTAAACGTAGACTGAAGGTCGTCATTGGTGAGCATGTAGTTGAGGCTGTCGAACCAGCAGGTAGCCAGATCAAATTTCTCGTCGAAGTCCAAAAAACGCATGTCCTGCTGAATAAAATGTGTGGTCGCCTGAGACTGATGGGCGCGATGCCGTGCAAGTCTCAACATTTCTTCGGACTGATCAATCCCAGTTACATCCCATCCCTGTGCCTGCATGGAAAGCGCAAAACTGCCTTCTCCACAGGCAACGTCCAATAAATGTCCATTGACAGGAATTTTGTATTCCTCGAGTAATTTGGGCAAAATTTCTGCAACTGCCTGAGAGAGGGTCGGGTATTTCCCCTTGGCGTAGACTGTTGCGAACTCATTGTAGAGGGACATTTCAAACTCCTTGGATGATACCCTTTCCTAGATTTTTACCACAGGAATAGAGAATTGAGTAGAATGATTTTTGCCAAGAATGAAAAACGGCGGACTTCAGTCCGCCGTTTTTTTGTCTTGATAGTTTACTTCTCGTATGCCTTGAGGGCAGACCATCCAGCGTAATGGGCGGTATCACCCAGTTCGGCTTCGATGCGGATCAGTTGATTGTACTTTGCCACTCGGTCTGACCGGGCGGGAGCACCAGTTTTGATTTGTCCGCAATTTAATGCAACCACAAGGTCAGCGATGGTCGAATCTTCAGTTTCACCGGAACGGTGAGAGGTAACCGCTCGCCAGCCGCTTCGCTGACAGGTTTCGACAGCTTCGATGGTTTCGGTAAGGCTGCCAATTTGATTAAGTTTTACAAGCAGTGCGTTGCAGGCTTGTTCTTTGATGGCTTTGCGAACCCGTTCAGTATTGGTGACTAACAGATCATCACCAACGATCTGGACTTTATTGCCAATTTCCTTTGTCAGAAGTTTCCAGCTTTCCCAGTCATCCTGAGCAAGGCCGTCTTCGATGGAGACGATCGGATATTGTCTGACCCAATTCTTCCAGAAATCCACCATCTGTTCGCCGGTTAATTTCTTGCCTTCCTTGCGCAGATTATAGGTTTTGCTTTCTTCATCGTACAGCTCTGATGCGGCGGGATCCAAAGCAATGGCTACCTGTTCACCTGCTTTGTAGCCGGCTTTTTCGATCGCCTCGAGGATCACTTCTACTGCCTCATTATTGGCTTTCAACGCCGGGGCATACCCACCTTCATCGCCGACTAGGGTGGCATATCCACGGGCTTTGAGAACACTCTTAAGTGTATGGTAGATCTCAGCACCCCAGCGGACACCTTCAACAAAACTGGGAGCTCCAAATGGCATGACCATGAATTCCTGGGCATCTGTTGACTGCCAGGCAGTATGAGCGCCGCCGTTGAGAATATTCATCATCGGGACGGGCAGAACATGGGCATATACGCCACCCAGATAACGATAGAGAGACATGCCGTGTGACTCGGCTGCTGCTTTAGCCACAGCCAATGAAACACCTAAAATGGCGTTGGCTCCCAAGCGGGATTTGTTTTTGGTACCATCCAGGGCGATAAGGTACTCATCGATATCCTTCTGGTCAGAGGCATCCATGCCGAGAAGGTTCTCTGCGATTTCGCCATTGACATTTTCGACTGCCTTAAGAACACCTTTCCCGCTATATCGGGTTTTATCACCGTCACGCATTTCAAGGGCTTCGTGAATACCTGTGGAAGCACCAGAGGGTACCATGGCAGTGCCATAAGAACCATCTTCCAGCAAGACACTTACCTCGACTGTTGGGTTACCCCGGCTATCCAGAACTTCCAAACCTTCTACGTTTACAATTTCCATTTTTTCCATCCTTTTTAGAAGATCAATGCGAATAATGCCAAAACAAGGCAAGTATAATACATAACTCCGGGGCTAAGGTTCAAATTGCAATGGCGGGTTTTGAAACTTTACCCCTGCCTGAGAACATGCTGCTTGCAGAAACTGAACGAATAGGGGATGCGGCCTAGTCGGGCGTGAAAGGAATTCAGGATGGAATTGGGTTCCCAGCATGAACGGATGTTCTTTAAGTTCCACTATCTCGACCAATTTACCATCCGGAGAAATCCCCGAGCATATCAACCCCTTTGATTCCAATTGCTGGCGATATTGATTGTTAAGTTCAAAACGGTGACGGTGGCGTTCCTGGACTGAATCAGTGTTGTATGCTTTATGCGCAATTGAACCGGGTATCAGCTGGCAGGGATATAATCCTAATCGCATTGTTCCCCCCAGATTAGTGATATCTTTTTGCTCTGGCATCAAATCTATCACCGGGTGAGGAGTGGCACTATCAAACTCAGCCGAATTTGCTCTCTCGTCGTGGAGGACGCTACGAGAAAATTCAACTACCTGAAGTTGCATCCCGAGACACAATCCGAAATAGGGAATGCTATTCTGCCGGGCAAAACGAATGGCGTTAATCTTTCCTTCAATTCCACGGCTACCAAAGCCACCTGGTACCAGTATGCCATGCAATCCAGTAAGTGGCTGATGCAGATCTCCTTTTTCGAGGTCTACCGAATGAACCCATTTCAGGTCGATCTCGATGCCGAGGGAGAGAGCAGCGTGTTTTAAGGCTTCACGAACACTGATATAGGCATCATGGAGTTCCACGTATTTCCCGACCAGTGCAATGGTTACCGTTGGTTTCTCTTTTTTGGTCTCTTCAACCAGTTTCTCCCAAGGTTTCCAATTAGCCTTCTTTGGAGCGGCAAGATTCATTTTTTCAACCAGCAAAGAACCCACGTTGGCATTTTCAAGTAGCAATGGGATTTCATACAGTATTGGAGCGGTGACCATGGGGATAACTGCGCGAGGTTCTACGTCGCAGAATTGGGCGATTTTTTCACATACGCTCACATCAACAGGAGTATCACTTCGAGCGACAATCATATCGGGGGATATACCGATCGACCTGAGCTCCTTAACCGAATGCTGCGTGGGCTTTGTCTTTAATTCGCTGGTAGCTCCAATGTAAGGTAGCCAGGTCACGTGCACATAAAGAGTGTTTTCTTTTCCCAGTTCATTGCGCAACTGGCGAAGAGCTTCCAGGAAGGGGAGGCTTTCAATGTCCCCCACGGTTCCTCCAACCTCAACCAGCACAATTTCAGCATCTGATAGCTTGCCAACCATGGCGATTCGGCGTTTGATCTCGTTGGTGATGTGAGGGATTACCTGGATCGTCCCTCCCAAGTAGTCACCACGCCTTTCTTTGGCAATAACCTCGGCATATACCTGTCCGGTCGTAACGTTACATTCTTTATTCAGACGGATATCGATAAAACGTTCATAATGTCCAAGATCGAGGTCAGTTTCCGCCCCATCGTCGAGCACAAATACTTCCCCATGTTGATAAGGGCTCATCGTGCCGGGATCTACATTGATATAAGGGTCCAGTTTCTGCACTGCCACTTTGAACCCGCGTTGTTTCAATAGACGACCAATTGCCGCAGCAGTAACCCCTTTACCTACTGAACTGACCACACCACCTGTAAAAAAGATGTATTTTATTGCCATAGCATTCTCCAACTCTCTACAAGTATTCTACAAGAAATCATGCTGGAAAATAAAAAAACCATCCCTTTTTAAGGGATGGTTTCAGGTTCTAATCGTTTTGAGCTTTGCTCTTGAGCGTTCGCTCTAGGATGTCTTCCTGTTCAGCTCCGCGTGTTTTTGCTTTACGGGGTTCAACTTTCTGTTTTTTTGTTTTGGATTTTTCCATGGCAGCTTTTAGAGCCATTTCCATCGCAGTAAGCTGGGGTTCATCACTTGCATTTACTTCCTGCATGATAGCAGCATTTGAATCTCCACCTGACTTCCGAGGTTTCCGGGCAGGTTTTTGTTCTTCATTGGATTCGGTTGACTTTTTCCGTGCAGGTTTGGCTGCCAGTTTGGGTTTTTCTTCAACAACAACTTCCTCTGGTTCGGGCAGCAGGGCTTTCATGCTTAACTTAATTTGTTTCTTCCGGCGATTTACATCCAGTACCTGGGCTTCAATTTCATCGCCTTCCTTGACTACGTCACCGGGGACTTTAACATAACCATGTGCCATCTCGCTAATATGCACGAGTCCTGGTCGTTCCGCACCAATTTCAACAAATGCACCGAATTTCTCAAGTCTGACAATTTTGCCTTTTACCGAATCACCAACTTTTATTTCACGCCATTCTAGAGCCAGGGGGGCAATCATGGTGAGTTCGATGCGTTCCTCCCCATCCTTCTTGGCGATTCGCTTTACCCAGACATTTACTTCATCATTAATTTTCAAAACATCTTCAACCCGTTTGATCGGCGTATTATTTTCGGCAACGATCTGGGATATATGAAGGACTGCCGGTTTACCAAGCCCGATATCGATAACAGCTCCGGCAAGGCTAACCTTAACCACTTTTCCAGTGAATTTCATTTTCGGTTCGATTGTGCGGTTTGTATCCGCAACAATATTGTTGTCCATAAGACACTCTCCCAAGATACTATTATCAGCGACGGGTGATTATACCCTGTGTTCAATGATTGGTCAATTAAGCATATGCAAACAAATGTACTTTTTTATTGAAACAATCATAACATTTTAATCCCCATTCAGGATAAGCTCAATTGCTTTATCGAGTTGTGGATCTAGGTTTGCAGCAACATCCTCATCCGTGATTTCAACCACATAGTCCGGGGTAAGTCCAACTTTGTGTATCTGGCGGTGATTGGGAGTTAACCAGCGGGCAATAGTAATGCGAACTGCACCCTGATCATTGCTTAGGGGTATCCAATTTTGCACAGAACCTTTGCCATAAGTGGTCACACCCACCAATGGAGCGCGATTGTAATCCTGGATCGCTCCTGCTGTGATCTCTGATGCTGAAGCAGAACCTTCATTCACCAATACCACCAGGGGAATTTCCGTAGCCAACCCGCCTGAAATGGCTTCGTAGCTGGTTTCACTGCCATCGCCTTCCTGTTCATACATCACCACTCCGTTGGGAATGAATTGAGAGATGACCTCGATTGCGGTTGTCAGGTATCCCCCGGAGTTATAACGTAAATCGAGAATGAGTCCCGTGGGATTATTTGCCAGGAGCTCTTTTAGGTACTTTTGTAACAGTTGAGAGGTATTCTCGCCAAATGTACTGATGGAAATGTAGGCGATATTATTGTCGAGCATCTTTCCTTCCACAGAGGGAAGATCTATCTTAGCCCTGGTAATGGTAAACTCCAGGATCTCGTTTTCATCTCCTCTTTGAACGGTTAGCTTGACTTCCGTTCCTGCCGGTCCCAGAACGGATTGTAAAGCAACGCTTGGATCAATCCCGGTCATGTCGTTGTCATTTATCTTGATGATCTTGTCACCAGTCTTTAACCCGGCAGCTTCGGCCGGCGACCCCTGGATGGGAGAGATCACTGTAAGATAATCACCTGAAACATCTACGTAAGCACCTATTCCCTCATAGGATTCATCGAGCGGACGGGTGGCTTCCTCGTATGTCTGGGGATCCATATATCCTGAATGCTCGTCTCCCAGAGAGTCCATCATGCCAGATATGGCACCCTGCATCATTTTGATGTCATCCACTGGCTGATCCACATACTGCTCGTGGACCAGGTCCCAGGCTTCCCAGAAGGGTTTGAACAATTGATCTAGATTAGCAGGAGTTGTTTCAACCGGTGCCGTCTTCGTCGGTTCCGGCGATGCGATGGGTGACTCAACAGCTGTCTTATCAGGGAGGAGCCAACCAACCAGTAAACCTCCAGAAAATGCGCCAGTAACCAGCACAAGACCAACAATGATCGCTACCACTATTTTGATTACTCTATTGTCACTCATGTCATGCTCCGTTATCTTTTTCTGTTTTGTTTTTTTGCAGATCCTGAATTTTTTCAGAAAGGTTGTCCAGCATTTCGTTTTCTTTACGGAACGGATCCCTGGCAGTTTTTCCAGCTGCTTGCAATCTGGAAATCCATGAATCCGGATTATGATGGTTTTTTGTTCCTATAAACAAACTGGCATTGATGCCAATTAGGAGGGCTATGAGACCAATTATTAATATCCAACCGAGGGGTGAGAGCGTGTTCATCAGGAAAAACTTGTACTCACGGGGATCACTTCGTGAAGTAACTTAATATTGGCAATCGCTGCATCGACGTAGGGACTACGTTCTTCAGTTCCCACCTGAATGGTAAAAAACCCAAGATCATGAGCTGTCTGGAGGTTTCGATCGGAATCATCGATCATGACACAATTGGCAGCATTTTTAACTCCGACCGAAGTTAACGCAAGCTGAAAAGCCTCTTTCATTGGCTTGCAGTATGGATGAATCGCCTGGATATCGATTACCATATCAAAAAAATTCTCAACACCCAGGTTACTAAGTACGCGGCAGGCATGACCATTGTCTGCGTTTGTAAAAATCACCTTTTTGGAAGAATACTGCGAAAGAGTATTTATGAGAATGTCATCTCGCTTCAAGTAGTCCTGAATAGGGATATCATGAACGAATTTTAAGAATTCGTTTTCGTCTATTCCATACACTTCTCTCAAACCACGCAAGGTTGTTCCGTATTGGTGAAATAAATCATTGCGCAGATTGGTTACTTCCTGCCCGGAAATCATCAATCGATTATGGATGTATTCATCCATGCGATTGCCAATGGCCTGCCAAAT
Source organism: uncultured Anaerolinea sp. (assembly GCA_964557895.1). GTDB lineage: Bacteria > Chloroflexota > Anaerolineae > Anaerolineales > Anaerolineaceae > UBA6107. Next base: position 59,828 of record CAZLBG010000004.1, read on the forward strand.
TCCTGTATTGGAGGGATAGAGAGTTTCATCCAAATCAAAGAACATCACTTCAAAGCACATGGGTTAGAGTATACTCCGAAAACAATAAGGGTCAAAAATCTCAACAATACTTCCATTATAATTTGCCTATGCCAATACACATACTTGCTGATGAAGTTGCGTCTCAAATTGCTGCTGGAGAGGTGGTGGAACGACCAGCCTCTGTGGTCAAGGAACTATTGGAGAATGCAATTGATGCAGGGGCAACCAGGATAACCATTCAGGTTATGGAAGCCGGCAAAAAGCATATTGAGGTTTCGGACAATGGTTCCGGTATTTCGTTTGACCAGATTGCTCTCGCGGTAGCCCGTCATTCAACGAGCAAACTCCAGACTGCAGCTGATCTGTTTCATATTCGCACGCTCGGTTTCAGAGGAGAAGCATTAGCTTCAATCGGCTCTGTATCACGAATGGAGATGATGTCGTGTATCGCAGGAAAGACTCATGGCGGGAAAATTATCGTGGACGGCGGAAAATTTTCATCTCCGGTTGAGGCAGGCATTCCCCAGGGAACGGTCGTCAGGGTGAGCGACCTATTTTACAATACACCTGCCCGGTTGAAGTTTCTTAAGAAAGATCAGACTGAAAAGCAGCTGATCGAAAACATGGTGTTGAGATATGCTTTGGCATACCCCGCCATTGCAATTAAGCTGATCCTTGATAGTCGCGTGATCTTTGAGACATCCGGGAATAACAACAGACGGGAAATCCTGGCTCAAATCTATGGGTTGGATCTCAGCCGCCAAATGCTTGAAGTGCTTTACGATGCTGAAGGGATTCAGGTTTTGGGGTTTATCAGTCCCATTTCAATCACCCGGTCGAACCGGAAGGAAATCACATTTTTTGTGAATGGCAGGTGGATACAGGATATTGCCCTTTCAACAGCATTGTTAAAAGCTTATCAATCCTACCTCATGGTGGGTCGGTACCCGATCACCTTTCTGTTTATCACCCTGGATGCTGAAGAAGTGGATGTTAATGTGCACCCGGCTAAAGCTGAGGTAAGGTTTAAGCAACCGGATCTTCTGTTTTCAGTGATTCAACGGGCTGTGAGACGGGCACTTCTGGCGTATTCACCGGTTCCACAGTTTGCTTCCCCCGGCTGGCAGGGAGCTTTTCAGAGTTCAATTTCAACAGAATCAGGGAATGGCAGCCAAGGATATTGGGAGCGAGTAGACACAAAACAACGGAGTTTTGATAACGTAGGTTCTAATACTCAACCAGCATCAACTACCCCGCTTTCTGGAGTAATCCCACTTTTGCGATTGATTGGTCAGATCGGGGCTGTTTACCTGGTAGCTGAAGGTCCCGATGGACTATATCTGATCGATCAGCATGCTGCCCATGAACGGATATTGTACGAAAAGCTGACCAGCCAAACCGGGAAGATAGACTCTCAACATCTGCTGGCACCTGAACTAATCCACCTGGACCCCTCGGCAGCGAGGATTATTTCGGAGAATCTTAAAACTTTGAACAAGTATGGTTTTGGAGTTGAAGAATTTGGTATTAACACCTTTAGGGTTTCTGCAGTTCCATCGATGTTCACCGGAAATGATCCAGCTTCTGCAATTCGAAGCCTGGTAGAGGATTTTGAGGAAGATGAGACTCCCTTAAAAGGAGCAGAAGAGGCACGGATAATTGCTCGAATCTGCAAACGGATGGCAATAAAGGGAGGGCAGGTACTCTCAACCGAGGAACAGCAAGCTTTGATCAGGCAGTTGGAAAGTTGCGTTTCCCCGCGAACATGCCCTCATGGAAGACCAACAATGATCCATTTATCCGTTGATTTACTGGAACGTCAATTTGGTCGGCGTGGTGCCCGCTAATAGAAAAACCCTTTTCCCAACCTATTTTATGAAATACTTGTTTGAATGGATTTGGCAAGCATATTGATCTGATTCGCAAACAAGCCATCCGGTTGCATCAGTGCCAGGGGGATATGCTTACTATTTGCCTGGATCGCCAATTCAGGTACCGGAGGGATCATCACATTGATCGCCAGTCCATTTAATAATTCACTAATCTTGTAGATTGATAAGAGCATACTAGAGGGCGTGTGATTATACAGAACTACTTCCACTGTCCTGCCTGCACTTTTGGATATACTGCTGAGGTCTTCAAGCAGGCATTGGGTTCTGTTCACCGTATTCAGGTGAGGTTCAACAAGGACGATCAAATGTTTGCAGAGGGAACATAAGGTATCGAAACCAGGTAAGAGGGGAGTACCAATATCGAGAATGATCAGCGGTGAGATAGCACTCAAACCTTCTACTGTCGCACTCAATTGGTCCGCCAGGAGTTCGAAATTTAACCCCTTATGTGAGTTCGTAGAGCACAATAGACGAGTTCCAAAGGTGGTGCTTGTTAGGTTCTGTTCCACGAGGGCAGGGGTAATTTCCTTGGGTTGCAGTTTGAGTAATGCCCCCAGCCCAGCATCACCTGCGAGACTCAGATCTGTCGCCCAGGTTCCCTGGCTTGGTTTTAACTCTGCTGCAACAACATCATTCTTGGTGTTTTTTGCTAACACTGCTGCGAGATTGATGGCGAGAGTTGAAACACCCATTCCGCCTCTTGGACCAACGATTCCAATGATGTGTCCTTTTTGTATGGTCTGGACAGCAGCCGGTCTAACCCTTGCACGCGATAACAACGCACGGATATGAGCTACCAATTCTGCTGGATGCACTGGTTTGGTCAGGTAATCATCGACTCCGGCTTCATAACCAATTACCTTATCATTTACCTGGCTTTTTGCAGTAAACATCAGGATGGGGATATCCATGAGTGAAGGGTCACTCCGGATAAGCCGGGTGACTTCGTATCCATCAACTTCTGGCATCATAACATCTAGGACGATCAAATCTGGTTTCTCAATCTGTGCGATGGATACTGCTTGTTTCCCATTATTCAGGGATGCAACCGTGAAACCCTGACGTTCAAGCATCATACTGATTAATCGTAAAGTCTCTTCATCATCATCAACAATCAGGATTTTTTCTGGCATGGAATCACCTTTTCTAGGATATAAAATCAGTCTAGCATAAACTGAAATGCAGGGCAAGTAGTCCTGAAGAAAATTTATCTGTTTTTTACAATGCTATAATCGCTTCATGGATTTCGCTCAATTCGATCGAATCATGTTACAGGATTGCGGTTTGAAAAAGTCAGACCAGTTAATTCTTGGTGTCTCAGGGGGACCGGATAGTCTTTGTTTACTAGACCTTTGTGTTAACAAGGGATATCCAGTAATCGTGGGTCATATGAACCATCAATTACGTAATGAGGCAGAAGAAGAAGAGGTAAAGATCATTAACATTTGCCGGGTACTCAACATACCCTGTATTGTAGAAAAAGCGGATATTCGCGAGCACGCTAGAAAGTATCATCTATCCATCGAAGAATCCGCCCGGAAATTGCGCTACATTTTTTTATTCAACCTGGCAAAATCTCAGAACGGAAAATCAGTGGTAGTTGCCCATAACCAGGATGACCAGGTTGAGACAATCCTGATGCATTTGTTACGGGGGAGTGGAATGAAAGGTTTGCGCGGGATGGATTACCGGTTTCTGCCAAATGAATGGAGTGAAGAAATCCCTTTGGTCAGACCACTGTTAGATTTCTCAAAAACTGAAATCCTGGATTATTGCACTCAGAACAACCTGGAACCTGCATTTGATCAAACTAATAACGATTTGACATATTTTCGCAATAAATTACGCAAGGAGCTAGTTCCTTACCTGGAATCTTATAACGGGGGGATCAGGCAGCGGTTATTGGATATGGCACACGTTTTACGTTTTGAAGATGACTACCTGCAGCAAATTACCTCAAATTCAATGGAAGGTATCGTTACTGATAGTGACTCAGGGTACTTTGTCTTAAATAAGGCGAAATTGTCAAAACTACATCCTGCAATCATACGAAGAATCCTTTTGACCATCATGAAACGATTGAATCCTGAGAGTGGAAATATTAGTTTTGACAGCGTGGAAAAGGCTCTGAATTTTATTAAGGAACCTTCTCAAAGCAGTAAAACTGAACTCGCTGCCCATTTGGAAATTTCCAGATACCTGAAAAGTTTTCTTGTTGTTACTGATATGCGGCAGTTTCCAGATGAACTATGGCCTCAGGTTATTGCCAAGGAAGATTTACTCCTCAAGCAGGGGAGCACCGTTCCATTAAACGGACGGTGGTGTGTCACTGTAAAGGAGGAATTGCTTGCAGAGAAGAACAACCGGTGGAACGCCAGAATTGATGCAACTAAAATCTCCAATCTGAAACTAAGTTCTTTTAAGAACGGCGATACGTTTTCCCCACTAGGAATGGGAGGAGAAGTTCTGAAACTTGGAGATTTCTGGACCAATAAAGGCTTGCCCCTCAAAGCAAGGGAAAACTGGCCGCTGATCCGGTCTGATGAAGATATTGTTTGGGTACCTGGTTTCACAATAAGTGAGAATTATAAAATTACCGATTCCACTCAGAAATCCATTTCCATCAAATTATCAAAATAGTATTTGTTAACTATTCGCCTGCAAGTTGGCGGAGTTTCATACTGACTTCCCGCCATTGAATTTTCGATATTCCAAGTTTTTGCCGTAAATGCTCCCGATCCAAGTTTGACTGCCAATCATTTAACGCACTGGTCCATCGGCACATATCAAACGAAAGATGTTTTTCCAACGCAGCATCACGACCGATATCTTCTAGAAGATATTCAAGCCGGCGGGGAGACCATGGAAAAAGCTGATCAACCGGATTGTATTTTGCCATGTATTCCTTATAGACTTCCACCCAATCGCTCGTTAAAGATATCTTCCTTTCTTTGAAACGACTACTCGAGTTGGAGTACCGGATGAAGAGTGTGGGATTCTGCGGGTCAGAAAGATCAATGTGATTAAGGTTGAGATTCAAGCATTCACCCTTTTTTATTCCGGTTGTTAGTAATAACGAAACAAGCGCATAAGGTCGGGGATCTGATTTAGGGGCAGAACGATATGCATTTGCAGCTTCGATAACTTTTAATTCTTCTTCGGGTGTGAGTACCTCAGGTAGTGGACTGATAACGGTTTGCTGAAGGACCTTTTCAGCGGGATCGATGGTTAATCGACCCGTTTGGGTCAACCACCGGAAAAACGACTTGATAGAGGTAATCCTCCGCGACAGGCTCTTGGGACTGCAGGGGATTCCACGGTCATTCTTTAGCCAATCCAGGAACTCGTTTATTTTCTTCAGGGTGATTTCTCCAATGCTTGTACCCTGTTGGAAAAAACCGGCAAAAAGGTTTAGGTCACCAATAAAAGCCTTAACAGTATGAAGGGATTTACCCTGGTCATAGAGAAACAATTCCCATGATTTTATTGCAGGGATCAGTTGAGTTTCTGAAGTTATGTGACTTTCGGGTGAGTTAGTCATTGGATTCTCCCTGAAGAACATTTCGCATAGTTTATGTATACAGTTTACAAAAAATGGTTCCTGATGTCAACGAGCAAATTTACTGCTCAAGGGCTTCCCTTAAAACCTGGTTTACCAGAGCATCATCAGGGATCAAAACCATGGCTCCTGAGGTTGGAACGATGTAGTTATAGACCTGTCCAGAGCCAATAGCGAACCGCCTGATCAGGGAAGAGTCTGATAGGATCCGACCTCCCATCGGAAGTAGTTCCAGAACCGTACCTACGGGAATATCTGTATCAACACTGTTTCTGAAGAGATCATACAGCTCTGGACCTCGAGAAAGTGCGTTCAAACTCATGGCTTTTTGGAATATCGCAATTAGTACTTCCTGGGCGCGACGTGTGCGATCAAAATCACTGGTAGAATGTCGCGAGCGAACGTACCAGAGAGCTGTTTGACCATCCATATAATTATTTCCATAGGGGATATAGCAATAATCATCTACAGCTTGAGGTAATGCGCAAAGATCACTCAGTGCTGTGGATGCAAATACATTGATTCCGCCCAGCGTATCAACGATGCTCGTGAATCCCCCAAAATTGGTCAGCATGTAATAATCAATATCAACTCCGAAGTTATTCATGAACGTTGCGGCTGTTAAGGTGAAGCCTCCGTATTCCTGAGCTGCATTGATGCGTTGCATTCCTACACCAGGGATTTCTACGTACAAATCCCGAGGAAACGAAATCAAAGTCGCAGTTCCTGTGTTTTTGTTCAGAGAAATCAACAGAAGGACATCCGTACGGAATCCACTACCTGACCGCCAATCAGATCCCATAAGTAAAATGTTTACCTGACCTTCGGGTTTGATAATCCTTGGCCGCGGAGTAGCCGTAGGCTCCTGTGGGACAACTTGAGGTGATTCGCCGGTGGATGCTGGAGTGCTATTGTCATCCACCGGTATTATTGGATATACAGGCTGGAAAGGTGTTGGGGTGGGCGGGTACTTTGAGTTAGCGTTGATCAACATATCCGAAATTGGAATTGCGGTAGGCGAAATCGACCTTGCCAGGGGAAATGTACAGGCAGGCAGGAATATTGCCAATATTAATAAAACTGTCAGGGTTTTATGTGCGGGAATTCCATTGAGTTTCATATAGAATGGTCGGATTATCCGAGTTCTTCTCCCTGAACAAGGGGAAGGTGCAATTCCTGGGTAATCGTTCCACAGGAATTTGAAAACAGATCAATCTTTCCTCCCATCTTTTTTGCCAGGGAATTAGCGCGAACTATATCCTCAAGTGGTAACCCGAATCCAGGCAAGGTTAATCCGTGGTCTTTATACATTTCAGGTAGTACAGGAAGCAAGTCGCCTTGACCATTCGATTGGCTTGAACTTTCAAGCCTTATAAGTACTGCTTGTGGTTGGCTTGTGAGTGATTCACTGATGTCAATTGATAAACTGCTGCCAGGAGGTAGAGTGGCTGTTGCATTTGTGATCAACAGGTTCATTATTTTTTCAAAATTCTCTCTGTCTTCAAATAGACGGGTATCTTCATTCGGAATGTTGATCTGTAATGTTATTTCTTTTGAACGGATTGTTGAGATAAATAGATCGAGTGAGCTTTCTATTGTTTTCTTTACCGAAAAAGATTGGGCAAAGAGTCCTCTCTCACTTGGTTCATCTTCATTGTTCCGGGCAATGGCATCAAAGGAATCCTCCATATGATCCACTGCTTTTTGTATGCGTTCAAGGAATCGGCGTTGGAAGGCCCCTAAGGATCCAACGGATTCATTGAGCAATAACTCCAGGTACCCTTTGATCGTGACCAGTGGTTGCCGTAATTCTTTTAATAACGGGCGGACAATAGATTCAGCAGTAAAACTACTAGAAGTGGCGTTTGCTGTAGAAGTCAAAGCCATTAGTTTCATATTGGCGTCAGCAAGGGCATTTTGAAGTTGAGCTACCTCTTGCAAAGTCATGCGCAGTTCTCGTTCAAGTTGATCCATTTCCTGAAAATTACCTTGATCTAGGTTATCAGATGAATTCAAGTCCCCTGTTCCAGAGGCAGGTTTTTCAGGAAAAGTTTGAGGATTCGATTCATAGGATTCCGGATTTTGATTGTTATCCATATCTCACCTTTGGGTCCGCTCCCAAGTTACTGATATAAATATGCAAGAAACACGCCAGTAGTATTATTTTAACATCTGTTGACCGAACATTGCCATCCTGCAATAAAATGATATTGATTGACAAACCGTCACTTTTTGATAGAATACATCCGTAAATCAGCCGAAGTGGCGGAATTGGCAGACGCGCTACGTTCAGGGCGTAGTGGGCATTACGCTCGTGAGGGTTCAAATCCCTCCTTCGGCACCATTTGACCCGCAGGTTTACTGCGGGTTTTTGCTTGCCTCCGCCTTTGGATTAGGGTAAGATAAGATTATGGATAAGCATTTCAAAATTCCAAAAGTTCCTTTTGACTCGAAAAAAGTAGCCCTGGTGGTTGGAGGCATCATTCTTTTTTTTCTGGTGATGGACCTAAATAACCGCCTTAATGAATTATCAAGGTTAACCGAGCAGGAGAATAAGGCAGCCACAGTAGTGGCACAACTTCATTCAACGATGGAAATCTTACAAACCCAGGTTGCTTACGCTTCGTCTGAAGGTGCAGTTGAGGAATGGGCTTATAACGAAGGGCACATGGCACGTCCTGGTGAGAAATTGATCATTCCGATTTCTCCTGAGGGAACGACGCCTCAAGCTTTTGTGGAAGAAACACCTATTCCTACCCCTGTACCCAATTGGAGAATTTGGCTCGCGTTGATCACTGGCAAATAAATGGGGTGCACATCAGGTTAGGAGGTTTTTATTTTTTCCGGTGAAGGCTTATCATTGTAAGATCATCATAGGGTGGCTCACCATTCCGAAACGCGATTACTGCATTTTCAATTAACGAAAGCAAATCTTTTGAACTTGAGAATCGTTGTTTTTGGATGAGGTCAAACAATCTTTGCTCCGTGAAGAATTGACCAGTATCAGAAATAGCCTCTGTTACGCCATCTGTATAGAATAATAGATAATCATTTGCGTCAAGAATTATCTTAATATCATTGTATTTTGCATCACTGATAACACCGAGAGCGATACCATCTCTCTCCAATCTAATACATTCCTTGTTGTCATTTTTTTTCCAGATTGGTAAATTATGTCCTGCATTGGCATATGTTAACATTCCTGATTTAGGATCAAGAATCGCCATAAATGCAGTTACGAACATTCCATTACGGGATTCCATTTCCAATAATGCATTCACCCGTTCGAGTATGGACGCGGGTGAAGATTCACTAAGGGCTGTGGCTCTAATTAATGTACGCGTGACGGTCATATAGAGAGCAGCAGGCATTCCTTTATCTGATACATCTGCAATTACGACGGCGAGAGAGCCATTTTTGGTCTGGAAAAAGTCATAAAAATCTCCACCCACTTGTCTGGCAGTCTGCCAGCGAAGGTCCAGATCCCATCCTGGAATGTTTAACAGGTCTTCAGGAAGAAATGTTTTCTGAATTTCACGAGCCAATTGGAATTCCCGTTCCACACGCTCCCGACTGACCATTTCTTTTGTAAAATACTCATTTTGTATTGCCAGGGCTGTCTGTTGTGCTACTCCCTTTATTAACTCGATCCTTTTATTGTGAAATGCTGGTTGAACATTACTTTCCTGTGCTAAAAGTACTCCATAAAAAGTACCTTTTATTGAAAGGGGGACGCCTAGTAGCCAGTTTTTTTCCGATGAACTACCAAGATCAGATGTTGCCTGGCAGTTTTCAAAGTTAAGGTCCCAAATATTAACTGGTTCTGCGGGTAATGTACATGCATTGAGTTTGTCGGTTGCTCGAATTTGATCTAGTAATGGTTTTTCCCCTGAATTGATTACCATCCCAACTTGCCTGTAAATCTCTGGCTCAATCTGCGAGGTTGCAGAAAGGAGCACGTAGTTATTTTCTTCTTTATTCCACAAGAATATCAAACTGGAATCAAGGCCGACCAATATCGAAAGCAGGTGATTAATGGTGTCAAGGATATCCTTGAGGTCGTTTTGGCTTACAACAGCCTGGGCTACTTGTAAAAGGACTTCTGTAATATAGGCCTCTTCCTGACGATTTTCCACCAGACGGATATTATCCAGTGTGACAGATGTTTGTTGAGCAATCCCTGACAGGATGGCAAGCGTTTGATCTGTAAATTTATTGCTAATTCCAAATTCACCAGATGAATTATGAGCCACCATCAATAAACCCATTAATTTATCGTGGGATAACAAAGGCAAAAGCACAAGGGTTCCATTTTCCTTATCAACCTCAAAAGAGTGTATAGCCATTTCATTTTGAATATCATCAATGATGACTGGGGCTTGAGTAGCTTGAACACGGATAATTCCAATTGAATCTTCATCTTTCAAACTCAGTTCATCGTTTGAAGGAGTAAAACCATACCATTTTTGCATTTCAAAAGCATGTGTGTTTTCGTTCATTAAATAGACTGCACATTTGTTTATTCCTACAAGGAGTGGGGTTAATCGGACAATGGTTGATAGTAATTCTTCCTCATTGTTTATTGATTGCATGGCTTCAGCGACTTGTAAAAGTACAGTCGAAGACCAGGCATCTTCCTGCGCAGAAGTGTAGAGGCGGGCATTTTCAATGGCGATAGCCGCATAACTGGCAAATGTCGATGCAATTAACGATGCTTCTGATCCATACCTGCCTTCAGATTTGTGTGCCAGAGTCAGTATTCCGATGACCTTTTCTCCGGAATATAGCGGCACTGCGATTGAAGAATATCTATCTCTAAAATTGCAGGCTGCACCCAATGGGCCATATGGATCTGAGGGCTTTCGGATGACCGGACCATTTGTTTGGATCGCGTATTCAAGAAAACTCCTGACAGCTGCAGATTCATCCACTTTCGCGATGATCGCATTGCGCGTTGTACCTCGTACTGCTGCAAGGTGAAGCCTTTGAAATTCGTTTGAGGGTTTTTCTTCCTGTTCCACCAACCAGATCGCAGATGCATCGCAAGGTAGAATTTTTTCTAATTCCAGGAGTATTTTTTCAAGCAGTTCATCAAGCGCCATTTCTGCTGAGAGCAAGCCAGCAACATCCTTGAAACTATCCGCAACCTGATGGCGCCATCGTTCGGTCCGGAAAATATTCGCATTTCGAATCGAAACAGCTACGCCGGAGGCTAATCCTTCAAACAATGCGAGATCATCTTCTGTAAATGCATTAGTCTTTTCAGACTGTAAATCAAGAATCCCTAATACCTCATCGCCAAACCTTAGAGGAACGGTTAATTCTGATTTAGTGGCGTCAGGGGAAATGCGATTGGGTTTATAAAAGGGTTCCTTGGTGACATCATTAGCCAATATCGAAAAACCGCTGCGAGCGACTTGCGGGATGATTCCCTGTGTGGCGTCAAGATCATATGCGAAAGCGTGGGCTTTCGTGTTTTTTACTCTTTTTCCACTACCTGCCTGGTAGATAATTTTCTTGCGCCCGGGATGAACCGTAAAAATACTAACAAAAGAAATATTAAACCTATCGTGGATGATCCTGACCACTTCCTTTAGGAGGTTATCGAGGTCCAGAATTTGTGAGAGCGAGTAATTGATATCTGCCAAAGCTGATAACTGGTCGGCTCTCTTTACCAGATCATTGTATAACCGGGCGCCTTCAACTGCCAAGGCGATATTATCGGATAAGGATCTGATAACGAGCATGTCATTTTCGTGGAATGCTCCGCGGGTTCGGCTTTGAATATCCAATACGCCAAGCACACGATTTTCTACTATCAAAGGCAGGACTGCTTCAGCAGTTGTATCTGGAAGAGTGTCAATTTGAATGTACCTGGAATCCATTGCAACATCCTGGCATACAATTTCCTTTCCAGTACTGGCAACTCCACCCACTAAGCCTTCGCCAAATAACACCGTTTGCAACGGGCTTTCAGAAGGTACGCATTCAAGCGAACTAGCTCTAAATTGAAGAGTTTTCGATTCTTCGATTAGCGTATAGATTCCGACATAGTAATAGCCAAAAGAGCATTGAATGAGATTGGTTACTTTTTTGCATAATGCATCAAGATCCAATTCATTGGCAATTTGGGCACTAACCGACCGAACAAGAGCAAGCTGGTCGTAACGCCAGTTCTTTAATGTTACTTGCCGGTTCACCTGCATGGATACTGCTGCGAAAGCCACCAACCCTTCTAGATATTCAATTTCGCCGGGAGAAAAAGGTGCTGTGGCTTTACGCCAGACATGGAGAATCCCCAGGGTATTATCGCGAGTTGTGACAGGCAGCGCAATTTCCGTTATAGGGTCTTGATCTATTGATCCTGGAGTGACAACAGTTGTTTTTTGTTTGGTCCTGTAAACTGATTCGATGATGTTGGACACAGATCCTGATCGAACGATTTCAACAGGGTCTTCGCCAGGCAATGGATAGAAGGGTTCACACAACCATAACTTACTACCGCAATTTAATCTTGTTTCTATAGTGCTCTGGATTTTTAGTACAACGTGCAGGGTATCGGGGAGTCGAAGTAGTTCTTCACCCAGATGTAAATATTCCTGCCAGGAAATTTCACGCGGGTTCGGCACTTTTAGAAATATTCTTTGAAATTGTCAACCTATTACGTTTTTCTGTGAAATCAAACTTGATGTCATCAACTAGCTGGCACATCATATAATAGCCAAGACCATGATTCGATCGATTCTTTAGAACGCCATGAAGTTTGGGCGAGGGCACTCGTGAGGGATCAAAAGCTTTGCCGTGGTCTTCAAGAATGATTTTAATGCTATCCGCTCCAACCCTAACCTGACAGCGGATTGTTCCTTTACCCTCACCCTGATATGCATGCTCGATAATATTCGACACAGCTTCATCTACCGCAGTTTCGAGTGAAAAGTGTTCTGAAGCGGTAAGATGAGCGTCTTTAACTGAAAACCTTACGAATTCTGCGATTTCAGCAAGACTCGCATAAACTCCGGCAAATGTTCGAGTGGGCATGATCGAGAATTAGAATGACCCCACTGCTGACAGTACATCAGGGAAGATTTTAAATATTCGGTGGAATCCAGCCAGTTCAAAAACTGATTGAATTGCTGGCGATAGACCTGCAACTACTAGTTCACCTCTGTTATATCGTTTGCAGTTTTTCAAACCTGCTATCAAAACACGTAAGCCTGCACTTGAGACAAATTCAAGGCTTGAAAAATCGAGGATTATTTTAAATCGATTCTGGTCATTGACCTTCGTCAACTCCTCGGCTAGTTTTGGGGATGAAAAACTATCCAGTCTTCCTGTTACTTTGATGACATCACAGTGTTTATACTGACTTGTAGAAATCTCCATATCAACCTCCGAGAAAAGCTTCTTGTTTAACCAGTAATGCTGATTATATCACGCAGGTTAAGCGGGAGATTAAACGACGAAAAAATCAAAGAATATTTATGGTATGATGTTTTTTGAGATTACAAAATGAATAACCGATAAGGAACAAGTTGAAAATAGGATTTTATTATGAACAACTCTGATTCGCCTCAATCTGTTATCAAGAAATTTGAAAAGCGTCAAAAATTGATGCCATTCATATTGGGAGTACTTGCGGGTATTCTGGCTTTGGTTGGCATTTTTATTATCATCGCCGTTGTATCTGGATCCAAAAAGCCGTTAGCCGGTTTGTTTGCCACCAAGACGCCAACTGCCACTGCTACCTTTACCCCCACTGCGACGGTGCCGACTCCTACGGCATCCAATACACCGGAACCAACCCAAACATTCACGCCAAGTCCGACTGCAACAGCATCTGGCCCGCAAATCTATGAAGTTCAGGAGAATGACGACTGCTACACATTGGCAGATCGGTTTGGAGTAGATTTTGCAGTACTACTGACAATTAATAACTTCCCCAATGGTACATGCCCGATCATTCCCGGTCAGAAGATTATTATCCCAGCTCCAGGACAGACCTTGCCCACGCCGACTCCGATTCCCAGCGATCTACCTCGGGGTACGGTTATCGATTACACAGTCCAGATTGGTGATACCCTGGCATCGATTGCTTCCATGTTTGATAGCACGGTTGAAGACATCATCGCAAAAAATAAGATCACAGATCTAAATATGATCTATCCAGGGCAAGTATTAAAAATCCGGGTACATCTGGTTACCCCAACTCCAACGAGGCAGGCGACCAGTACCCTTGCTGTTCCTGCTACCGCCACACCGACACCAACGAAAACTCCGTAAGAAATAAAAAACTCCGCACAATGTAGTGCACCCCATTTGTTGGACAAAAGTTAAGTAGGAATGAAGGACTGAGT
>CAZLBG010000005.1:0-59193 GCA_964557895.1 uncultured Anaerolinea sp.
ACTATATGGATGAAGCCGAGTATTGCAACACCATCGGCATGATGTACCAGGGCAAACTGGTGGCACTGGCAAGTCCAGAAACCTTGAAAAACAACCTGCCCGGGGTCCTGGTGCAGTTGGAGTGCGACCGCCCCGGAGAAGTGGTAAAGCTCGTTTCCGGTCAGGATGGCGTGATTAACACCACCATTCATGGCGCATTGGTGCATCTTACCTTGAAAGATGCAAGCGTTGAGCCGCTGGTTAAAGAGTCCCTCGCCCATGCCAAGATGAAGATCAAAGCCTGGGAGATCATCCAACCCTCGCTCGAGGATGTCTTCCTGACCATGGTTTCTGAACAGCTCTCAACCAGCGGAACACCAGTAAAACAAGAAAAAAGGAGAAAAGCATGAACCGATTGTGGACAATCATGCGCAAGGAGATTTTTCATATCTGGCGTGATCCGCGCACTCTAGCGATGATCGTGGTCCTTCCGGCGCTGCTACTGATCCTACTGGGATTCGGCATTTCGTTCGAACAACAATCCGTCAAGATGGCGGTTGCTGATTTTTCAAAGACTGATTCCAGCCGCAGTTTTATCGAGCAGTTCACCGCCAGTAAAGATTTTGTGTATGTGTATGATGTTTTAAGCGAAGATACCTTGATCGATCTGATAAACCGCGATCTGGTGGATGTGGGCATCCTCATCCCTGAAAATTATGATCGTGATCTTTTAAGTGGCACCCAGGCCAAAATCCCGATCTACATCGACGGTTCAATGCAGCCGACCGATTCATTGACACTTCAGCTCAAACTCAACTCAATTACCTCTATGGTCGCCCAGGACATGCTCATCGAAAAAGTGGTGAAATCAGGTCTTTCGAGCAGTTTGAACCTCCCTGTGTCAGGGATACTTAAAACGCTGTATAACCCAAACGGCGACTCCAAGATTTACATGATCCCCGGGTTGGTCGCCATTCTGTTGCAAGTGCAAACCTTAATCCTATCAGCGCTCGCAATCGTACGCGAACGTGAACAGGGCACCATGGAACAGCTGATCGTAACACCGGTGCGCTCATGGGAGCTGATGCTAGGCAAGATCATCCCATACCTGGTGGTGTGTATCTTCAACCTGTTTGCGCTGTTGTGGTTGAGCCAACTCTTCTTTGGCGTCACCGTGGCGGGCAGCCTGGGAGTGCTGATCGGATTAAGCATCATCTTTATCCTCGGTTCGCTAGGAATGGGTGTGCTGATCTCGACCATCTCCCAATCCCAGATGCAGGCCATGTACATCTTATTATTTGTAGTGCTCATGCCAGCCATCATCCTCTCGGGGTTGATGTTCTCCCGAGAAAACATGCCAGCCTTCACATATTGGTTCAGTGAAATGCTGCCTGTCACCCAGTACCTTGAAATCACGCGCGGCATTATGGTGCGCGGTGTGGAAGCCAGTTCGCTGTTCTTCTCTTCCACATTACCATTGATCATCCTGAGTGTCGTCTATTTCGTCGCCAGTATCCTGGTATTTCGAAAACGCATCTAATTTACCCATCAAGGAGAACCCTATGAAACACAATTTACTTAAGGTAGTCAGTCTGGTAGTCATGCTCAGCTTTCTATTGAGTGCCTGCGCCACCGCCGAAACAGGAAAAATCACAGCCTCAGGCTCGTTTTCAGCAGTTGACACTTCGATTACACCCGAACTCAGCGGCAAGGTCACCGAAGTCAGCGTGCTTGAAGGCGAAAGTGTCACTGCTGGACAAACCCTCTTCAAGATCGATGCGGAAGTCAGCCAGGCACAATATGACCAGGCTGCTGCAGCAGTGAGCGCCGCTGAAGCCGCCGTGCAAGCCAGCCGCGGACAGGCCGCCAGTGCGGAAGCACAATACCAACTGGCCATGCAAGGTGCCATCATGCAAGACATTCCCAACCGTCAAATATCCAGGACAAATAGCCTCCCCGAGGGTTTCCAGGAATCCTGGTACTTCAATGAGACCGAATTGATCGAGGCAGCTCAGATACAGGTGGAAAGCGCCGAAAAGGCGCTAACATCCGCACGTACTGAACTTGAAAATGAGCAAAAGAAAGTCAGCAGCAAAGATTTTATCGAAGCTGAGAAAAGATTGGCGCTCGCTCAAGTTACTTTAATGGTTGCTGAAACAACCTTGACCCAGGTGCAATCCACGGGCGACACCGACCTTGAGGATGCTGCCATCGAATCCAGGAATGCTGCACAGGCTGAGTTCGACTCTGCCCTATCAGATTACCAGCGCATGCTGACCACTTCCGCCGCAGATTCCATCATCCTGGCTCGTTCGCGCGTGGCTGTCGCCCAAACAACATTGGATAACGCCCGCTATGCCTTGCTCACCCTGCAAACCGGCGACCAATCCCTGCAGGTAGTGGCTTCCCAGAAAGCCGCCGAAGCAGCCGCTAGTATGGTAAAACAAGCCGAAGCCGGGTTGGAACAAGCCAAGCAGGCGCTGAACATGGCGCAATTGCAATTGGACCGTACCAAGGTCACCTCCCCGGTGGACGGTATAGTGCTGAGCCGCAATGTAGAGGTTGGCGATCTGGTTGTAGCCGGTGGTACCGTGATGCGTGTGGCAAACCTTGATACCCTCGAACTGGTGGTTTACCTTCCCGAAGATCAATACGGACAGGTCAATATCGGCGATGAGGTTTACATCACGGTAGATTCGTTTACTGGTGAAACCTTCGAAGGCACGATCGTGCGCATTGCAGACGAAGCCGAGTTTACACCCAAAAACGTACAGACCGAGTCAGGCAGAAAATCCACGGTCTACGCGGTGAAGATCCAGGTGCTGAACCCCGATCACAAGCTGAAACCGGGCATGCCCGCAGATGTTGAGTTTACGGTGCAGTAGAGTGGTTCCAAGGAATATTTATTGGTTAGCACAATAGGATTTTTTCCAAGCCAAAGCAGGCATTATCATGTGCAATGGAAAAGAAACAAGAGTGGCTGACCATAACATGCGCCAATAATCTAATAGTATCTCATCACAATCTACAAAGCCCGCTGGGTAAGTTTACCCGAGCGGGTTGTTTTTTCAAGATTTTTTAAGCTCAAGGGACGAGCAGAGTGGGATAATTGAATTTAGTTGTAAAGAAAAGAGTTGAGATTATGTCATCTGATGAAGACTTCGTGAAGTTTGTTGTTGAGCAAATGGAAGATGCTGGTGCTATTCGCAGCAGGAAGATGTTCGGTGACTATGTGATCTACTGCAATGACAAGGTCTTTGTAAAGCCCACCGAGGGTGGACGAACGTTCATAGGCGAGAATATCATTGAAGCTCCAGCTTACCAGGGTGCGAACAACAGCTTCTTCATCGAAGATAAGTTCGAGAATAAAGAGTGGATCAGTGAATTGATCAGAATTACTGAAACAGAACTTCCATTGCCTAAACCAAAGAAAAAAGATCGGATTCGCTAAATCGAAATATTACGAGGCATAATGATCCGGAAAAAGAGGAGCCATGCTCAAGAAGGTTTTTAATGAACATACGGCTGGTTTGATCGCAAAAACCCTCCTGATCCTCATCACCTCACTGTGGTGTTATTGGAGCATTGGCGAGATGTACCATGAAGGCTGGTGGGGACCATTTTACATCCGGCTAGTCTATCTGATCCCCGGAGCAGCGTTTTTGCTACTAACCCTGGTGGGAATTCGATGGCCGCGTATTGGCGGCTGGTTGATCGTGGTTGTTGGCGGTCTCTTCACGATCTTTTTTATGGACATCCATTTTGTCGACGGCAAGCTCGCAGCGGACCGGGACCTGACAGGTGCACTGATCAGTGTGCCGCTGGTTTTCCTGGGGGTGATGTTGTTAGTTGAAGCGCGAAACCAGAAGCGGAGGGGCGCGCAAAATGGGACATATCCTCAAAATTGGTGGAAACGAAACCTATGGTATATCCTGGCTGTCGCCCCTCCATTATTAATTCTGATCGGATTATCTGTTACAAACCTTCCCATGGTACTTTCACGAAAGGATGATGGCTTCCGCGGAATAAGGCTTATCAACGGAAATGGGGTTAATCTCGTGTGGGCGCCTGAAGGCCCCGGCTGGAATTGGATGCAGGATTACGGCGGTTATCCATCCTGGAACATGGTCGCCCTGTATGGGCTGGATCCAGTCGGCATGGGTGAAAAGCCCGGTTTTGATTACAGAGCGGGCGAATACGCCTCAAGTGCAGAAATGGCAAAATACAACCTGTGCCTATATCTCAGTAAGGACGGTTTAACACTTGAAAAGGAACTGCAAAATATATGGCGCATGCCTACAATTGATGATTATGCCCGGTCTTATACCAGAAAGGGAAAGATTGCCAGCTGCTTCTGGGAGGGCGGCGATCAGGATCAGATGACATGTGAAACCAATCCGAATAAAGAGACACCGTTGTGGGCTCCTGATCTTAGCCCGATCTATTATTGGGCAGCTGAGGAATACAACGACAGTCTGGCTTATTATGTTTCATACAATGGCTGGGTGAATAAAACAATCAAAACTGGAGGTAATCCCCGCCATAGCTATCGCTGCGTCCGCGATCCGCTGCCGGGTGAAGATTTCTGAGTATTCTGCATGGCAAAGGGGGATCTTTTTATTCATGCTTCAGAATCTCAGGCAATCTGTTATAGTATCGTCTTTTTATTGCTATATCTGGAAAGTGAAAGCGTTGTAACCCCAGTACACCGGGAGGCTCTGTTCAGTCCACTAGCTTTCGATTCCCTATCTATAAGAGAGCAAATTTCACAACCTTAACAGGATGCCATCTTTATCCGGTCATACTTTATAATTTTGTATATTACTAATATTCTTCTTTCATGAAGCATCAGGAAAGGGGTTAAAAAGATGAAACGGTTTAAGAAAATTCTCATCGTCTTTAATGGCAACGTGGACAACCAATCACTTTTTGAACACACAGTCGATCTTGCTACAAAAAACAAGGCTACCATTACAGTTATGGAAGTTATAGAAGAAGCGGTCCAAAATATCTCCAAGCCAAAATCAAGAGAAACAGAAAAAGATATTCCGGAACCCAAAATCCAGATCATTGAGGAATTTCACACGAAACAATCCACGCCATCAACATCCGAGTGGAAAAGGAAAGAGAACATGAGTGAAGACTCTTTCTCAGATAGACCAATTTTCAATATCAGGGAGCAAATCAAGCAGGAAGAGCAACGGCAACTCAATCTTTTTGCAGCAAAATTCCAAAAAGAAGGAATCCAGACAACAACAAAAATAATCATTGGTATTCCTTTCATTGAAATCATTCGAGAGGTTCTACAGAATAACCACGATCTGGTAATGGTTACAGCCGAAGGCAAGGGAAACATAAAAGAAACGTTGTTTGGCAGTACCACGATGCATCTGATGCGAAAGTGCCCATGCCCGGTCTGGGTGATCAAAGCCGGGCAAACAAGGCAATTTCGTCGTATCCTGGCTGCTGTGGATCTGGTTCAAGACGATTTAGAACGTGGGAAACTTGCCCAAAAGATCATGGAAATTGCCACTTCCCTAGCCCAGATGGATAAAAGCGAACTCCTGATACTTCATGCCTGGAGAATGTATGGAGAATCAATGTTGCGGGGTCAGGGAAGGTTAAGTGACGAAGTGATGGAAAGCTTGCTTCGAGAGACCAAGGAAGTTCAACGACAAAAGTTAATTGAACTTCTGCAAAGAAGTCATTTGGACGGACTGAGCTATGAGGTGTACTTATTGAAGGGGGATGCAGGAAACCTGATCAGTGAACTTGTCCCAGCCAAGGAAGTCGACCTGATTGTGATGGGTACGGTCAGTCGTGCAGGTCTTTCGGGTTTGCTGATAGGTAATACCGCTGAAAAGGTGCTGCATCAGGTAAATTGCTCAGTTCTAACCATCAAACCTGAAGGATTCATCTCTCCTGTAAAGCTGGAATAAAGAAAACCATTTCACAATGAATCTACAGTACAGGACATCAGTAATAGGATGTGTTTCTTGAATAAAAACTTCAGGGAGAAATAGAATGACCAAACGCATACTTCTGGGAATTTTCTGGATCAGTGCCTACTTATTGGTAACGCTGGCCCCCCTATTGATCCTATTAATCGGACCACGACCTGCTGGTCGTGAATTTTGGCGCGACTTATCCGTTGGATTAGGTTACTCGGGATTTGCCATGGTGGGGCTTCAATTTGTTTTGACTGCCCGAATCAAGGCGATCAAAGCTCCTTTTGGAAGCGATATTGTCTACTTTTTTCATCACCAGATTTCGCTCATTATGTTTGGTCTCATTGCAGTCCATCCAATAGTCCTGTTCATTTTCCAACCTGAATATCTTAACCTTCTCAACCTTGTTAAGGCGCCGTGGGCCGCCCGGTTAGGAGCGGCTGCAATTCTATCAATGGGAGTATTAATAGGATTATCAATCTGGCGAAAAAAGTTACAAATTGAATATGACCAATGGCGCATCTGGCATGGAATCCTGGCAACAAGTGCCATGACTCTTGCATTAATCCATATTGAACTTCGTGCATATTACCTTAATGTTCCATGGAAACAGCTTTTCTGGGCGGCATATGGGATCTTTTGGATCGGGATTATGGCCTGGGTACGGGTCATCAAACCTTTCATTTTGTTAAGAAAGGCATATGCAGTAAAAAGGATCGTTCCAGAACGTGGAAATGCTTATACGATCGTTTTAGAATCAAAAAAGCATCCGCGCTTCCAATTTCAACCCGGCCAATTCGCCTGGATCACTATATGGGATTCGCCATTTCGCGATCACGAGCATCCTTTTTCGATTTCAAGCAGCGCGCACCAAGATTCAGAATTGACCTTTACGATCAAAGAATTGGGAGGTTTCACCAGCAAGATCAAAAATATCTCTGTAGGACAACGCGTGTATGTTGATGGTCCTTTTGGAAGTTTCAGTATTGATCGCCATCCAATGGCAAAAGAATATGTCTTTATTGCAGGTGGAATTGGTATAACCCCAGTAATGTCAATGCTTCGCACAATGTCTGATCGGGGAGATACGAGACCGGTAACCTTGCTCTATGCAAATAAAATTCTTGAAACCGCTACTTTTCTGGAAGAGATAGAAAAATTACCCGGGAAGCTGAACCTAAAGGTTATTCATGTTATTGAAAAACCCGTGGAAGGATGGGCGGGGGAATCTGGTTTTATTAACGGGGATGTTCTGAGAAGGCACCTGCCCGCAGAAGTAAAACCAAACCACACCGAAATCTTCGTTTGTGGACCCGCACCTATGATGAATGCAGTAGAAAATGCGTTAATTGAACTTGGAATTCCTGTCGGCGATTTTCACTCAGAGAGATTCGATCTGGTTTAAGGAGGAAATATGCGTAAGCGATATGCCAAAGGGTTGGCTTTTTTCATCGGTACAATTGTTGCTGCCTTGAGTGTGGTTTTCGCAATCATACAACAAGGTTATTAGGTTTGGGTTTCTAATAGAATTCATATTTCCATTTTACGATTTTAACCGACGAGGTAAGGAAAAATGGCAAAAACGGTTGAGAGAATACTAAGAGTATTTGAACGGGTGATAGTGGGCAGCTTGATCGTTATGATGATCGTTGTGATCCTGTTATCCACAATCGAGTTGGGGCGAATCCTAATCCTGGATATCGTAACCCCACCCAACTATCTATTGGATATCACCGAATTGTTGGACATTTTCGGTTTCTTCATGCTTATCTTAATTGGCGTTGAATTGCTCGAGACCATCCGAGCCTATCTTAATGAGCATGAGGTTCATGTGGAGATAGTCCTAGAGGTGGCATTAATCGCAGTAGCCAGAAAAGTAGTCATTATCGATGTTAAAGAATACACGGCTGGATCACTATTCGCCATCGCAGCAATCGTAATTTCGCTGGCAGGAGCCTATTTCCTCCAGAAATACATCCGTAATCGCCGACTACCGGGTTTACAAGGAACTAAAAATGAGGGGCAGTGAGTTTTTGTTCCTCACCTCGCGGCAACAGAAAATCACTTTGAAACTGACTTTCGCCGCCGCAGCCATTTTTCGATCTCGACAATAGCATAAGCGGCCAAACCAACCGCCAAAACATCTATCCAGAGCCTCAGTGAAATTGGTGCACTTGCAAAAACCTTGTTCATGAATGGGGCGTAGGTCCAAAGCAGCTGGGTTAGCACCATTAAAACAGCACCACCTAATGTCCATGGGTTTGAGAAGAATCCCAGTTGAAATGGACTTTGAGTCAGCGATCGGGTGTTGAATAGATAAAATATTTCAACAAAAATAACCACGTTAACCGAAACGGTTCGAGCCTCAGCCACTGATGCTGCTTGCGCAAGCTCATACTCAAATAACCCGAAGGCACCAGCTAAAATTATCACGCTGACCAAAAATATCCGCCAAAGCAATATCCTGTCTAATATCGGTGCTTTCGGATTACGGGGCTGTCGCAGCATAATTCCAGGCTCTCTAGGTTCCATCGATAACCCCATCCCCAGAAACGCGGCTGTTACCATATTGATCCATAAAAGTTGGATGGGAAGAATGGGTAATACCGTGCCTAGCAATATCGCTGCCAGTAAAACCAAACCTTCGCCCAGGTTGGTAGGAAGTGTCCATGCGATGAATTTGGTAAGATTATCAAAAACACCTCTTCCTTCTTCGATGGCAGCCTCAATCGACGTAAAGTTATCATCGGTTAAGACCATATCAGCAGCCTCTTTGGAAACATCAGAACCGGTAATGCCCATGGCTATGCCGATATTTGCCTGTTTCAAAGCCGGGGCATCATTGACGCCATCCCCGGTCATAGCCACCACATGTCCACGACTCTGAAGGGCTTCCACAAGCCGTAATTTTTGTTCAGGTGCAACCCGGGCAAAAACGTTGACAGTTTCGATTAATTCGATCAATTCATGATCAGAGAGTTTGGATAGCTCATCCCCGGAAAGCACCCGTGAACAATCCTCCCGGCATAAACCTATCTGCCTTCCGATTGCCGCTGCTGTAAGTGCATGATCGCCAGTGATCATCTTGACCACAATTCCTGCCTTCTGGCAAGCTTTGATCGCATCCACAACTTCGAGGCGAGGAGGATCCATCATTCCCTGCAACCCCAGCAAGGTTAGATCTGTTATATCCTCAAATGAGATTGAGCGTGCACCGGGTTTTTTAAAACAGGCAAACGCCAGAACCCGCAGACCTTGAGAAGCCATTTTTTCCATGGCATCTTTAAACTTATCACTTGAACACTTAACAAGGTTCCCCGAAGCATCCAGAGCTCCATTACAGCGATCTAGCAAAACCTCTGCAGCTCCTTTGATGTAAATCGAGCCATCGGTATGCAGTGTTGCCATAAACTGATGTTGAGAGTCGAATGGGATGGAATCCAGCCTTTTTGGATAAGATGATAAATCTGGAGATAACAGCGCTTTTCGAGCTGCAACGAGTAACGCACCTTCCGTTGGATCTCCACTAACGCTCCAGGAGCCTTCTTTCGCGATGAGTTGGCTGTCGTTGCATAATAACCCAGCCTGGACTGTCTCAAGGAAAGCCGCATCGTTCGAAAATTCCAAAACTGATGAATACTTTGGTTCGATCAAACCCTCAGGCTTATAACCAACACCATTTACTGTATACACCCCATCCAGTGTGTGGATTTCCTGAACTGTCATCTGATTTTGAGTCAGAGTTCCAGTCTTATCTGAACAAATTACGGTTGTCGATCCGAGGGTTTCAACTGCCGGTAAATTACGGATGATAGCCCTGCGGCGCGCCATTCGAGAAACACCTATCGCAAGTGTTACAGTTAAAGCCGCAGGAAGCCCTTCCGGAATCGCGCCGACCGCCAGTGCGATTGCCGCCATCAGCGTGTCCACTACTGATTGACCACGCAGTACTCCAATTCCAAAGGTCACTGCGGATAGCGTTAGGATGGCAACCAATAAAATCCGGCTGAATTGGGAAATTTTGCGCGTCAACGGCGTAGCCAGTTCAACCGCATTAGAGATCAATTGGGAGATTCGACCAATCTCGCTATCATCCCCGGTTGCGATAACCACGCCTGTCGCAGTACCATACGTGACAAGGGTAGAAGAATACACCATGTTCCGCCGTTCGGCTAAGACAGCATCATGGTCAACAAATACATCAGCTTTTTTCTCTACCGGCAAGGATTCTCCGGTGAGAGCCGCTTCTGTAACCTGCAAATCACGAGAGGTGATCAATCGCATATCTGCTGGCACCCGCGACCCTGCCTGCAATTGCACGATATCCCCCGGTACCAATTCTCCGGCTGGTATGCGAACGACCTGCCCACTGCGAATAACCGAGGCTTCCGTAGTCATTGTCTTTGCAAGCGCAGTAATTGCCTGCTCTGCGCGCGATTCCTGAATAAACCCAATAATGGCATTAATCAACACAACCCCAAAAATTACAATTGCATCTGTCGGATCCTTCAAGACAGCAGTAACCACGCTGGCAACCAACAAAATTATCACAAGCGGATTGTTAAATTGAAACAGGAACCGAATTACTGGACCTTTCCCTTTTTTTGGAGTTAACTCATTACGGCCAAAGCGTTCCTGCCGGTGTTTAATTTCAAAGATATCAAGTCCCTGCTCCTCGTTTGTATCCAATAAATCGGTTACTTCCTGCACAGGAAGGTGATGCCAATGGTTACCCAGAAGAAGATTCATAGATATATCCTTTTGTGATTTACTGAGCTACGGTTAGGAAACAAAACTGGGAAATCTCCCAAAACAATGTTAGCCGATAAACAAGTGTTGCAGATAATTGGCGATATCCATTCATTTTTACATAATGATATTCTATCTTTTAAGTAAAAAACAACTTAACGTGCATTGGTAAAGAAATCGCTAATTCATGTCATTTCTACCTGGTTTATCCCTTAATCAGTAATACGTGTATAAACTGAAGATGACTATGTCTGTAAACATCATCCATTTTTTGCGAATATTTGTCCTTTCTTTTATAATCTAGTATCTAAAGATAAAATCGATGCTCTACTAAAGCAGGAGGGAAGTTGAACCGGTACGTCAAAGAGTACAAATGGTCTCATATTTTTGCGATGATGAGGAATCTGAAATCGGATCCTGCCATTTGCACTGATAAGTTCTCAGGCAAACTGGTAGTAATCACCGGTGCAACCTCAGGGATCGGGTATGTTACAGCAAAAAAGTATGCTTCGATGGGAGCAGATCTTTTATTTGTCAATCGCAACGCAAAGAAATCGGATGAACTGTGTGAGAACCTGAGAAACGAATTCGGGGCGAATAGCGATTACATCCTGGCTGATTTCTCGATATTATCCGATATACACACTTCCGCGAACAAATTGGCTAACTTAAATCGAAATATTGAAGTACTGATTCATAACGCTGGAATCTACATAACCAAAAAAACGATAACCCGGGATAATCTCGAAGCAGTCTTCCAGACCAATTACCTGAGCACATTTATCCTCAATTATTCTCTTAGGGAGAAGTTCAGTAAACAAAAATGCGGTCGAATTCTATTTGTAAATTCTGAAGCCCATCGTTTTGCCGTTTTCGGAATCCATCAGGATGACCTCTGCTGGGAGAACCATGCCTATTCCGGGCTTAAGAGTTACGGCGCTGCAAAAATGGCTCAACTGCTATCAATGATCCCATTTTCTGATTATTTCTCAGAGACCGGTGTCACGATCAACGCCATGCACCCAGGGAATGTGCAAACGAATAGCGGTCAAAATAACAGTGAGATCTACAAGTTCCTTAAGAAGATATTTATTGACAGCAACGCACGTCCAATAGGTATTGCGGCAGAAGCGCTTTACTATTTGGGAGTTAGTAAAAAATTGGATAAAATATCAGGAAAGTTCTTCAATTTGACCACTGAGGAGACCCCGGCACCGCCGGCACTGGATAAAAGCGCTGCGGAAGAATTATGGAAACTAAGTATGAATATTGGTGGATTGAATAAGGGTGAATAAATGGAGACTAAAAAGAATAAAACGGTGATCGTTGGCGCAGGCATGGCAGGATTAACCGCAGCCGCCTATCTTCTCAGGGATAACTCCGATGTGTTGATATTGGAGAAAAATGACAAAATTGGCGGATTGGTAGGGACATTTGAAAAGAACGGTTTTTACTTTGACTCCGGTCCAAGAGCCTATGTCAATTCAGGGATCATAAAACCGATATTGGGAGACCTGGGAATCACCTGTGATTACCTGGAGAACAAGATCTCTCTTGGCATAGAGGACCAATTTTTACAGGTAAATTCCATCACTGATCTGCAAGAATACCAGGAGATACTCGACAGGTTTTTCCCTGAGAACAAAGGGGATATCACCGCAATCGGAAAATACATGAATCAAATTTCCGACTACACGAAAATTCTCTATGAATTCGATAACCCGAACTTCAGTAACCAAATGGGCGACAAGAATTATATTTTTAAGCGATTGCTTCCCTGGATGATGAAATTCCTTAGGGCGATGAAGAAACTGAATAGCTTCAATATGCCAATGGAGACATTTCTGGGTGGTTTAACCCAGAACCAATCCCTAATTGATGTGATCACCCAGCATTTCTTCCGAAAAACCCCAACCTATTTTGCCCTGGGATACTTTTATGTTTACATGGATTACTTCTATCCCAAAGGCGGGACTGGAACGCTTAATCGCCTGCTTGGCGACAAGATCACCCAGGCAGGGGGTGAAATCAAACTCAATAAGAAAGTGAGTGAAGTGCTTCCTGCCGAATCGAGGGTTATCGATGCCGAGGGAAACAGCTATCCGTACGATCAGCTGATCTGGGCGGCTGACCTAAAGACCTTGTACCGGAGTCTCAATCCGACTGGATTAGACCCTGAAACCAGACAAAAAGTTGAATCTGAATCAGCTCTTGTTCTTGCCTCAAAAGGAGCTGAATCGGTTTTTATTATTAATGTAGCTGTCAACCGTCCACCCTCCTATTTCCATCAACATGGCGGTGCTCACTTATTCTTCACACCCTCCAGGGAAGGTTTGCGGGAGACCAACCGGGGAGAAAGAGAAATCCTCATCCGTGATTTCGAGCAAAAATCCAAAGAGGAAATCCTGGCATGGCTGGATAGATATCTCAACCTGAACACCTACGAAATATCCATTCCTGTTTTGAGGGATGACACGCTTGCACCCGAAGGACAAACCGGAGTGATGATCAGCTGCCTTTTTGACTTCGAGCTTTTCAAAAAGGTCTCTGAAGCCGGCTGGTATGATGAATTTAAGGATGAAGTAGAAAATCGAATTTGCAATATCATTTCGCAAACCCTATATAAGGATATGACCAGAGATATCCTTTTCAAATTCTCTTCATCGCCATTAACCATAAGCAAGTTATCAGGGAGTTCTGAAGGAGCGATCACCGGATGGACATTTGAAAATCAACCGCCTGTGATCAATAAGCTCAAGGATATTCCAAAATCAGTCAAAACCTCGATCCCGAAGGTTTACCAGGCAGGTCAATGGGCATACTCGCCTGCTGGAGTACCCATAGCGATGTTAACCGGATGGTATGCCGCAAAAAAAATCAGTAAACTGGCGAAGAAGGAATAACCGGCAAATTGCGAAGATCTGCACTGTGCTGTCCCGGCAATCCTATTAACAGGAGGAATCAATGCTGGTGAAAATTATGATCATCGCTTTTGTATTGATCGAACTTTCCAATGTCATCGCCCTGTACTTTTTCCCCGGCTCAAAAAAGGCAAACGCTGTCGGCGTTTTTTCAGCCTGGGAAGAATCAAAACTTCATCCACAAATTCACGATCTTGTGAGATACCTGGTGAATTGGGTGGCCGGGGTAAAACTGATCCTCCTTCTGCTCTTAGGCGTACTTCTGATCTATGGAGACGATACCATCCGGAGGTTGAGCCTGGGGGCAATCAGCATCGCCACCCTTTCCTTTTACTGGGGCTTGCTCCCCCTTATTCGCAAAATGGACAGAAACGGGCAAATAAGACCCCGGAATTACTCGATCACATTAAGCATAATGATTACCAGCATCATTCTACTTTTTATACTCGCATCGTTGATCTAAGATCACCCTGATATCAAGTTAATATGTCTGCGACGTACATCGCCGATGAATTATTGTCGTCTGCATGGACGGCTTTCGTTTTCTATACTTTCCATAAGCCAACAAAACATGGCCTTTACAAGGATGAAATCGCATTATGAAATTAAGCGTAAATAATATTTGAAAATAGGGTAAAAGAATGTAAAATCAAATTAAATTTACAGTATGCAGATAGACTTTGACGCGGGGAAATTTGCAGGAAATTATCATTTAGAAAAAAAACCAAAGATTGGAGAGATGAATCATGCCTTTTAATGAAAAGACGCAGTTGGACCCCTCGCAGGTGCAGGACCGGCGCGGGCGAAGTACCGGAAGAACAATCGCCGTGGGAGGGGGTGGTATCGGGCTGCTGGTGCTGGTTGTAGCACTCATATTTGGCATAAACCCTAGTGACCTGAACAACATGACCGGGATAGTGCCACAGAATTCTGACCTATCCGCCGGTGAGGTGAGCGATCTGGTGACGGAATGCCAGACCGGCGCTGACGCCAACACCCGCCAGGATTGCGCCGTAGTAGGGTATGTGAACAGCATCCAGGCATACTGGGCGGATGAGTTTGCCAGCCATAACTCGCAGTATACGCCGGCTACGACCGTGCTTTTCTCAGGCTCTACCCAGGCAGCCTGCGGTTACGCCTCCGCGGCAACTGGTCCATTTTATTGCCCCGATGACCAGAGCATCTACCTGGATCTTTCCTTCCTGGATGACCTGTTATCACGGTTTGGGGCAAAGGGCGGTCCATTCGCGGAAGCTTACATTTTAGCCCATGAATATGGTCATCATGTGCAGAACCAGCTCGGCTTACTGGATACAACCAGCTACAGCCGGGACCGCGGACCACAAAGCATGACTGTCTATACCGAACTGCAGGCGGATTGCCTGGCAGGCATCTGGATATCGCACGCGGTGGAAACCGGGTATCTATCACAGTTGACCGAGGAAGAAGTGCGCCAAAGCTTGGACGCAGCCGCGTCCGTTGGCGACGACCGCGTTCAACGCCAGACACAAGGATATATATCCCCGGAATCCTGGACACATGGCTCTTCAGAACAACGGTTCGCTGCTTTGCTGGATGGCATCCAATCCGGTGATATCAACACCTGCGAAACTCCTGGGTGGAACGAATAGTTCTGTAAATAAGTTTCAGATCATCATTTGAAAAGAAAGGGCACCCTGATGGGTGTCTTTTTTACCAATCGGAAACCATGATAAGATGGTGCCATGTCAATGCGAAAATACACCGACGATTATGAAAATGTCGTCACCGAGGACGAAAAAGGCAGGGAGAAAACCACCGCGGTTTACCGGGGTGTTTATTTTGAGATCCTGCTTGACGAAGAAGAACTACGCAAGGTGAAGAGAAACACCCTGCTGCTCCTAGCAGGGGTCTGCATCCTACATGTTATGGCAGGGTTCG
This sequence comes from uncultured Anaerolinea sp., assembly GCA_964557895.1. Lineage (GTDB taxonomy): Bacteria > Chloroflexota > Anaerolineae > Anaerolineales > Anaerolineaceae > UBA6107. The sequence goes on from CAZLBG010000005.1 coordinate 15,518, forward strand.
TGGGAAACCCAGGAATGTACCAGTATTACATCTCTCTCCCGTATGTGCTGGCTTTTTTCCCGTTACTCTACCTGGCACTTGGGTTGTTCCTCTTGCCGCGGGGAAAAAGGAAATACCGCAGGGATGAGATCGGGCATTCCTACTACCGTGCGCGAACATCCAGCCTGGTGCTGTTGATCTTCGTGAGCATAGCTGTGCTCGGGACAATTGGGTTTACTCTCTTCAGCGCAGAAGCGGAGAAAAGGCTGCTGGAATACCTGTACCTCTCGTATGAGATCCCGGCAGGAATAACAATTGCGATGCTAATTAGCTTACTGCGAAAAATCAAAGTTCAAGCCTGTCAGAAACCACCTCAGCAGGAAAGTTAACCCTACCCCTGTCATACTTGCACAGATAAAAATTTAAAGTTATACTAATCCAACAGGCGGTTAAAAACCCGCTAAATAATATTTCCTTAAGGAGGAGAGAATAATGACCAAGAAGCTGTTAGTAGTTGTTTCAGTACTAATGGTTGCGGCATTCATTTTAAGCGCTTGCGCTAAACCGACTGCTGCACCCACCCAAGCACCGGCAACTGAAGAACCTACCCCGACAGAGGTAGCGTTCGCTGAACAACCCTTTGGTGAGAACCTTCCCACCGCCCCCACGATCGATACACCCCTCGTGGTCGCGTACCAGGAATTCTCCCAGAAGTTCAGCCCGTTCTTCGCAGACACCGGTTATGACAATGATGTCGCTGGGATGACCCAGATCTCATTGCTCACCACCGATCGCGTTGGCGGCATCATCTTCAATGCAATTGAAGGTGAAACTGTTTCATACAATGGCACGGATTACCTGTACAAGGGTGCCGCGGATACCAAGGTAGATTACGATGCCGCAACCGACACCACCAAGTACACCGCCCGCCTGCGCGTTGGAATGAAATTCTCCGATGGCGAACCCGTGACCGCTGACGACGTTATCTTCACGTACTACACCTATCTCGATCCGTCCTATGTCGGCTCCACCACCCTTTCATCCTATGACATCATTGGCTTGAAAGACTACCAGACCCAGACCACGAGCGAAGTGTACGACAAGTACTCTGCCATGGCTGATGCACTCCTTGCCGCCGGTCCCGAGCATGTTTGGGCTGAGGGCGATGGCTGGACCAAGGAACAGCAGGATGATTTCTGGGCCAAGTTAAAGGAAGACTGGATGGCTGATGTTCAGGGAATCGTTAACTATGTTAACGAAAAATACCGCGACGCCTATGCCCAGGATTACATTGGCAAATCCCCGGATGAAGTTAAAGCAAGCGAGGGTTTGCAGGTAGTTTTGGGTATGGCCCTCTGGGGTTATGGTGAAGTTGCTGATGGCGTCTTCACTGCAGCTCCCTCCGGCACGACCTATGATATGGTCACCCAGTTCCCGACCGTTGAAGATTACTACAACGAAACCTACGCCGCCTATGAAGGCGATCCTGTGGCGTATGCTGGTGTAGAATCCGCCAATGGCACCGATGTCTGGGGCAATGTCAAGTCCAAATTCATTGGACTCTGGGGTCCTAAAGATGAGGCAATGGGTGGAACTGGTGTTCCCAATATTGCCGGTATCGTCAAGGTTGACGACTACACCGTGGAAGTGACCGTTAAGGGCTTCTCAGCTCCTGCAGTCTACTCCATCCTCGGAATCCCCGTCACCCCGCTGCATTACTACGGTGATGCTGCCAAATATGACTATGCTAACAACAAATTCGGTTTTGACTATGGCGATCTTTCCAAACAGGAAAGCCTAACTGCCACCCCGATGGGCGCTGGCGCTTACAAGTTCGTCAAGTATGACAACCGAATCGTCTACTTCGAAGCCAATCCGTTCTATTACAGAGGCTGCCCGAAGATCAAAGAGATCCAGTTCAAGGAAACCGTTTCAGCTGAAGTTGCTTCTGCTGTTCAGACCGGCACCGTGGACGCTGGCGAAATGACCGGCTCCCGCTCCCGCTTTGAAGAAGTTGCTTCCTATAACTCCAACGGCGAAATCACCGGCGACAAGATCACCACGAGCAAAGTGGATAATCTTGGCTATGGTTATGCTGGTATCAATGCCATCACCGTCAATGTTGCCGGCGATCCCGCATCTGATGCTTCCAAGAACCTGCGCAAGGGTCTTGCCACCATCCTGGCTGTCTACCGCGATGTTGCCATCGACAGCTACTATGGTGAAGCTGCCTCCGTCATCAACTACCCAATCTCCAACACTTCCTGGGCCGCTCCTCAGCCGACCGATGAAGATTACAAGGTTGCATTCTCAACCGATGTAGCCGGCAATCCCATCTACACTGCAGATATGACCCCCGAGCAGAAGTACGCTGCTGCCGAACAGGCTGCCCTTGGCTTCTTTGAAGCCGCCGGCTTCACTGTTGCTGATGGCAAACTCACCGCGGCTCCGGAAGGCGCCAAGTTGAGCTACGAAGTTATCGTCCCTGGTGGCGGTACTGGTGACCATCCCGCGTTCGCAATCCTTACCGGTGCACAGGCCTCCCTGGCCAATATCGGCATGGAACTCAAGATCAACGACCCCGCTGACTCCAATATCCTCTGGGATGCACTCGATGCAGCTACCCAGGAACTCTGGACCGCAGCCTGGGGTGCCACGATCGACCCCGATATGTACCAGGTTTACCACAGCACAAGTGTTGTAGGCGCTGGTGGTTCTGAATCCAACCACTACCACATCACCGATCCCGGTCTTGATCAACTCATCGTTGATGCCCGCAAGAGCGATGATCAGAACTTCCGCAAAGCCACCTACAAACAGGCTCTCGATATCATCATCGACTGGGCAGTTGAGGTTCCCACCTATCAACGCCAGAACTGCGTCATCTTCAGCACCGAGCGCCTCAATATCGACACCATCACCCCCGATATCACCACCTTCTGGGGCTGGTTGAACGATATCGAACTAGTCGAGATGCGGTAACATCCATCTGACTGGTCTCAAGCAAGTAAAAGTGAGCCCACCCCTGGGTGGGCTCACTTCTTGAAAACAGTACACTCTTCGTTTAAAAAAATCTCAGCTGGATAGTATAAGGGATCGATATGCGAAATTTTATCCTTAGGCGAGTCCTTCTCGGCGCTTTCATCACCATCTTCGGAGCGATGGTAGTCTATACCGTCATCCGCTCTCTACCAACATCGTACGTGGAAACTATTGCCCGGCAAAGAGCCACCAACCCCTTGAGCACAAAAACCTATCAGGAGTGGTTGGATCAACTCAATGCAGTTTACAGACTGGATGTAGGGATCATCCCCGGTTTTGTCGGCTGGCTCGGAAATGCCATCCAGGGGGATTTTGGTGATTCCTGGCACTATGGCATCCCGGTGACGCAAAAATTTGGCCAGGTTATCTGGTATTCACTCATCATCAACATCATCACCTTTTTTGTTGAAATACTAATCTCCATACCACTTGGCAATTTAGCGGCAAGGAAACAATACAGCAAAACAGATTATGCAATTACGGTCTTTGCCCTGATGGGAATCTCACTGCCAACCTTTTTCCTTGCGACAATACTGAAATATGTTTTTTCGATCAAACTGGGCTGGTTTGACCTGTATGGTTTGACCGGACGTTTTTACTCATCCATGACTCCATTCCAGCAGGTGCTGGACATCGGGTATCACATGGTACTGCCAATCGTCACTCTGATGATGCTATCTGTGGGCGGTCTAATGCGTTATACCCGCACCAACATGCTCGAAGTTCTCAATTCAGACTACATCCGCACAGCCCGCGCTAAAGGGCTACCTGAAAGAGTTGTGATCAATAAGCACGCCTTCAGGAATACGCTGATTCCGCTTGTTTCGTACATGAGCTATCTCATCCCTTCAATGTTCGGCGGGGCATTGATCACTGAAACCCTATTCCAAATCCCCGGCATCGGCTATGTTTCTTTTGCAGCCATTACCCGTGGTGACATCCCCTTTGCGATGTTCTATACAACATTCCTTATTCTCCTAACCCAGATCAGCCTGATCATTGCGGATATCATGTATGCAGTGGTTGACCCGCGTGTTCGGGCGAATTAACGGTGAGCGACTATGACTAATATAGAGAAAAACTCACAAGATATGGAACAGGAAATGGTAAAAAACGGAACCGAGGAAATGCACCTCGACGATGCCCGGAGGGTTAAGGTACTTTCTCCGGGAATGATGGTCTTCAAGCGTTTCATCCGCAACAGCCTCGCTGTAATTGGATTCGCAATCCTCTTCTTCATGTTCACTTTCGCATTCCTTGGACCTGTGTTTTCACCTTATACCCAGACAGAAGTTTTTAAAGGTATCGGCAGCATGTCAAAGGATTTTGCCGGAGCAACCTATAACACCGAGCTTCGGTACACCGTTGCTGCGGGCGAAGAATTCGGAAGCGCACAGCGGGCTCAGTTCCTTCTGGCACTCGGGAAGAAACTCGACACCTTCACTCATGATGAGAACACCTATTACTATGTAAGTGAAGGGAAAGACGTCTATCGCATCATGAAACTCGACCCGATTGCTGAGGTCATTGTTGGAAAGATCAATCCGGTTGCCGGAATGACTATTTCCACCCCCTTAAAGACCGCAATTTTAGCAGCAGTCGAAACAAATCAGACCGCTTTCAAATATGAAGATGTGGTCTACCGCATCACCAAAAACAAAAAGGCACTTCAGATTTCCACAGAACACGATGTTGCCCTGGCAATGCTCAGTGTTTTTGATGCCTATAATGAGTCTGATGCTCCTCATGTTTCTTCTTATGATTTTCGACTGGCCAGCATCCAGGCGATTGCACTGAAAAAGAAATCGTTCAGCGTTGGAGAACAGCTTTTCAAGGTGGTCTACGGAGAAGGACAATCCACCATCGTGGATAATTCTGGGACAGAATTTGCTGAAGTTTCTGATATTATCGTAAACCCGCTGGATCAATCAAAATTCCTAAGCGTTGATTTCAAGACTGTTGTCAGGGAAGCGATAAATGATAGACTCGCCGAATTCACATACACGACTGAAACCGGCGAAACAATCGATTACAACATCGTCAGGGTTAACACAACTTACAATATCAAGACCGAGACTCCCATCGAGATTATCCGGCAATATGAAGCACCGTCGGCTGAACATCCTTTAGGGCTGGATAATAACGGTATGGATATGATGACCCGGTTGATGTTTGGCGGGCGTGTTTCCCTGCTGGTCGGATTTGTGGTCATCTTTATCGAAGTATTCATCGGCATTATCATCGGAGGAATTTCCGGTTACTTTGGCGGTTGGGTCGATACAGCGCTGATGCGTTTTGTGGACCTCTTCAACAGTATCCCCTTCTACCCGATGGTGCTCATCTTCGGGTCAGTGATGGATGCTTTGGAAGTCGAACCCATGACGAGAATTTTCCTGTTGATGGCGGTACTGGGTATCCTCGGATGGACCGGCGTTGCCCGCGTGGTTCGTGGTCAAATCCTCTCGCTGCGCGAACAGGATTTCATGGTTGCCACAGAAGCAACGGGCATCCGCACCAGTCGACGAATCTTCAAGCACCTTGTGCCGAATGTCATGCCGCTTCTGATCGTGCAGGCTACTGCAGGGTTGGGCGGTATCATCATCTCGGAAGCCACACTGGGTTTCTTAGGTCTGGGTGTCAAATATCCGCTGGCTTCATGGGGAAGCATCATCAACGTAGCCTCTGATGCGTACGTGATGACCAACTTCTGGTTCATGTGGCTCCCGGCAGGACTATTGATTCTGTTAACGGTGCTGGGATTCAACTTTGTTGGCGATGGACTTCGGGATGCTTATGACCCGAAGATGAAAAGATAGGGGTTTGCGATGGCTGACGAAAAAAAGACAATGATCGAACGAATCAACGCAAAGATCAAACCCAAGGATAGTACGCACATCACAGCTCGTGAATTAGCGGTCATTTCACGCGAAAACCGGCGAATTACTGATGCGATTGAAAAACAACGCAATCGTAGAAATGTACCTGAAAGTACATACATCACCCGGATGAAGAATCCCGAAAATGTGGTTGAGTTTGACGATGTGCATACCTACTTCTTTACAGATATTGGTACTGTAAAGGCAGTTGACGGCGTTACTTTTGAAATCCCCAAAGGGAGAACTGTTGGCGTTGTCGGTGAATCGGGTTGCGGCAAGTCTGTGACTGCCCTCTCGCTGATGCAACTGGTCCAACGACCCCAGGGGCAAACAGTAGAAGGATCCATCCGGTTTGACAGCGGTGAAAAAGTATATGACATAGCCAAAACACCCACCTCGGTGATGGAAACGATCCGAGGCGCGAAGATCTCAATGATCTTCCAGGAACCGATGACCAGTTTGAACCCGGTATTCAAGGCAGGAGATCAGATCGACGAAGTGATCAAACTGCATAACACCGGGATGACCGACGAACAGGTGAAGCAGCAATCTCTGAAAATGATCGAGACGGTAGGGATTGCCAACAATACAGGTGTCTACGAGATGTACCCGCACCAACTCTCCGGTGGTATGCGGCAACGCATCATGATCGCGATGGCACTGGCCTGCAACCCCAAACTCATCATTGCTGATGAGCCCACCACCGCGCTGGATGTGACCATCCAGGCACAGATACTGGACCTGCTGCGAAACCTTAAAGACCAGATCAACTCAAGTATCATGCTGATCACGCACGACCTGGGAGTGATCGCTGAAATGGCTGACTATGTTGTTGTTATGTACGCTGGCCGTATCGTTGAAAAAGGCACAGCTCTCGAAGTATTCCACAATCCACTGCACCCCTACACAATTGGATTGATGACCTCAAAACCTGTAATCAACAAATCGGTTGAGAGACTATACAGTATTCCGGGAAATGTACCAAACCCGATCAATATGCCCAATTACTGCTACTTCCGGGATCGCTGCGAACGCCGATTGCCGGCTTGCGATGGCGAGTATCCAAAAGAAGTGTATGTGACAAGTACCCATATGGCGACGTGTTATCATTACGACGCCAAAAAGGCAGAGGTTAAAAAATGACCGATAAAATTTTTGATACCAATGCACAGATGACGGACACTGTGCTTGAAGTTGTCGATCTCAAACAGTATTTTCCGATCAAAGCCGGGTTAATGCAGCGGGTGGTTGGTCACGTAAAAGCCGTTGACGGGATCAGTTTTAAAATCCAACGGGGTAAAACCATGGGTTTGGTCGGTGAATCCGGCTGCGGAAAAACGACTGTCGGTAAAACCCTGTTGCGTTTGAACGAGAAAACCAGTGGCGATGTCTTGTTCTTTGGATTTGATATTTTCGCAATCTCCCGCAAAGAAATGCGCGAGATCCGTCCAAAGATGCAGATCATCTTCCAGGACCCCTATTCCAGCCTTTCACCCCGCTTGCCTGTAAGCGAAATCATCGGGGAAGCGGTGAAGGAACATGGGATTGTTCCCAGTAACGAGTATGATGATCATCTCGATAACATTATGAAAGCCTGCGGTTTGCAGCCCTATCATAAGGACCGCTACCCGCATGAATTTTCCGGCGGGCAGCGTCAACGTATCTGCATTGCGCGGGCATTAGCGCTCAATCCCTCTTTCATAGTTTGTGATGAACCTGTTTCTGCATTGGACGTTTCCATCCAGGCACAGATCATTAACCTGTTGATGGACCTGCAGGAAAAATTCCAGCTGACCTACCTGTTCATCTCCCACGACCTTTCAGTGGTGGAACACATCTCGGACAATGTAGGTGTGATGTACCTGGGGAATATCGTGGAGTATGGTAGCAAAACCCAGATCTTCAAAAATCCTTTGCACCCATACACCAAAGCGCTGCTAAGTGCCGCACCGGTGCCTGATCCGGCAGCAAAGATGAACCGTATTATCCTGGAGGGCAGCATCCCCTCCCCTGCCAACCCGCCTCCAGGCTGCAAGTTCCATACACGCTGCCGGGAACGGATGGAAATGTGCTCCCTGTATGTCCCGCAGGAAAAAGAGATCGAACCGGGTCATAAAGTAGCCTGCCACCTGTTCAAATAGAAGGATAATAGGAATGGCAAGAAAACCGAAACAATACGATGATGATGACGGCCGCGTGATTTGCAACATGGACGTGGACGGCATGCGTTGGCACGATAAACGCGTCCGCCGCGAAGAAAGACAGGCACGTCAAATCCCCCAGGGAAATGGAATGACAAAGTCAGAAACCCGCCGGTATACCTGGTATTCCCTGCTAGCAGGGCTACTCATTGTCGCGATTTTTTCAGTGACCTGGATCCTGTTCGTATTGTTCTGTACGCAAATCTGGTTCAAATAGAGAAAAGAAGCCGTTTCTTCACGAAACGGCTTCTTTATTAAATTGGTGTTGTTGTTTTTTGCTACTCACCAAGTCCGATAATTATCCTCGCCACAGAAACCATTATTGCTATTGAAATTTTTTCAAAATCCTTCTATAATTGAGTTAGTTTATTGCACCAATAAACTAACTCAATTCCTGCCCCATTGTTGAGGAAAACTTGTCTCAAACAAAGTTAAACACAGCTGATCAGGCCTGGGTTCGAAAAATGAACCGCTCCGTCATCCTGGCGGAGTTTAGAACCCATAAAACACTATCAAGGGCACGCCTGGCGAGTGAGACCGGGCTCAACCCAAGCACAGTCTCCAGTATCATCGGGGAACTCATTGATGAGAACCTGATCCGGGAGACCAACCTGGTTCAATCCAGCACCGGAAGACCGGGAATGCTGCTGGAGTTGAATCCAGAGGGTGGTTGCGCCATCGGGATTGAGATCAATGTGGATTACATTGAGTTGATTGTCTCAGACTTCGCCGCAAATATCCTGTGGCGAGAAAAAAGGGCATCTGCACCCGAAAACGGGCAGGAAGAGACCATGAAACAAGTCCTCGAGCTGGCGAAAAAAGCTTCAGCGTTCATTGCTGCCCGCGATTGCCGGCTGCTTGGGGTTGGTGTTGGTGTACCCGGGCTTGTGGATGTCACCAGTGGACTGTTGCGAATCGCCCCAAACCTGCACTGGGTGGATGTCCCCGTAAGGGATGTCTTGAAACAAGATTTCAATTGCCCCATCTACGTTGAGAATGAAGCTAATGTTGCTGCGCTAGGTGAATATTACTTTGGTGCGGCACAAAACGTTAAGGATTTTATCTACCTGAGTGCAGGAGTTGGCCTCGGCAGTGGAATCATCATGGGAGGCAAACTCTTCCAGGGAATGCTCGGATATGCCGGTGAAGCCGGGCACATGACCCTGGACGTTAACGGGGAGTTATGCGGCTGCGGTAAACACGGCTGCTGGGAGACATTCGTTGGTCCAAGGGCAGTTGTTCACCGCGTTCAGCGCTCACTTGCCTCTGGAGCTAATTCCATTGTGACCGACATCGCAGGAGGTGACATCAATAAGATAACCATCGGCGATGTACTGCTGTCGGCTCAGAAGGGCGACAAGCTGGCAATCGATGCATTTCAACAAGTGGCTTATTACCTGGGAATCGGAATTGCCAATCTCATCAATTTATTCGATGTCGAAGTTGTGGTTCTGGGTGGCGCTCTGAACCAGGCGAGTGGTCTCATTCTCAAGGAGGTGGAACAGGTTGCCCTTGAGAATATCCTTTCGCCAGGTCGAGAGCGTTTCAGGATCATTCCATCGGCACATGGAGCGGATGCGTGTGTTATGGGTGCAATTGCCCTCGTTCTCGATGATTTTTTGCAAGACCCCCGATATCTTTGATCAGTTCCCATACAAAGGTCCCTGTAACGGATTTTTGAAAAACTAATCTATCAATAAACTAAGGATGAAAAAATGAAAACTTATACCCCAAAACCTGAAGATAGATTCACATTTGGATTATGGACAGTCGGCAGCCGTGGAAAAGACCCGTTTGGTTCTGAAGTTCGCAATGCCAAGACACCGGCGGAACTGGTTTACCTTCTCGGCGAAGTCGGCGCCTATGGCGTAAATTTCCATGACAACGACCTTATTCCCATCGATGCTACGGCGGCAGAAGCTGAGAATATCAAAAAGGAATTCCGCAAAGCGCTGAAAGATACTGGTATTGTGGTGCCAATGGCAACCACCAACCTGTTCGGAGATCCCATCTTTAAAGATGGCGCTTTCACCAGCAACGATCCCAAAGTGCGCGCTTATGCACTGCAAAAAACAATGAAATCTATTGACCTGGGAGTCGAATTTGGCGCAAAAATTTACGTGTTCTGGGGTGGCCGCGAGGGAACCGAGACGGATGCCTCAAAGGATCCAGTGACTGCCATTAAGCGAACGCGAGAAGCAATGAACTTCTTTTGCGAATACGCAAGAGATCAGAAGTACGACCTGAAATTCGCATTGGAAGCAAAACCGAACGAGCCCAGGGGGGATATCTACAATCCAACCACAGGGCACATGCTGGGGTTCATCTCCACTCTGGATCATCCTGAAATGGTTGGAGTTAACCCGGAAGTTGCTCACGAACACATGGCCGGGTTGAATTTCATGCATGGCGTAGCCCAGGCATGGGAAGCCGGAAAACTCTTCCATATCGACCTGAACGATCAATATCCAGGCCGCTACGATCAGGATCTGCGTTTCGGTTCCCGGGACATCAAGGCTGCCTTCTTCCTGGTCAAATTCCTTGAAGATGTTAAATATGCTGGATCCCGCCATTTCGATGCTCATGCATACCGAACTGAAGATTACGAAGGGGTGAAAGATTTTGCCCGCGGCTGCATGCGCACTTACCTTATCCTGAAGGAAAAAGCAGCCCGTTGGAATGAAGACAAATTAATCCAGGAAATCGTTTCCTGCATAAACGCAAATGACGGGTCAATGGACCAGTACTTTGGAAGATATTCCGCAGAAAAAGCCAAAGCACTGAAATTGCAGGAATTTGATCGCCCCGCAATCGCGAGCCGTGGATTAATGTACGAGCGGCTGGACCAATTAACCATCGACATCATCCTCGGAGCTCGATAATTATTTCCGGTACGTGGAAACCATCCGGTCATCCGGAACAGGAGTCATCGTGAGATATTTACTAGGTATCGATACCTCGACAACATCCAGTAAAGCCATCCTGATTGATGCTGCAGGCAAGGTACTTGCAGTTGACTCTTCTGCGCACACGCTTCAGACGCCCAAGCCACTCTGGTCTGAACAGGATCCTCAAGAATGGTGGACTGCAACTGTAAGCGCTATCCGTGCAGTGATCAAAAAAGCTGGAATTGCTCCAAACGCAATCAGGGCGGTCGGATTAACCGGCCAGATGCATGGTTTGGTGCTGCTGGACAAAGCAGGAGAAGTTCTCCGACCGGCAATCCTCTGGAATGACCAGCGCACGCAAAGACAGTGTGATGAGATCCATCGCCGGATCGGATTTGAGAATTTCATCCAAACTACCGGGAACGTTGCGCTTACCGGCTTTACTGCCCCAAAGATATTGTGGGTAAAGCAGAACGAGCCCGAAATCTATGCCAAAGCTAAACATGTCCTTTTGCCAAAGGATTACATCCGATACAGACTCACTGGTGAATACACGATGGATAAAGCCGACGGTGCCGGAACGGTGCTTTTTGATCTTCGGGCGCGGGACTGGTCACTGGAAATACTGGAAGATCTGGATATTCCCCGCTGCTGGATGCCGCAGACATTTGAAGGAACCGAAACAACCGGGCTGGTAACTGATGAAGCTGCAAAACTTACCGGTTTGACCGCAGGAACGCCGGTGGTCGCCGGAGGGGGAGACCAGGCAGCCGGCGCAGTTGGAATGGGTGCGGTGGAACCCGGGGTGATATCGCTTACCGTGGGCACAAGCGGGGTTGTGTTTGCTACCACCCCTTCCGCACTGATCGAGCCCAAGGGTCGGCTCCACGCTTTTTGTCATGCTGTTCCTGGTCTGTGGCACTTCATGGGGGTGATGCTGTCTGCAGCTGGAAGCCTGCAATGGTATCACGACAGCCTGGCACCCACTATGAGTTTTGATGCGCTTACCGACGAGGCTGCTACGGTGCCTTGCGGAAGCGAGGGATTACAGTTCCTGCCTTATCTTACCGGTGAACGCACACCTTACCCGGATCCACTGGCACGCGGAGCGTTCATCGGGTTAACTCTCCGGCATGGCAGAGGGCATCTGACCCGGGCTGTGCTTGAGGGAGTCTCTTTCGGTCTAAAAGATAGCTTTACTCTCATTCAGAATGCCGGACTAGGAAATATCTCGCAGGTACGGGTTTCCGGAGGCGGCAGTAAAAGTGCATTATGGCGGCAGATCCTAGCATCCGTATTAAACGCAGAACTCGTTACGGTGAATACCACAGAAGGCGGGGCTTATGGGGCTGCTTTGTTAGCCGGGGCAGGTTCAGGGATCTGGGCCGATGTGAGTAGTGCGTGTAAGTCCTGTATCCAGATAACTGGTACAACAAAACCGGACCCTGGACAAGTAGAAACTTACAAAAAGGCATACCCGATCTATCAGAGTCTCTATGCGAGTCTAAAAGCGAATTTTGCAGCTCTTTCCAGAATTGGTTAGAACTTGACTCCCAAATGCTATCTTGCAAAAGGCTGATTTTATTAATCAGCCTTTTTTAGCTTTTTGTTGATTTCAGTGCTGCCAACACGCGCTCTTTTGTGTAAGGGACTTCCCTCATCCAGACTCCAGCGGCATTATGAATAGCACTTGCCATCGCTGGTGCCACGCCGTCAATGGAGATCTCCGCCACTGATTTGGCACCAAATGGACCGCTGGTCTCATCTGTTTGGACAAATACGACATCCATCACCGGCATCTCAGAAGCCCGGGGAACCCTATATTTTGCCAGACCAGGGTTCAAAGGTTGACCCTCCGGGCTGAATAGCATCTCTTCGCTGATGGTAAAACCCAATCCCTGTGCCATCCCGCCCTCCACCTGCCCTGCAGCGGTGATGGGATTGATGACCCGGCCGCAATCGACCACCATCAACAACCGGTCGACAGAAATTGCTCCGGTCTCCGTATTCAAGTGGATTTCTGCAAATTGGGCAGCGGTCGGCGGGGGACTCAATGGGCTGACATGCGAAGCAGCAGCTATGATCTGGTGCTGGTTTTCCTGATGCAGACTGTTCAATGCAATTTGCTCAAACTTCAATTTTCTGCCATTCGGGGCAACTACCTGTTTGTTGGAGAGTTCCAGAATTGAAGGGTCACTTAACCCCAACATGACTGCTGCATGTTCCAAAATCTGGCGGCGAACATCGAGGGCTGCCTTTTTTACTGCCTGCCCACTGATGTAGGTGGTGCTGCTGGCGTATGCGCCTTTATCAAAGGGCGTGAAATCCGTATCTCCCGAATGAACGATGATGTCATCCAGTGAGACGCCCAGGACTTCAGCTGCAATCTGCGACAGGATCGTGTCGGCACCCGTGCCAAGATCAGATGCCCCGGTTAGCAGGTTGAAGGACCCGTCGTCATTCATCTTGATGCTGGCAGAGGCCATATCCACATTGGCTACGCCGCTGCCATGCATCACTACCGCCATTCCGATCCCCTGCCTGACAGCACCGGATTGCTTTTTGAATAGCTCGCGTTTTCGATAAAAATCAGTGGCTTTTAAGCCGATATCGACACACTGTGAAAGACCACTTGATGTGAGAGACTGCTTGACCCCTGCTCTCCCCTCGCCAAGTTTTTCCGACAGGTGCATATTCTCACCGACTTCAAGCCAATTCTTTCGCTTGAACTCAACAACATCCATGCCGATCTTTTCGGCAACCTCTTCCATGAGAACTTCAATTCCATACAGGCACTGCATGGTTCCATATCCTCTGAAAGCCCCGGCAGGTGGCGTATTGGTATAAACAACGTCACACACGAAGCGGGAGTTGGGAGGGTTGTATTGCGTCAATCCCTTAAAACCCCCAACCATATTCACCGTCAGACCGTGGGTACCATAAGCCCCCGTGTTACCGATCAAATAGAGACTGGTAGTGGTCACCTGGTCTCCTTTGACCCCTACTTTATAGCGCATGATAAATGGATGCCGAGAACGGGAACTGGTGAATTCCTGTCTCCGGGTATATTCCATGCGTACCGGCTGGCGGGTTGCCAAAGTGAGGTGAGCACAAAGATCCTCAAGGATCATCTCCTGCTTGTTGCCAAACCCCCCACCAATGCGAGGTTTTATCACTCTGATCCTGCTTACCGGTAAACCGATCACAGGTGAGATCATCCGCCGGATGTGGTAGGGAACCTGCGTACTGGATCGGATCACCAATCGGTCGTCATCATCGATCCAGGTGATGCAGGCATGCGGCTCCATGTGCACCTGCTGCTGTTTTGAGGTGCGGTATTCTCCCTCAAGCACGTGATCAGCCTCGGCAAAACCTTGCTCTACATCTCCCTGGTCAATATCGATGTGATAGACCGTGTTATGCAAAGGATCATATATTCCTTCTGTGTCTGATTCATCATGTATAACCGGTGAGCCTTCCTGCATCGCAAGTTCAGGATCGACCACCGCTGGTAATACTTCATAATCAATTTCGATGAGTTCGAGAGCTTGCCTGGCAATCTCAACTGTATCTGCGGCAACAATGGCTACTCTATCCCCTACATGGCGCACCTTGTTATCGAGGCTTACCTGATCATAAGGCAAGGGTTGCGGGTAACTCTGACCGCCGCTGGCATACTTGATGCGGGGAATATCCTGACAGGTCAGTACCGCCCTCACTCCGGTCAATTGGCGGGCTTTGGAGGCGTCAATTCTTCGGATCCTGGCATGGGCATGTGGGCTGGTCAATAATTCTCCATAAAGCATGCCGGGTAACTGGAAATCGTCAGCGTAAACCGGTTTTCCCCGGGCAAGTTTGTTGGCATCCTTCTTTCTCAACGCCTTACCGACCACCTTCGTTTTACTCATGGAATGAGGAGTGTAGATTAAAGGCGGTAAGGGATCATTATTACCATCCAGGCGCAGGTAGGCATCAGGAAGAGGAATTTCATTACCTGTCTCAGGCAATTCCCGTTCAAGGTGGATATAAGGATCCAGTTTTTCCCCACGTATCCGCGCAGCCGCACGCTGCACAGCATTAACCGCCCTAACATAACCGGTACAGCGGCATAAAACGGGGTTTAAAGCTCTCCGTATTTCAATCTCTGTCGGGTTGGGATTTTTATCCAATAATGCTTTCGAAGAAAGGATCAACGCAGGGGAACAAAATCCGCACTGCATGGCTCCAGTTTCGATAAAGGCTTCCTGAACCGGGTCAAGTTTTCCATCTCTACTCAATCCTTCGATGGTAATAATCTTTTTACCTTCAGCACTAATCGCCTTCACAATGCAGCTTTTTACTGGTTTTCCATCGATAAGAACCGTGCACATGCCACATTCTCCGCTGCCGCAGCCGTACTTTACGCCATAGTAGCCGGCATCCCGCAGAACCCGTAAAAGGGACTGGTCTCCTGTTACGGTCAGGCTCCGGATTTCACCGTTAATTTCCAAAGATATCTGAGTTGCAGGTGCCATTTTCGTTTCCTTCCAGTCAACAGAGTGCGTTAAGTAAAACTAGATTAATCTATTGTACAAGGGAAAACTATGAACGAAGGGGTAATCACGATTAATGGTATACAATACGTTTATAACGTTTCGGAGGCAAGAATAAAAGTTAAAGTTTTCATGCCAGCATTTATCAATCACGAGAAAGTTGATCAAGATGGCTGGGTAATCCTTAAAGATGGGGCCAAGATGTCAGATCTTTACCGGCACCTCAAAATACCCCTGCCCCTGCGGTTTTCTTTCCTATATTTTGTCAACTACGAAAAATGCGGTTGGAGCACTATCCTTAAAGAGGGTGACACGATAACCTTTTTCATGCCAGTTGCCGGTGGTTAACCAGATTATTGGAGGTCGTCAATGAAAGGATATACAGGCAAGATCTTGTTCGTCAATCTCTCCAGTGGAGAAATTCACTCCGAAGCAGTTCCTGATGAGGTTTATGAGCAGTATCTTTCAGGTGTAGGACTGGGAGTTCACACCCTATACAAGCACATCCCGGCTGGAGCTGACCCGCTCGGACCTGACAACATGCTGGGTTTTGTGAGCGGTTTGCTGACAGGCACGCCAAGTGTTGTCACCGGACGTTGGATGGTTGTGTGCAAATCTCCAATCACCGGAGGTTGGGGAGATTCCAACTGTGGTGGCACCTTAGCACCGGCAATCAAACAATGCGGTTATGATGCCATTTTCATCAACGGTATCGCCAATCATCCAGTCTATCTCTATGTTGACCATAAAACTGCAGAATTGAGATCTGCCGACCACGTCTGGGGACTGGATGCCATAGAAACAGAAAAAGTGCTGCAAAAAGAATGCTGGAAGACGAAAAAACCGGCTGTTGCAGCCATCGGTACCTCTGGCGAGAAGGTTTCATTGATCTCTGGAATCGTCAACGATGGCGGCCGGATCGCTGCCCGCTCCGGGGGCGGAGCAGTGATGGGATCAAAAAAACTCAAGGCTGTCGTCCTGGCAGGCAGCAAGATCATCAGCTGCGCTGACCCGGCAACCATGAAGGCTATCTCCAAGGATCTGTCGAAAAAAATACGCAAAGCCAGTCTCCCGGTAAAGGGAGGGGTCTTCCCGTTAATGGGAGCCGTAATGGGTATGATGAAACGCGCCCTTCCCATGGATGGCATGATGGTAGGAATGCTCATGAAACAATGGGGAACTATCAGCAACAACACGCTCGGGATCACCATGGGCGATACCCCCTTGAAAAACTGGAAGGGATCTGTAAAAGATTACAACTACTCTTACTACAAGAGTATGAACCCCGAAAAGATCATGAAGATCGAGAAAAAGAAATACCACTGCTATTCTTGCGTTATCGGATGCGGCGGGATTGTGGAAATTGCCAAGGCCACTAATGGTGAGTTCACGCACACCCATAAGCCTGAATATGAAACAATGACCACCTTTGGCGGGTTGGTCATGAATAAAGACCTGAACGCCATCCTGTATATCAATGAGCTGTTAAACCGGGCAGGAATGGACAGTATCTCTGCTGGCGGTACAGTGGCATTTGCCATTGAGTGTTATGAAAATGGGATCATCACCCGGGAAATGGCAGACGGTCTTGAACTCAATTGGGGCAATTCTGAAGCAATTGTTAAATTGGTAAAAAAGATGATCGCCCGCGAAGGGATCGGGAATCTCCTGGCGGATGGGGTTAAGGTTGCAGCAAAGAAACTTGGCGTAAGCAGCAAGCCGTATGCGGTCACTGCCGGCGGGCAGGAACCCGGCATGCACGATCCCCGCACGGATCCTCTGCTGGGGGTGCATTTCAGTGCTGATCCCACCCCGGGACGCCATACGATCGGCTCCGGGCAGTATTATGATATGCTGCATCTTTGGGAAAAAGTCTCATGGGCACCTCGAGCAGGCATGTACTTGAAAGCTGATGAGTACAATGCCAGTGAACGGGTAGCACTTAAGACTGTGGCAATGTCCTGTTATAAGGAACTCACTGATGGTGCGGGCGGATGTTTCTTCGCAATGGTGATGGGGGTGAATCACTGGAAGTTATTTGAATGGTTAAACGCAGCAACCGGTTGGAGCAAGACACCTGATGAATACATGGTCATTGGCAAGCGCATCCAAACCTTGAGACAGATGTTTGGCATCAAGCACGGTATTGATCCCATGACATTCAAGATGAGTCCTCGAATGGCTGGCGATCCAGCTTTAACTGAAGGTCCAAATAAGGGAAAAACAGTCCCGATCAAGGAGATGATGCAAGCTCATTGGAAATCATTTGGTTGGGATGAGCAAACCGGCATACCGACTTCAGCAACCCTGTCAGAACTCGACCTTTCAACGGTAGCTTAGGAGATTAATAATGGCAGGAAAAATCCCGGTATTTGATTATGATATCTGCATGGCATGTAACATATGCGCTGACTTATGTCCGATCACCTGTATTGAAATGTCAAAAATGGGAATCGGATCATTAAAGAAGGTATATCCCATTCTGTCTTCCCCCGATACATGCACAGGATGTTCAATCTGCAAGAATGCATGCCCGGTGGAAGCGATCACCATGGAACTAACCGTTCCAGTCATACAATAACGAATCCTCCCACAACTATCCGTAAAAACACCTCCCGTTTTTTCGAGAGGTGTTTTTGTATTTCTAGGTTTTTTTATCTTCTAATCAGGCAGAACGGATCATTTGATAGATCTTTCTTAAATCCTCGGCAAAAAGGATCCGCGGCACGGGGTATAGGGGATTTGCTTCTATGAGGGCGTTATGGATCATTCCCAGGAGGTCATCATCCTTAATTCCTTCAACCTTGGATGGAATTCCCATACTTGATTCCAGGTCCCTGATCCAGTTAATGAATTTCTTTGCATTGGTTTCCTCAGACTCTCCCTTAATCCCAATGTTAATCACATCTGCCAACTCAGCCAGAGGTTTGTAGGCAGAAGCACCATAGTAATCCAACATGTAAGGCAGGATCACCGCGTTGGCAAGTCCGTGCGGAATGCGGTAGTATCCCCCAAGGGTGTGCGCCAACGCATGCACATACCCAACGTAAGCCTTCGTGAAAGCCACACCGGCCAGGAAGGATGCTTTGAGCATATTAGCCCGGGCTTCGAGATTCTTTCCATCGGAATAAGCCTTATATAGATTGTCTGAGATCAAACTCACAGCTTCCCTGGCACAGCGAGTGGTTTCAGGAGTGTTACTCCGCCCGATATATGCCTCAACAGCATGGGTTAAGGCGTCAATACCTGTCGTTGAAGTAATGTTAGGCGGCAGACCAACCGTAATGAGTGGATCAAGAACTGCATATTTTGGCACGAGGAAGGGATCGTTGACAGCGTATTTTTCATGGGTCCGCGGATTGGACACGACAGCCGCGATGGTGGTTTCACTACCTGTTCCAGCCGTGGTGGGTACAGCAATTATCACGGGTACCCGTTTTAGAACTTTCAACAGTCCACGAAGCTGCGGAATGGATTTACGAGGCCTTGCTATCCGGGCTGCCATCCCTTTGGCACAATCCATTGGCGAACCGCCTCCAAACGCGATGATCGCCTGGCAGGTTTTTTCCTTGTAGAGTTTCAATGCCTCTTCAATATTATCAATCGTGGGGTTCGGAACGGTCTCATCATAAACGAAACAGGCGACCTTGTTATTCCCTAACTCTCTAAGAAGGGGGGTTGTTAAGCCTAGGGTAGTGATGTTCCTGTCCGTTACCATTAGAACACGCGAGAATGCATGCTTTTTAAGGAGTTCTGGTATTTTTAGAATGCTGTTTTCGCCTTCAATCAATGTGGCATTCTTCCACATGATCATCCTGACCATGTACTTCATGATGAACTGATAGACACGATAAAAAAAGATGCGCATCTCACCCTCCTGATAAGTTTATCAACCTTTTTGTATTAATCTATTTATATCAATAAAGTATGAAAATACTATACACCTTATGGTAAAAAAAGTCGAAATACAAAAAGAGAGTGATAAAAAGTGTTGACCAATCGGATATAATTTTTTTACCACGGGCGTTCTTATTAGTGAAAGGATGAGGATGAACAAAATTCGGGAGTTGCTTAAGGCAAAAGGAACCCAGGTTTGGTCAATTTCACCAGATACCTCCGTACTGGAAGCGCTGCAATTGATGACCGAAAAACAAGTAGGGGCGCTCCTCGTGCTGGAAGGTGAAAAAATCGCAGGCATTATCTCCGAAAGGGATTTTGTGCATGGAGTTGCGGAAAAAGAACGATGCATTGTAAACACAACCATCGTTGAATACATGACACCAAAAGTGATCACGGTCACTCCGGACAATACTGTAGAAGATTGCATGGCATTAATGACAAAAGAGCATATCCGTCACCTGCCGGTGGTTGAGAACGGGAAACTCGCCGGAATGATCTCCATCGGTGATATCGTCAAGGAAATCATTTCCAGTGAAAAATCCCGGGCAGATGCACTGGAGAATTACATCGAAGGCAGGGGTTACGGGCAGTAGTAAAGTTAACAGAAATCAAATTTAAAGCGCACCTTAAAATTGAGGTGCGCTTTTCTAAATCTTTGGCGTTGTTAATTTTTGACTAAGGATTACAATTAGAGTCAAATCAAGGTAGAAGGGTTCTGAACAGCATCGTGAAATCATTGAGCAAGATCTTTCACCATCCGCAATTTGGACTCGTCTTGTTGGCTTATGTGGCATTCATTGCCCTGGGTATGCCAGATGGCTTGCTAGGGGTCGCATGGCCAACCATCCGCAAGGATTTCGGCATACCGCTGGATGCCCTCGGGATGCTCTTTTTTACGGCAACATCCGGTTACCTGCTCTCCAGTTTCATGAGCGGTAAACTGATCTCGAGGTTCCGGGTGGGTAATGTACTGGTGGTGAGTTGCCTGTTAACGGGGGCTGCGCTCATCAGTTATACCCTCGTTCCTGAATGGTGGATGATGGTTGTCCTGGGTGTTCTTGCCGGCCTGGGTGCAGGAGCCATCGATGCGGGATTAAATACCTATGTTGCCGCGCATTTTAATGCAGGAATGATGCAATGGCTGCATGCCAGTTATGGTGTAGGGGTGACAATGGGTCCCCTCATCATGACCCTGTCTCTCGCCTCGGCAAATTCCTGGCGAACCGGATACCGGATTGTTGGAATTTTTCAACTTCTCATGGCACTCAGCTTCATCTTTACCCTTTCCCTCTGGTCGCAAAACGGAAGCTCTTCCCTGCAGACTGAGAAAAAGATAACAGAATATAAAACCCCTTTCAGAGAAACCCTCAGGCAACCCCGGGTATGGTTAAGCATGTTGCTTTTCGCGCTCTATGTTGGAGCTGAAGTATCACTGGGAACCTGGACTTACTCACTGCTGACCGAGTCACGCGGTATTTCCACTCAGATCGCCGGATTTTGGGCAGGCAGTTATTGGGCAACCTTTACGATCGGGAGGATCCTGGCAGGCATTTATTCCAAACGGGTTAGTGTGGAGAAAATGATTCTGTTTGGAACCTTAGGGGCTATTCTTGGTGCGCTCCTGCTCTGGTGGAATCCGGCTACCTGGACAAATGTGGCAGCGGTGGCATTAATTGGCTTCTCCATTGCACCAATTTTCCCTGCGCTTACCACCGGGGTACGAGACAGAGTCGGCGACCGATATGCAGCAAATACCATCGGCATGCAAATGGCGGCTGGAGCAGCCAGCACAGTTGTCACGCCTTCCATTCTTGGGATACTTGCCAGACGTATCTCTCTTGAGGTTGTTCCGGTGGTGCTTACCTTCGTTTTCGCCACTCTTCTGGCAGTATTCCTGCTTTCTTTGAAGAAGATTCCGCATACTGACCCTATCTCTGATGATAAAATCAGCTTAATTAACGATTAAGTGAGGATACTATGCAACCAGTTGAAATACGTCCATCGATCTATTGGATCGGGGTGAATGACCGTCACATTGAAATGTTCGAGGGGTTATGGTCAGTAGGAGAAGAAGGTGTCTCCTACAATAGTTACCTGATCGTCGATAAAAAGAAGGCGGTCATCGACCTCTGCAGCAAGATGACTGCAGATGAGCTGTTCGATCACATCAGCAGTATTACAGACCCCGCCTCATTGGATTATGTAGTGATCAACCATATGGAACCTGATCACTCAGGTGCGTTGAAAGCTTTGCTGGTGACTGCACCACAGATAATACTTGTCGGGACAGCCAAAACCAAGGAAATGCTTTCATCCTTCTACGGAATCACGGAAAACGTGCAGGTTGTGGCTGACGGGGATGAGATCGACCTGGGCGCGCATAAACTCCGATTTTTCTCCACGCCATTCGTTCACTGGCCTGAAACGATGATGACCTACGAAGCAAAAGAAAAGATTCTTTTTTCCTGTGACGGATTTGGAGGATATGGATCACTCAACGGCTGCATTTTTGATGACAAGAACGTTCCAGTTGACTGGTATGAAGAACAAGCCTTACGCTATTACGTTACCATTGTGGCGAATTACTCAAAACCAGTTAAGAACGCCATAGCCAAGCTGGAGAACCACCCACTAAAAATTGTGGCACCGTCGCATGGGCTAATCTGGCACAACAACCCCAACCGGATCATTGATCTTTACCGGAAATGGGCAAATTACGCCGGAACACCGGGTGAACCTGCGGTAACTCTGCTTTACGCTTCGATGTATGGCAGTACAACCAGGATGATGGAAGTCATCGCCCAGGGGATTATGGATGCGGGGGTACCTGTACGGATTTTTCATGTCTCCAAGGATCCGATCAGCCAGATCCTGCCGTCGCTTTGGGTAAACAGAGGCGTAGTGATAGGCGCTCCAACGTATGAAGGCAACCTGTTCCCGGATATGGTTTCTTTGCTCCAAATGGCCCAGACCAAGCACATCTTTAATAAACTCGCTGCCGGATTTGGCAGTTACGCCTGGGGAGGAGGCGGGCAGCGCGAGTTCAATGAACTGGTAAAAACGCTCCGCTGGGAATCGTATGGCAATTTTGAGTATCAAGGTACTCCGGATTCCGGGGATATCAATGAAGGCCGGAAATTCGGTTTTAATTTCGCCAAAAAGATCCAGGATTCCTAAGAAAATCATTAATCATTAAACGTCATTGAGATTTTTGCACTCTCTTGACATCGCTGAATAAAGTCCTTAGACTGAATTATCTTATTGCATCCTGAAAGTTTTTCTTATTGGTAAGGAGGATACATGAAAGTGATCAGCCGCAGGAAAGTCCTTAAAGTCATACTAACAGGGTCAACAGCAATCGCTGCTAGCCCCCTCCTTTCAGCCTGCCAACGGGCAGTTGAGGATTTAACCCAGAGTGGTGCCCCTTCCATCACAAACACCCCCTTCGGCGCGGTAACAGATACACCAGCCGCTGAAAATCCCGTTGCATCAACTGAAGTTCCAGTCAATTTGCCGGATCTGGTGGTGGTGCGTAATGCCGAACCTGAATCTTTGGTGCAGGCGGCTATGGCTGCCATAGGAGGAATGGAGCGCTTTGTCCCGCGGGGGGGATGGGTAATCATCAAACCCAACATTTGCACCTGCTATTATTCCTATGAATACGCCACGACAACCAATCCATGGGTGGTTGGAGCGCTCGTGAAATTGTGCTATGAAGCAGGTGCCGGCAAGGTGCAGGTGATGGATTATCCGTTCGGCGGCTCAGCCGACCAGGCGTATAAATCCAGTGGTATTGGTGAACAGGTGGAAGCCAACGGCGGCGAGATGGTTCAAATGGCTTACTTCAAGTTCAAGGAAGTAAAAATCGAGAATGGGTTGGGATTAAGAAGCGCGGAAATCTATGAGGACGTATTCAGCGCGGATATGGTGATTGATGTTCCAATAGCTAAGCACCACGGCATGTCCAGGTTGACACTTGGTATGAAGAACCTGATGGGGCTGATCACAAACCGCGAACAGATCCATCGGGACTTTGGCAACCGATTAACCGACCTGGCAACCAAGATCCGACCGAAACTGACCGTGGTTGATGCGGTGAGGATCCTCACCGACAATGGACCTACAGGCGGCAACCTGGCAGATGTTAAGAAACTGGATACGCTTATCGTTTCGCCTGACATCGTGGCTGCTGACAGCTATGCGGCAACCCTTTTCGGACTTCAACCGGAAGACCTCGATTACATCAAGGTTGGAGCAAAATCCGGATTAGGGAGAAGTAACCTGGGCGGGCTAAATATCCGGGAGATCAATCTTGCGGGGTAAACCCTTTAACTGGAGCCGGCTGCGCAAAAGCGTTCAAGTCTTATTCCTGGCTCTTTGGCTGGTGCTTTGGACGACAACCGCTGGTTTAACCTGGGGTACCCGGGCTGGGCGCTTACCGGTTGAATTAAGCCCCCTCCTGGCATTAGCCCAAGTTTTAGCCAGCAGAACGCTGACCGTTGGTATGCTCCTTAGCCTGGCAACACTTGGTTTGACATTCGTATTTGGGCGTGCCTGGTGCGGGTGGATCTGCCCGATCGGTACGATCCTCGACTTTTTTCCGTTCAGAAATAAGGCAAAAACAAAGAAACCGATCCCTGAGACCTGGAGAGCGGGAAAGACCCTTTTTTTTGCTGCAATCCTCCTGGCAGCTTTGTTTGGAAACCTGACACTCATCCTCCTGGATCCCATCACTCTCTGGGTCAGGATCATGACCGGTGGAATTGGTCCTGCCATGAACACTGCTTTTACAGGTTTTGAGCGTTTACTATCCAACATCCCCTGGATGAATTCACCTTTGATGTGGCTTGATCAGGCACTGCGCCCGGCAGTCTTCCCGCTGGGAGTCGTTGGAGCACGCTATGTCTGGTTGCCGACGATAATTCTTATAGGAATGATCGCTCTCAACACGGTTGCCGAGCGGTTCTGGTGCCGCTATCTCTGCCCGCTGGGTGGTCTGCTTGGATTGATCTCACGGATGGCACTATTCAAGAGAAAAGTGGATGGGGATTGCCTCGCTTGTTCCCGTTGTGAAGCTGTATGCCCAACTGGAACGATTGATCCAGATAAGGGATATGCATCCGATCCGGCTGAATGCACCCTTTGCATGGATTGTCTTAAAAGTTGTCCTACGAGTCACATAAAGTTTTCGCCGGATTGGAAACCAGCCAGGAAGATGGCATATCATCCCGGCAGAAGACAGGTTTTGCTGACCGGTGCCATCACGCTTGCCAGCCTGGCAGCCCTGGAAACCAAACCTGCTGAAGGAAAAGGATCCAATTTCCTGCTACGCCCACCCGGCGCGGAGAATGAAGATTTCTTAAGTAAATGTGTCCGCTGCGGGTTGTGCATGCGCAGCTGTCCGACCGGGGCGCTGCAAGCATCCATCAGTGATTCCGGATTGGAGGGAGTATTCACTCCGGTCTTGATCCCCAGAACCGGTTATTGCCTGTATACCTGTAATCAATGTGGCAGTGTTTGTCCAGTGCAAGCAATCCTTCCACTCACACTGGAAGAAAAACAATCCTGGGTGATCGGCGAAGCCTTCATTGATGAGAATCGGTGTATTCCCTGGGCGGATGGGACCACCTGTATTGTGTGTGAAGAAATGTGCCCGCTTCCCGAAAAGGCGATTACTTTGGAGGATAGAGAAATCGTCAATCCAGACGGCAGCAAATTTATCCTGAAACTGCCTCATGTGAACCGCGATAGGTGTATCGGCTGCGGAATATGCGAGTATAAATGCCCGCGCAGCGGCGAGTCTGCAATTCGGGTATATCGCATTTGAAACATCAGCATTAATCGATTTTCTATTAACTAAACTCCCAGTTATTCATCTGTTCATATTCAGCCATATAGTAGAATAAGAGTATCCCAACTGAGGAGATTTTATGTTCAACTCTTTTGCTGAAGCACAATCGTTCATCCAGAAAGAAAAAATCCAGATGATCGATCTGAAATTTTGCGGACTGTGGGGGAGATGGCACCATGTTACCCTTTCCGCGAGCGCCTTTGAGATGGGCGTGATGGAAGCCGGGGTCGGCTTCGATGGTTCCAGCGTGGGTTTAAAAAGTGTTAAGTCCGGCGATATGGCACTCATCCCTGACCTGACTACCGGAGTACTGGATCCCTACTGGGAAGTTCCCACGCTCAGTTTTATCTGCTATATCGTAGAAGCCATTTCCAAGAAACGTTATTTCCGTGATCCACGTGAAATTGCCCGCCGGGCTGAAGACGCTCTTGTCAGCAGCGGCGCAGCGGACCGCAGCATCTGGGGTCCGGAGTTTGAGTTCTATGTATTCAGCAAAGTAAGTTTCGAGAATGACATTAACAGAGCCAGTTACCAGGTGGAAGCGTTGGAAGCAGCCTGGAATTCCGGCAGTCAGGGACTCGGGAATATCTTGCCCCTGCACGGTGGTTATCATGCCATTCCTCCAAGAGACCAGCTCTTCAATTTGCGCACCAACATCGTTACAACCCTGGAAAAAATGGGGGTTCCGGTCAAGTATCACCACCATGAAGTTGGAGGTCCGGGACAATGCGAGATCGAAACCCCGTTGATGGGAATGATCGCAGCTGCCGACGCGATTATGATGATCAAGTACGTGACCCGGATGAGCGCATATTATGCCGGGCAGGCAGTCACGTTCCTGCCCAAGCCGCTCTTCGGTGAAGCCGGCAGCGGCATGCATTTCCACCAGCAGTTGTTCAAGAAGAATAAGAACACCTTTTACGACGCCACCGCACCGGATAAGCTGAGCAAAACCGCGCTGGCGTATATCGCCGGGCTTCTTTTGCATGCGCCGAGTCTGCTGGCTTACACCAACCCCACCACCAATTCATACCGCAGGCTCGTCCCGGGGTTTGAAGCCCCGGTTAACTGCTTCTATTCACTTGGAAACCGCAGCGCAGCCATCCGGGTGCCAGCTTACGCAACCGAACCGGATAAGGTACGCATGGAATTCCGCCCGCCGGATGCGACCTGCAACCCATACCTGGCGATGGCTGCTATGCTGATGGCAGGCCTGGATGGGATCAAGCGCAAATTGAATCCAACGGAAATGGGCTTTGGTCCGATCAATGAAAATATCTTTTCCTGGTCAGATGAGAAACGCGCAAGCATCAAGTCTCTGCCTACCTCGCTGGGTCAGGCATTGGACGCACTTGAAAAAGATCACGATTACCTGATGAACGATGGCGTATTTGATGAGGAGATCGTTTCTGACTGGATCGCGGCCAAACGCAAGGAAGAGTGCCAGTTATCCGTACGCCCGCACCCGTTTGAAATTCAGAGCTATTTTGATTTTTAACTCGCGATCACAAAGAGGTTAAGACTATGCGGCCTGATTGGGATTCTTATTTTATGAAAATCGCCTACGCGGTTTCGGAACGCAGCACTTGCGACCGGGCATTTGTGGGGTGTGTACTGGTGCTGGAAAAGCGCATCTTAACCACCGGCTTCAATGGCTCTCCAGCCGGGCAACCCCATTGCGACGAGGTAGGACATTTGCTGGTTGAAGGGCATTGCGTCCGTACGATTCATGCTGAGACCAATGCCATCATCCAGGCAGCTTTGCATGGTGTTTCCACCCGCGGCTGCACATGCTATGTCACGCATTTCCCCTGCATCAACTGCACTAAAGCCCTCATCAATGCCGGAATCACCCGGCTTGTTTACAATGTGGCATATCGCGTGGATAAAAATGCACTCGATTTCCTGCGCTGCGCTAACGTGGAAGTCAAAGAGATCACGTACGACCCGACTCAGGCAGATTAATCGGAAACTGTGTTATCAAAAACCCCGAAGAAATGATTTTCGGGGTTTTTATTTCCTTTTCCAGATCGATTTCTAAAAAACTTCGGGGACGAAAGTCTGATCGGTCATGGGTGGACGAACATATCCATCATCCTGCTGCCTCGGCGGCAACGTGAGCTGGACGGGGGTGAGGTCTTCATACTTGATCATACTGAGCAAATGGCAGATTACGTTCAATCGGGCGCGCTTTTTATCGTCTGCGTTCACCACGTACCAGGGCGCCTGCTTGATATCCGTGTGGAAGAACATGGCATCTTTTGCTTTGGAATATTCCACCCATTTTGTACGGGCTTCCAGATCCATTGGGCTTAGCTTCCAATGCTTGGTGGGGTCGTCAATCCGTGCCTGGAAACGGCGTTCCTGTTCCTCATCGCTGACAGAGAACCAGTATTTCAACAAGAGGATACCGCTGCGGACAAGGATCCGCTCGAACTCCGGGCAAGTCCGCATAAACTCCTGATACTCATCCTCGGTGCAGAAACCCATGACCCTTTCGACCCCGGCGCGGTTGTACCACGACCGGTCGAAGAGCACCATTTCTCCGGCTGCTGGCAGGTGGGGAACATAGCGCTGGAAATACCATTGGGTTTTTTCCTTCTCAGTGGGAACGCCCAACGCTACGACGCGAGCAAATCGGGGATTCAGGCTTTCCATGATAGTCTTGATCGCGCCGCCCTTGCCTGCCGCGTCTCTTCCTTCGAAGATAATTACAATCTTGAGACCGTTGAACTTGATCCACTCCTGGAGTTTGACCAGCTCGATCTCGAGTTTGCCAAGTTCTTTTTCATATTCCTTGGTAGTCATTTTTGGTTTGGGGGCTGCAATCACCGGCAAATTCTTCTTTCCCTTAGCTTCCTTTGTTTGCTTTGCCTCTGCAACGACTTCTGATTGCTCTATGAGTGATTCTGGTTTCTTATTCTTCTTTTGGTTTTCGGGATTCTCAACCTTCTTTGGTTTTTTACCCATCGGTTCCCTCCCCGGAGCGGTTTTTCAGGTTGGTACGCTCGAGTTGTATATACATTATAGGTAATTTGATGCCTTTTGATTCACTCAATATTATTGAAAAGGAGGGTTTTCCTTCCTTTGTTTGCCTTCAATTGTAAAATGGGTACAATAAACCGAGGAAAGAATTTCATCAGCGGAGAAAAATGATAAATTATTCAGAACAAGCCAATAGACTCGTTACCCAAATGACCATTTCCGAGAAGGCATCATTATGCTCCGGAAAAAACTTCTGGTACCTGAAAGGGATCGAGCGGCTGGGAATCCCGGAAATCATGGTCACAGACGGACCGCATGGTCTGCGAAAACAAGAATCCGGCCGGGAAAACCTCGGTTTGAATGCCAGCGTACCGTCCACTTGTTTCCCGACTGCATCAGCCACAGCATGCTCCTTTGACCGCGAACTGATGAAAGACATTGGAAAAGCCATCGCCGAGGAGTGCCGGCAGGAAAATGTGGCTGTTTTGCTGGGACCGGGCATAAATATCAAGCGGTCCCCTTTGTGCGGCAGAAACTTCGAGTATTTCAGCGAAGATCCTTTGCTTTCTGGTGAAATTGCCGCTGCATTTATTGAAGGGGTGCAAAGTCAGGAAGTCGGCGTATCGCTGAAGCATTTTGCGGCAAACAACCAGGAAACAAAACGGGTTACCATCGATTCGGTCATGGATGAACGGACATTTCGTGAGATCTACTTGAAGGGATTTGAGATCGCAGTTAAGAAATCCAAACCCTGGACGGTAATGTGCTCTTATAACCGGTTGTTTGGTGAATTTGCCAGTCAGAATGAACGCTTGCTCACAACGATTCTGCGCAAAGAATGGGAATTCGAAGGAGTGGTGATTTCCGATTGGGGAGCAGTGGTTGACCGGGTGAATGGAGTATTGGCCGGGTTGGATGTTGAGATGCCGCATGTGGATGACGCGCATGATAAAGAGATCATCGGTGCGGTGGAATCCGGTTTGTTGCCTATGGAAAAGCTCGATCTCGCAGCAACGAGAGTGACCGAACTGATCCTGAAATCACAATACAGAAAATCGTTTCAGTACGACCAGGCTGCACACCATGCCCTGGCAAGGTTAGCAGCTGCACAATCAGCGGTATTGTTGAAGAATGATAGGAAAATCCTGCCGTCAAACCCGCAAGCCAAATGCGCCATAATCGGGGCATTTGCTAAAACTCCTCGCTACCAGGGGACGGGCAGTTCAAAGATCCTACCCTATCAACTGGATAACACGTACGAAGAGCTCCTGGCAACAGGCATGAATGCCGAGTATGCTGATGGATACCCCATGGATTCGGATGACATCAACCCGGCGATGATTGATGAGGCCTGCCGGGTAGCAAAAAACAAAGAAATCGTGTTTCTCTTTGCTGGATTACCAGACCGCTATGAAGCTGAAGGATTCGACCGGGAATCCATGCGTATGCCTGCAAATCATGTCAAATTGATCGAGGCTGTCGGTGATGTGAATCAGAATCTTGTGGTGGTTCTGTTGGGCGGGGCACCCATGGAGATCCCCTGGGCAGAAAAAGCACGAGCAATCCTCTTAATGTACCTTGGCGGACAGGCTGGTGGAGGTGCATGCGCCGATCTGTTGCTGGGAAAGGTGAACCCCAGCGGGAAATTAGCTGAATCCTGGCCTATGTCACTGGAGGATAATCCTTCATATAAATACTTCCCGGGGTATTTTAAGACGGTGGAATACCGTGAGGGATTGTTCGTGGGATACAGATACTATGACACAGCGGGTAAACCGGTGCGTTATCCTTTCGGGTATGGATTATCCTATACGCAATTTGAGTACAGCGGTTTGAAGTTGAGCAAGAAGAAACTTGAGGGTAAGGATGAAATTCGGATTACCTGCCAGGTAAAGAACACTGGCAATTTTCCCGGAAAAGAAGTAGTTCAACTCTATATTTCTTGCCACCACTCAAAACTTATCCGTCCTGATCGGGAATTAAAGGGATTTGAAAAGGTCAGCCTGGAACCCGGTGAGAGTAAGGAGATTGCTTTCAGCGTCGCCACCTCTGACCTGTCCTATTTCAACGCTAACTCTGATTCCTGGGAAGTTGAAAATGGAACCTATGAAATCCGCGTCAGCTCATCCAGCCGGGACATCCAATTGTCCGATATTATCGATGTCACAGGGAATCGCCCCCCCATTCAAATCCCCTTGAGGGATTCCCTGCCAGGTTATGCCAACCTGTCGGAAGGGTTAGAGATTTCGGATAAAGAATTTGAGAAATTGATTGGAAGACCTATCCCGCAACGGGAAAGAATCAAAGGCAGCCCTCATTCGGTCAATTCCACAATTTCAGACATCCAGGACCGGTTTATCGGGAGGATGCTGTTGATGTATGTTCAGACACAAATAAACAAAATGTCCAAAGATAATGCGGACTTAAAGATAATTGCCGAAAAGATGCTCATGGATATGCCTTTGCGGTTCCTGACGACGATGGACGAGGGATTAACTAACTACCAGGTGAAGGGATTGGTTGAAATGTTGAATGGGCATCTGATCAAAGGAATAAAAGCGTTCCTGGCTAGATGATCACAAAAAAAACGACCCGATGAACACCCATCGGGTTGTTGCTACTTATTATAAGATCCCTGCTCCATCCGAAGCATTTGAAAGATAAACTGCAGGAACCAATCCTGTTTTCTCGCTATATGCACCGACAAGTTGTTTGATAAAGCTCTCAGCCTTATCGGTTTCAACCAGGTTTACCGTGCAACCTCCAAAACCAGCCCCGGTCAAACGAGCTCCCAGGCTTCCTTGCAGGGATTGGGCAATGTCGACCATTATATTCAATTCAGAACAGGATACCTCAAAATCATCCCGAAGACTGATATGAGTCTCATTGATCAATTGGCCAAAACCGGCAAAATCTCCTCGTTCGAGGAATTGCCTGGCTTTGACTGCTCGACCTATTTCAGAGATCACATGCCTTGCCCGGCGCGAGATATTTTCCGGCATTGAAGGCGCAATCGCTTCAAACCGGTCTAAAGGAATATCGCGGAAGGAAGCCACTCCGGGGATTTGCCCTTTCAGAAGGCTTAACGCCGTCTCGCATTCCGCCCGGCGGGTGTTATATCCGCCCGTGGTTAATTTTCGGCGGACTGAGGTGTCAGCTACAACGATCGAAACGCCGGGTGGCAGTTCCAGGAGCTGCCATTTCAATGACTGGCAATCGAGAAACAAGATCCGGTTCTCTTCACCGCAAACCGAGGCAAATTGGTCCATAATACCGCAGTTTACACCCACATATTCGATCTCAGCCTTTTGACATAGCCTGGCTTTTTCCATCTTGGCAACATTCCATCCTCCAACCTGCTGCCAGGCGGTGAAGAAAGCGACTTCAACAGAAGCTGATGAACTGAGACCCGAACCGCGCGGTACATCCGATGCAAAGACCGCGTGAATGGGGCGAAGTGGAAAGTCCCCATCATTTATTGTTTGCGCCACTCCAGCCGGATAGAGTCCCCATTCAGGAAGTGCAGTATCATCCTCTTGTTTTTTGAACATAATGGACTTGCTTGTGAAACAAATCTGCTCGTCCAGGTCAAGAGCAACAATCCGGTTAAGTCCATCCGCAGATCCTGAGAAGGCAATATACGTGGCACGATCGATCGCCGCCGGCATAACAAACCCGTCATTGTAGTCCACATGCTCGCCAAGCAAATTCACCCTGCCAGGAGCACGGGCAATAAATGAAGGGTTTGAGCCAAACCTGGCTTTATATTGTGCGACTATCCGGTCAATGAGACTTTTGTTTATAGTGGACATCAGGGAGCGCCCGCAACCTTTCTGCTGAGGTTTCAGGGGTGATATCCCGCTGCGGCATACTCAACAATTCATACCCCACCATGAATTTACGCACAGTCGCCGAACGCAGAAGGGGTGAATAGAAATGGGCATGAAGTACCCATTCTGGATGAGGTTCTCCATCATTGGGTGACTGGTGAAATCCCATCGAATACGGGAAGGAAACTTCAAACAGATTATCATAAGCGATGGTCACCTTGCGGTAAATCTCTGCCAGACTGGTCACCTCTGAATCAGATAATGATGGTAAATCCTTAACGGGACGATGCGCAATAACCAGCACCTCAAAAGGCCAGACCGCCCAGTAGGGGACGAGCGCGGTAAAACTGTTGTTCTCAAACAACACCCGATCTTTTCGGTTTTGCTCCTCTTCCAGGTAATCCAGAAGCAATGGATGACCATTTTCTGTCATGTATTGCTGTTGTCGGGCAAGTTCCTTTGCCGGCTCATTGGGGATGGACTCCTGTACCCAGATCTGGCTGTGCGGATGTGGATTCGAACACCCCATGATCGCACCTTTATTCTCAAAAACCTGCACATGTCGGATGCCCGGGTGTTTGAATAGCGAAGCGGTCTCGCTACGCCAGGTCCTGATCACCTCTGCAACCTGATCTACCTGCAATTCCGGGATGGTCAGGTCATGCCGGGGAGAAAAACATACCACTTTGCATGTCCCCTTTTCAGATCGCACCTGGAAGAGGGGGTTTTCTTCTGAAGTATGGGAATCCCCATCAAAGGTTAAAGCTGCGAAATCATTATCGAAAACGAATGTCTTTGAGTATGCCGGGTTCTTTACCCCTCCTGCACGCTCATTCCCTGGACAAAGGTAACAACCCGGATCATAAGCTGGCAAATCCACTTCTGCCACTTTTTCAACGTGACCCAGCCAGGGGCGTTTTGTGCGCTGCGGTGATACCAGCACCCAGTCTCCGGTTAAAGGGTTATAACGACGGTGAGGAAAATCATGAACATGCGATTTGTTCGTTGTCATACCATTGATTATACTGAATCCTTTCCCTGAGCAAACCAATAATAAAAGTTAAGGTAATTGTCTCAGGTCCATTTTTTCGGAAACTATAGAAGAACCCGGAAGTTTTATCCATCTCCCGGGTTCTGGTTTGCTTTCCTTTTGTTATCTAAACCTTTTTGGCGATTTCATCCTGTGCCTTCTGGATGAATTCCTTCACCAGCATTGGGCCGGGGTTCTCACCGTTGCGAAGACGTAATGCCACCTTGCCTTCCTCTTGCTCTTTATCACCGATCACCAGCATGTAGGGAATCTTCTGGTTCTGAGCATCTCGGATTTTGGCATTCATCCGATCACCGCGGTCGTCCAGCTGCACCCGCAAGCCAGCCTGTTTCAATTCCTGTTGAACCTTGGCGGCATATTCCAGATGACGATCCGCAATAGGGATGATGGCTACCTGAATCGGAGACAACCAGGCAGGGAAAGATCCGGCATAATGTTCGATCAAAACACCGAAGAAACGTTCCAGACTGCCCAACAAGGCACGGTGCACCATATAAGGCCGGTGAGGCTGCCCGTCTTCACCAATGTAGTTTAGATCAAACCGTTCCGGTTCGTTGAAGTCAAACTGGATGGTTGACAACTGCCATTCACGGCCGATGGCATCCTTAACCTTGATATCGATCTTTGGACCATAGAAGGCTCCCCCGCCCTTATCGACATCGTATTCCACGTTAGCCCGTTTGAGGGAGTCTTCAAGAGCGTGCTCAGCTGCCGTCCATTGCTCCGGCTCACCCACTGATTTTTCCGGCTTTGTGCTCAAATAGGCATGGAAATCATTGAACCCAAAACTACGCAGGATGTGCAGGCTGAAATTAAGCGTGAAGTCGATTTCAGCAGGCATCTGGTCAGGGCGGCAGAAGTGGTGGGCATCGTCCTGGGTGAACCCGCGGACGCGCATCAATCCGTGCAAAACTCCGCTGCGTTCGTATCGGTAGACGGTCCCTTCTTCGGCAAAACGCAGGGGAAGGTCGCGGTATGATCGCAGTGAACTCTTATAGATGTAGAGATGGAAGGGGCAGTTCATCGGTTTCAGATAATACTGCTGTCCATCGATCTCCAATGGAGCATACATATTTTCCTTGTAGAATCCAAGATGCCCGCTTGTCTCCCAGAGGTGTGCCTTGCCAATATGCGGCGTGTACACAAAATCGTACCCGTTGGCTTCATGCTCGGAAGACCAGAAGTTCTCAACGATCTTACGGATCTTCGCCCCCTTTGGATGCCAGAGGATCAATCCGCCGCCAATCTCTTCATTAATACTGTAAAGATCGAGATCATGACCTACTTTTCGGTGGTCGCGCTTTTTGGCTTCCTCAACCCGCCAGAGGTAATCCTTAAGCTCATCCGGTTTCTGCCAGGCTGTTCCATAGATGCGCTGCAGCATGGGGCGTTTTTCGTCGCCGCGCCAATAAGCTCCAGCCACAGACATTAATTTAATGGCCTGAGGATTTATCTCAGAGGTACTCGCCACATGCGGGCCACGGCACAGATCCACAAAATCACCGCTGGTATATATGGAGATCTCAGGTTTTTCCTCAAGGGGATTCCCGTCTTCATCTTCCTTGCCCGTTTCCAATCCTTCGATGAGCTCAATTTTAAAAGGCTGGTCAGCAAAGATCTTTTTCGCTTCATCCGCAGAGATTACTTTCTTTTCAAAAGTCTCTTTCCCCTGGATGATGCCGCGCATGCGTTTTTCAATGGCTTCCAAATCCTCAGGGGTTAATGGACGTGGAAGATCGAAGTCATAGTAAAAGCCGTCATCGATTGCCGGACCGATGGCTACCTTGCCACCGGGAAATTTCTCCAGTACGGCTTGTGCCATTACGTGCGCCGTAGAGTGCCGGATCCGATACAACTGAGATTGCTCATATTCGTTCTTTTTATCTGTCATTCTTGCTCCTTCCATTATTAACAAAAAATCCCGTCCCTGCTGGGGCGAGAGTTATTCACGCGGTTCCACCCAGATTGATCCACAAAAGATCATCTCTGTGACCAATAACGCGGTCAACCGTTTTCCTTACTCCAGATCAACTGTTTGGGGATTAGGCTTCCAGGGGGTTTTCACCTTGATTCTCCTGCAGGAATTTTCAGCCGCGACTCCTGCTCTCTAGAGGATAGCCATGATTACTCGTCCTGATCATCGCCTGTATTTAGTTTCCGCAATTATACACCTTTTACAGAAATGTCAAGTTTTCTATGAACGTCATTCATAACCGGGGTTTTCTGCTATATACTTTATTTATCTACACAACTCAGTCAGTAGTGGAAAAGGAAGGTTTCCGATGGATTTTCAAACCGCTGAAAATCAATACCGCTATTACGCTGATCAGTGCAACCAGGGAAAAATCACCTACCAGCAATTCCAGGACGCAGTAAACCAGATCACCGTATACGACGCCTCAGGTCAACTGTGGATGCTGCATGCACAGAGCGCCAAGTGGTGCGTGTTCCAGGGTGGGCAATGGGTATTCATGGATCCTCATAGCCCCAGTCAACCCGGCACAAGCCAGATTCCCAGCATTCCCCCGCCGGCAATTCCTTCTGCGGCAAATATTCCTCCGGGAATGCCCCCCATCTCTACATATCAGTCCCCCATTACGCAAAAAAAGAAAAGCCCGCTGTTGTTGTTCCTTGGTATTGGCGCGTTCTTATGCATCGGATTGGCAATCACTGGTTATTTACTGGTGAAATCCGGGAAGTTCGCATCTTTGTTCGGCGATCTCCCAATCGAAACATCATCGAACGGAACTACCGGTCCGAGTGAAGGAAAATTGACGTACGAACCTGTGGATACTATTTCTGTCAATACTGGCACATCGCAGATGGTTGATTCCAACCAGGCTCAGCTTTCGATACCTGAAGGCAGCCTTCCAGATGGGGTGAGCGGGCAATTCGTGATCAACGAACCCAATGCAGCGCTTCAAAAAGAAATAGATGGACTGGCAACATTGTTGACGCCGTTTTACCAGCTTAAGGTAGAGGGAAAAAATGACGGATCCGGGGTGGCTACATTTACCCTGCCAATCAACGGAGAACCTCTTTTCCTTGTAGAATTGTTCGACGGAAAATACATTGCAGCCAGCAAGGTTGAATACAACAGCAATTCAGCATCGATACCCGTTCCATTGTTAAGCGGACTCACCGATACTGGCAATGATTCTCTTTCATTTGCCGGGACTTACGCTTTTGCTTTCATTACCCCCCGGCAAGCAGGACTTTTACTGCCCGAAACCAAATTTGCCAGCCAGGTGAACCAGGCAGTACAACGAGATTGTACGATACGCTATCAGATCGCCTCCAGTGGATACGGTGTGGAGGAAATTAAGAACCAGGTGAGTTTTTGCCGTAAAAACGGGGATGATACCGTCAGAGTGATGTACAACACTTCCTATACCCCTAAGATGACTCCAGAAATTGCAGACCAGGTGGTCAACCAGGTAGAAACCATCATGGATAAGTACCAAGCAGAAGGTTTTACAGCTGCAAAGCTTAAGGCAAATCAAAGTAAAGTAAACGTGGTCGTGGAAGCAGGAAGCGGCGACCCGGTTTATATTCCAAGCAGTGCGACCGTTTACATTCCACAGGATAGCATCGGGTCAAGTGAACTCCAGTATGAACTGGCACACGAGCTGGCTCACTGGATCCAGGATAACGCCTATAACATGACCGCTGCCTATTGGAGTAATTTTATTGGAGTCTCCAGCGCGTCAACATGGTGGTTTGAGGTGTCTGCAGAAAACATGGTGATGCTAGTTGCCCCAGAGTATCTCGACAAAAACCTGACCTTCTATGGCACAACCAGCCTGGGGGATGATAAGCGCACACCTTTCCAACTTGCACCTAATCAATGGAATGAAGACCTCTATAACCACGCGCAATTATTGAAAGTTTTTACCTGCGAGAATCCAGGAGTGTGCCCGATCAGTCCTTCGCAGTTCATCAAAGTTATCAACGAAGGGATCTTTCCGATCGATGACAGTGCCGTGGCAGTGATCAGCCAAAACCTGGATGATTATGCCCGGTATCTTTTGGGTGTGTCTCCCCAAAAAGCGAACAGTTCGATCTATCTTCTTAACTCGGTCAAAACAGGTAATGGGTATGGCGAATCGGTTACCCCCCTGGATAATAAGGGGTCTCTTTCATTCAAAAAGACTGGTTACGAGCCCCAGATGAAACTTGTGGACGGAAAAACCGGCAAAGAACTGGAGATCCAGGCTGTGATCGAAAAAAGCAGCGTTTATCCCCTGATGCTTGAAACCCCCATCAACCCCAGTCTCGCTGGATTTCCTGTTGAAATAGAGGTGGCGGCGGGTACTCCATTCTATTACCGCATTGAATCGGGAGAAATTAAATACCATAACGGATCAGACAAGCTAATCCTTGGACCGATTCACCCCAAACTTGGCGTCATCGGTATACGCATCGTGGCCATCGCGGGTGACGGGGCCAAGACGTTTACTGCAAGGATAAGACCGTTAGATATCAGCGGAGACTGGCTTTTCTTCGCCAAAGACGTCAAATCCAATAGCGTGGTCTGTGCCACTTCGAATGGTGAAGAGGACGATACCACCCCGCTAGAGCTGGCCCAGGTTAACAGTCTCCTGACTTCCTACGCGACAACCATTTTTGGCGTTTTCAGCCCGGATACTGGTGCAACATCATATACCTGGTCCTTATCTCCGGGAGCAGACCTCACGGGTGGCGGAGATGTGGCGGCTGTCGTGGCCGGTGCTGCGCTTTTAGATGGAACGGGAATCACCGTACAATCATCGCTCACCTTGCCACAATCCTCAAGTTCCTCGACTCCCTCAAAGGCACTGCCTGTGGCACTTGCATCAGGCGGAGTGCTGGGACTTGGGTTCTTCCTGTATAAAAAGAAATTCAAACTAACAACAATCATTGGCTTGATGCTGCTTGGATTAACAGGTTGCAGCGCATTTTTTGGAATGTGGGGCACGTGGTCTGCTTCAACAAAAGTTGACAAGATCATCCCTTACGATCCAGCAACCATTGGTGATTTCCTGGGTACTGAGGCAAGCAGTTCAGATATTGGCGGCATTCCCCGTTATGTTGTCAAAGGAAGTACAACAGCAGACATGAACTTCACCATAACCGGGGGGGTAGTAACCATTGCTGGAGAATCCGAAGAATCCACGACCTGCTCAGGTACAATGGTTTATGATGTCTTCGGATACCTTTTAGACGATGGATTGATCACTGAATTCCCGGGCTCCAGTGATGATGAGTAAATTCAAATTAGGAGATAGATAATGGCTTTTCTTCACATTGATCACCTTCCAGAGACTGTAAAAGTGCATTCACCGCTAAATATCATCCTTCCCGATCCGGGTAATATGAATGGAATACCAGTGCGTGAGCGTAAAGTACTATATCTCCTGCATGGATTAAGTGATGATGCCAGCGCCTGGCCACGGTATACCGCAATTGAAACCTATGCCAAGAAATTTGGACTTGTTGTGGTGATGCCTTCTGTTGGACGTAGTTTTTACCTGGACATGCCTAATGGACAAAAATATTTCAGTTATCTTACTGAAGAACTCCCGCAATACCTCCAGAATGTTTTTGGCATCGTCCCTGATCGGGAAAAAACCTTCATCGCCGGGTTATCGATGGGCGGGTATGGAGCACTAAAAGCCGCATTAACCAGACCGGAGCTGTACTTCGCCGCCGGCAGTTTTTCGGGGGTGTTATCCATGCATGGATGGAACGCAAATCCTGATGATCCCCGGATGACCGAGTTTTCCATGCTCTTCGGTGATTTGAGCAAACTTCCCGGAAGTGAACATGATCCTTCCACATGGATAATAAACAACGTCAAAAATTCTCGGTCTTCCCCCAGTCTTTATGTATCCTGTGGCTTACAGGATGAACTCCTTCCCACCAATCGATTCTTCCTCAATACATGCACAACTCAGGGGGTAACGGTGGATTATCACGAAGAAGATGGAATCCACGACTGGTTCTTCTGGGATAAGCAGATCCAGAAGTTCCTCACTTTCGCACTGGGTCAATAAGGGGAGCTCCGCAATGACTGAAAACATTCACAATTCATTACACCTTGAACCAGCACAGCGAAAAACCTACCTCTTTCTTCCGTTCCAGGTTCCTGATGGGGTGGAATCCATTGAGTTGCATTACCAGTATCCCCGCCGCCCTGAGCATAAAGACATCGTCGAAATCGGTACTTTCACAAGTCAAACCGAGGTGAACGTAATTGACCTGGGCTTAGTCGACCCCCTAGGCAGGCAGGTGGGAGCGTCTGGATCTGACAAAACCAGTATCATGATCAGCGAAACCTGCGCAACACCAGGATATTCCTCCTGCCCCATTCTACCCGGTGAGTGGCAGATTATCGTTGGTGCGTATAAGGTAGCCGATACCGGGGTGGATGTAGTATACGAGATTACCCTCAATTTTAAAACCCCCCGCTGGTTGAAGGGTGATCTTCACAGCCACACCATCGCTTCTGATGGCGTTCACACGCTCTTAGACCTGGCAATCAGGGCAAAAACCCATGGATTGGATTTTATTGCCATCACCGATCATAACCAGTTCACTACATCGGACCAGTTGCCAAAGTACCAGGGGATAACCCTGATCCCTGGAGTGGAATGGACGCACTTCAACGGTCATGCAAATTTTATTGGAGTCGACAAACCCTATGATGACGCCTATGTCACAGGTGCTGAAGACGAAGCAAACCTTAAATTCGCAAATGCCCGTACGCGCGGTGCGCTGATCATCATTAATCATCCGTTCGATCCATCGTGTAGTTTTTTGTTCGACATCCAATCACTTCCATTTGACTGTGTGGAAATCTGGAACGGACCGATGCGAGAATCCAACCTGAAGGCGGTAGGATTCTGGCACCAGCTGCTGTGCAGCGGCAAAAAGATCCCGGCAGTTGGCGGCAGTGATTATCATCGGGACACTCCATTCATCTTCCTTGGCGGTCCAACCACATGTGTATTCTCAAAATCAAATGGCATGAGCGATATTTTAGCCGCTCTGCGAGCCGGACACTCCTATATCACCTATGCACCGGATGGTCCTGCCTGCGAGCTCACTTCGGTTAATGCCATGATGGGTGATACGGTGAATTTTTCCGAAGGGATCGTCCTCATAGGTAAGATTAACGCATTACTCACCGGTGATGTTGTGCGAGTGGTCACAAAAACCTCAGCAGATATCCTTATTACCGCCCCTGCGGATGGCTTTTTTGATTTCAAATATGAAGTAAAGTCCCCAGGATTTGCCAGGGTCGAAGTTCTGCGCTCATTTTTACCGGGAATTCCTATGCTGCCAGCATTAATTTCCAATCCAATTTACTTTGATTAATCTCAAAATGTGTCAATGGAGTTACCAATAACAGACACTTTCGCTGAAAGTGTCTGTTAGCATATACCAAATCTTTACTTTTTCATCACAAGAACACGTACAATTCTTTTGGTAATACTAGTAAACGGAGAGTCTCCATGTTGGATATACTATTATCATGAAACGAAAAATCCTGGTTGTTGACGATACCCGTAATGTGCAAATACTGATCAGCGATTTTCTGGGCAGCCAGGATTATGAAGTGATTCTTGCTTCCGATGGTGTCGAAGCGTTGGAAATTTTTCATGCCCATGCCCCGGATTTGATCCTTCTGGATATTATGATGCCCAATATGGATGGCTATCAATTCATCACCCATTTACGCAAAGAATCTGACGTCCCGGTGATCATGATCACCGCCAAACAGCAGGAAGCAGACATTATCCGCGGCTTTGATGCAGGCGCAGATGATTACATCACAAAACCATTTCGACTCAGGGAGTTACTGGTGCGAATGCGGGCTGTCATTCGTAGAGCTCCACAACGGGCTGAAGACACCCCAATACTAGTAATTGGCAATCTGACGCTTGACGAAGCCAAACATGAAGTTAAGCAAAATGGTACAGTGGTTGACCTGACCCCAATCGAATTCCGGATCCTTACTGGGCTGATGAAGTCAGCTGGAAAAGTGGTCAAACGGGCTGACCTGGCAATTCACCTTATGGACATTGGATATACCGGCTCAGAAGCAACATTAAAAATACACATCCGAAACTTACGGGGAAAACTTGGTGATGACCTCGATGAACCCAGGTACATTGAGACGGTGTTTGGTATCGGCTACCGGTTTCTGGAAGGTGAAAGATGAAACGTTCATTAACCAGCAAGTTGGTCCTATCTTTCCTGGCGGTAGCCCTCCTGACCGTGCTTGTGGTTTCGGTGGTCATCAGGCTCAATTCCAGTGTTTCTTTAATGGAACTGGTCATCGAACAACAAACCGCCCTAATAAGTGAATCTGTAAAAACCTACTATGCTAACAATGGCAGCCTCGAAGGATTTTCGCATTATTATCAATCCACTTACTCGGAAGGAAATCAACCGGGAAAACCCGGAGAAGGAATGGGGCAAGGACGGCAGCTGCGCGGACTATATGGGCTGGTGGATACGGAATTCAACGCCATTCTTCCTACTTTTGGAATTCCTGTCGGGCAGATGGTCCCGGAAGATAGAATTAAGCACGCTGTGGCAGTGGAAGTTGATGGAAAAACAATCGCATGGATCATTCCGGATACGACAAGGCAATTCGAACTCAGCGCTGAAGAGCAATTGTTCTTGCAGCGGACAAACCTCGCCATCGGGCTGGCTGCCATTGCAGGTGTTTTAGTGGCTGTAGGGATGGGATTTTTCCTTGCCAGAATGCTGGTTAAACCAATCCGCCAGTTGACAAAAGCTTCCGCTGAATTGGCGCAAGGTAAACTTCAACAAGAGGTTCCTGTTACATCAAACGACGAGTTGGGTCAGCTTACGACCACCTTCAACCAAATGAGCAGTGAACTCGCCCGTGCGGATGAAGACCGGAGACGCCTGACCGCAGACATCACGCACGATCTCAGTACACCGATCCAGATCATCTCCGGATACATGGAAATGCTGGACGAAGGACAGGTTACACTCACCCCTCAACGCGTTGAGATCCTGAAAACAGAACTTGACCATTTACGCCGGCTGGTGGGGGACCTCGGCACGCTCACCCAGGTCGAAGCTGGAGGATTGGATTTTCAACTTCAGCGGATCAACCCGGTTTCACTGCTGCAATCAGTGGTTCAAACTTATCAACCCATTGCAGCTCGTCAGGGTGTCACTCTCAGTCTAATCCCTGCAGCAGATGTACCGGATATCCTGGTAGATGAAGGTCGTATGATCCAAGTGCTGAAAAACCTGGTTGAAAATGCCTTGAGATACACTGGCAAGGAAGGCGAGATCAAACTTTCGGTAATCAATGACGGGCGCACAAGGTTAAAAGTAACGGATAACGGCATGGGGATTAGCGCAGAAGACCTTCCCTATGTTTTTGACCGTTTCTACAAGGCAGAAAAAGCCCGCGGAGCGAACTCCGGGAAAATGGGTCTGGGATTGGCAATCTGCAAAGCTTTAGTGAATGCCCAGGGCGGCGAGATCATTGCCAAATCTGAAGGAAGAGGACTTGGCACTACCATGGAGATATCCTTCCCCGAATAGTACCTCTTAGCATTCGACTGTTCGTCTAAATGATTACTTCCGTATGTAGACTATCCAATCCCCTAAACTATCGAGGTATTCAAAGGAATTTGAAACCTTATCCGGGAAATCATCGGCTTTCAGGACAAGCAGATAACTGATATCGTTGAAATCCATCCACGCCTCATCCCCCGGGCTGGTTGGAGGGACCACATCGAAAATTTTCCGGGTGAAATGTTCTCCATAGAGGGGATAGGAAAAATAATCCACCCCGTTCGTGGCTACGCCAACAGAAGCGGCTTCTGGAATTGCGGCTTCGACCAGGTATACCATTTCTTTGGCAGAATACACCTGTCGGGTTAGACGGTCGATCCGGTTCATTTTCCAGATGGATGAGCCGCCCACGATCTGCTTAGCCGGGTTGAACAGAATCACCATTCCGATGCTGATGAGGGAAATGGTCGCCGTCAGCCAACCGACCCAAACACCTTTTCTTTTTGATGGGATCCACATTGCGAAGAGCGGTGTCGAAATCGCCGCCAATGGCATGAAATACCTCCCATCATAAGGAGTCCAGCCCGGCCTGATCATCGAACAGGTAATATATGATGTAACCAGGAATAGAATTGGCACAGTATAGAGAAGATCTCTCTTCTTAATTCCATAAACGAGCGCCACAATCGAGGTCGGTACCATCAGGAAAAACCCGAGGATTCCAAACCAGGCTTCATCCTCTTGCAGGCGGGGATGCGCTGCCAATGAAAAAACATGATCTGCAAGCGTGGCGGATTCCCCTTCCACATCAAGGTTGATAGCATTAAATACTACCTCACCAATCGATGCTTTGATCCTGGTGCCGGTTTTGACGATGAAATCCGGAAATCCGGAAAGGTCAGCCATCTGGTATCCCCAACGCATCGTATTGACAAGCAGGTACCTGCCTAAGGGTAATTCTCCTATCACTGAGGCACTTGTCATGTCCCCAG
>CAZLBG010000005.1:59293-64537 GCA_964557895.1 uncultured Anaerolinea sp.
TCCAAAGGTTTTTCTTCCGGTATAAGCCCATTTACATAAAAAGTAGACCGCTGAAAGGAATAGCCATGTGCTGACAAGATCATGCCTGGCCGATGAAAGATGGAGTTGTACAACCGGATAGGATAACCAAATCAACCCGCAGAAGATTGATGTTTTGATCGATATATGAAGACTTCTGCAAATCTGATAGATCAGGATCGCAGTCAGCAAACCAGCGATAAAGGGGATGTATGCAACAAAATGATCACTATTGGTAAAAACCATTGTCCACGCATAAAGCAGCTGGGCATTCACCGGGAAAGTGACCTGCCAGATATTGGCAGCCGGCCAGGGAAAATAGGATCCCTGCTGCAGCCAGTGTCCAACCCGGGCAAGGTGAATAGCCAGTACATCATTGTTGTTCGGCGGAACTACATAGATCAGGAGCGCATACACCACAAGAGATATTGCAACCCCGCCCCCCAGAAATACTACGGGCCAGTTCTGTCTATTATCCAATACTATGCTCAAAGAAACCCGAGAAATAGGGGGAAATCCTAATGTTGGCTTCTTTCGATTACGCCAGCCCCAATAGACTGTCACTAGCAGGGACACTTGAATAGCCAGTATCCACCAGACATTGTTCAGCTGTTGTAATAGATTGGCGATTTGGAAAACAAGAACTATCATGGCAAATGAAGTGATTGCCCCGATCAGTAGCCAATCGATCAATTTATGGATGCGAAATAGCGAAATAATGAAGATGGTCGTGACAGCAATGAGCAGAATCGAAAGCAGAAATAACATGAGCAACCCCGCAAAGTCGTTCCCTAATTTTATCGTAGATTCCTGATCGCCCATATCGCAGGTGGAAAGCCTTTATAATAGAGTCATCAGAGTTAAGGATTGGACACCTATGCGCATCGGACAGAACCCGGCTAAGTTTGTGAAGACCGTTGCTCAACCAGAGAGAATCACTGTCGCGGTT
This sequence comes from uncultured Anaerolinea sp., assembly GCA_964557895.1. GTDB lineage: Bacteria > Chloroflexota > Anaerolineae > Anaerolineales > Anaerolineaceae > UBA6107. The sequence continues at coordinate 60,261 of CAZLBG010000005.1, forward strand.
TTAAACTACATCCCTATGCTTAGCGGGTACTATGCTGATCTTTTAAATGTTCTACAAGCTCACCTCTCCAGTTTACGGCAAAATGCCGGACTACCGTTTGATTTGATGATTTTTGACAATGGCAGCTGTGAGGAAGTTCAGGAATTCTTACTGAACGAGTTCAACTCGGGAGATATCGATTACCTGTTGTTATCGCGGAAAAACCTGGGAAAAGGAGGTGCCTGGAATATCCTTTTTGGAGGCGCTCCCGGAGAGGTTATCACTTATACCGATAACGATGTGCTTTTCTCCCAAGGCTGGTTGCAAGAATCGATGGAAATCCTCGAAAAATATCCAAATGTCGGCATGGTCACTGCCCGGCCCTTCCGGACAAATCCTGAATTCTACTCTGCCACTGTTAATTGGGCTGCTGGAAATCCTGAAGTTAAGATGGATAGGGGTTCTCTTGTTAAATGGGAAGATTTCCGGGATTTTGATCTTAGTTTAGGCCAATCTCTTGAGGAAATTCAGAAACGGTTTAATGAAACGGAAGATATTCGTTTTGAGTACCATGGAATCCAGGCGTATGCCGGTGCCTCACACTGGCAATTTACTGCCTATAAATCCGTGCTTCAGAAATACCTGCCATTCACTATGGACAGGCCGATGGGACAGGTTAAACAGCTGGACCAGAAAATGAACAATGAAGGTTATTTGCGGTTGATGACAGCCCGGCCTCTGGCGATGAACATGAGCAACCAGGTGAGTGTTAATCCATACAACATTCCCAACACAATCAAAAAACAAACATCGCGCAAAGGGCTTTTAGGGCTCAAGCCGATTAAGGCTGTGTTAATGAAGGTTTATAACTGGATCTTCAACTTATACTACCGGGATTAGCCCTTCTGGTTATTTCTGGCCGATAGCCAGGAAAAAATCATCTCCTTCACTTATCTTGATATTGCTTAACCCGCAACTGGATAATAACCCGGTCAATCTTCCGGCATCCGGTAAAAGGTCGCGGTGGATAACTCGGGAATTGGCATTTGCATGTACAGAATTTACCCTCTCTCGACTGATGTCATGAAAAATGATCAGCCATTTTCCATGATCCAAAACTCTTACCATCTCTCGAACAGCTTGAGGGTGGTCCTGAAAATGAGGAAAGCTATTGTGACAGATAACCGTCTCAAAAGAACTGGGGGGAAAGGGTAATAAATGAACATCTCCTTGCACGATTTGGGTTTTCTGATCACGGGTCCGGTGGAGCGACAGCATAGAAAAAGCAATATCCAGCGAAACGACACTAATGCCAGGGTGAAGTTGCTCAAGAATAGCAGGCAAAACCCCTGTCCCACTTCCAACATTCAGTAATTGCCTGGATTCAGCTAGAAAAGGGGTATATCCAATAAGCAATTTGGTTATATGCTCCAGGCGCTTAATAGGTTGTTGAGCGTCCCATTCTTCTGCAAGTCCTTCAAAGAATTCCCGGTGAGCATCCATCCTTTACACACCCTTTTTACTCAATCTCAGCATCATCCACTTAGTGGCAATTCCATGATTTTACTCTTAATTTATTTGACATCATAGCTGTAAAATAGATTGAGGAAAACCAATAAGAGGTATTTTGATGACATCGATTGATTTTGGTAGAGTCAACAGGGTGTTCGATGAACTGCTGGAAAAACAGCTCCACCCGACTGCTCAAGTTGCAGTCTATCACCATGGGGAATTGGTCGTAGACCATTGGGGCAGCCAGCCTGGAAGTCCGGCAATAAGTGGAGACACTCCTTTCCTATGTTTCTCAGTTAGCAAGGTGTTCACCGCCTGTGCAATTCTTCACCTGATCGACAAAGGGATGGTCGAAATAGACGCCCCTATCGGGAAGTATTGGCCGGAATTTGCACAGAAAGGAAAGGAGACAGCCACCATCCGCCATGCCCTGCTGCATCAGGCTGGTGTTCCTGCACCGCACCTGAAAAGACAGGTATTTCAATTACCCTGCTGGACCAGAGTAATCCGCAACCTTGCCAGGGAAAAAGCTCTTTTTGCGCCTGGATCTGACACCTCTTATCACCTGTTTAATTTTGGTTTTATTCTCGGTGAAGTTGTGAGAAGAGTAACCGGACAACCGATCGATGAATACCTGTCGGAAAATTTCTTTATTCCGATGAGCCTTATCCACACCTCCATGAGAATGAAAGGGGAGAAATTGCAGAAATCCCCATTGGAGGTAGCTAACGCCCCGGAATTAAGAGGGACCGCATTCCTCTTCAATTTGCCTCAGATCCGTAAAGCCTTGCTACCAGCGGTCAATCTGCGCAGCAGCGCCCGAGAGTTGGGAGCCTTTTTTGTGATGCTGCTTAACGACGGTTCCTACAACGGAAAACAATACCTGTCACCGGAAATTCTCAAAACTGCAACCCGGTCTCATTACAATGGTTTCGACAAAACCATGGGATTTAATATGAATTGGGGGATGGGATTCATCATCGGCGGTGGCAAATACCTGGCAACCAATCCACGAGAATGGATCATGGGATGGGGCAGCGGTGATGAGACTTTTGCCGGATTCGGCATGGGAACCTGCATGGTTTGGGCAGATCGTAAAACAGGTCTGGTAACCGCCTTTGCATGTAATGGTATGCTCGGGGTACCCGCGGTAGACGAAAGATGGGCAGCCATTTCCAATGCGGTATGGGATAGCATTTATCAGTGACCCTGCTCATTATGTAAGAAGGACAGATTTCCTGATTTATGAGATAACCCTCATATAATAGTGGCAACCAATGCCTGATTGTGATATAAAATAACGGCACAACCCTATGAGCGAAATTCCATCCTGCTACCCTGAATGACAGGATGATTGTTTTTAAGAAAAGGAACCGGAGAACCCATGGATTTCTCATTTGTCGTGATCGTGATCCAATTGATTTTTCTGGAAGGCATCCTATCCATAGATAATGCTGCCATTCTGGGCGCAATGGTTACCACCCTTCCGGAACATGATCCAATCCCCTGGCCGAAATCCTTGCACTGGCTGGCAAAGCCGCTTAATCGATTGTTGGGGAATCAAAGGGCAGCAGCCCTGAGAGTAGGATTGTTAGGCGCATACTTGGGTCGTGGAGTAATGTTGCTGGCCGCGAGTTTCATCATTTCCAATCCCTGGTTGAAACTGATTGGCGCGATCTATCTGATCAGATTGGCTGTTGATGACCTGAGCGCTCATGGATACAGCAATGAAGATGCTGAAGTCAAGAAAATCAAGATCCGTGCCTTCTGGCCTACCGTCCTCAGTGTTGAACTGATGGATCTCGCCTTCAGTCTGGATAACGTTGTAGCGGCAGTTTCATTATCAGACAAAAAGTGGGTGGTTTTCCTGGGTGTCTTTATCGGCATCCTGGTGATGCGTTTTGCCGCGGGTATTTTTAGTAATGTTGTGCAACGTGAACCCATTCTTAAAACAGCCGCTTATATCCTGGTATTTAATATCGGTGTTGAATTACTACTCGAAGACTTGGCGCATATTGATTTCAGTGATTGGATGCGTTTTGGCATCAGCATGGCAACCATTGCATTGTGCCTGGCTTATGCTCATTTTAGATTCCTCAGGATAATCCGTCCGATCCTGGTATGGCTTGGACAGGGGCTCTCCATCATCAGCAACACCATTTCATGGGGGCTTGCTCCGTTGGGTGGAATTTGGCATGTACTAAGTCGAATATTCAAAAAACCGCCCACTGCAACCAGTGAAGGCGGTATTTGATTTATTAATTGGACTTTTTCTAAAGAGTTTTTTCCATCCAAACCACCTGCGTTGTTCCAAGGTAGTGAACGGGCAATCCGGTGACCTTATATCCTTCTCTCTCAAAGAAAGCTGTGGTATTTAAACGCGCCAGACAGCCGAGTACTTTGAATCCACGTTCTCTGGCCTTATCTTCAACATAAGTGATGAGTTGTTTTCCAATACCCTTATGTTGTCTAGATTCCTTTACTGCCAAGTGAGAGAACCAGCCAACTCCGGGTTCTTTTTCGAACAACTTGACTACTCCAACCATTTCACCGGAGGCTTCGTCTACCGCCATGTAATGATCTGAAATCGGCTCGTAATCATCCTTTTCAGTACCCCGCTGCATTCCCCAGGGTTCGCGTAATACCTTATAGCGTAGATCATAATAAGCTTTATAGTCTTCACGCGTTTTTGGGGAAATTATTTTTATCATGGCGGACTCCATATCATTCCTTTGGTTAGTTTATTATATCCCCTTGCATAAAAGTGGGAATGCCATTTTTCTGCT
>CAZLBG010000006.1:0-59458 GCA_964557895.1 uncultured Anaerolinea sp.
ATTCCGGCAGCCTTTTTCGTTATTTGGCGAACTCAACAGCTCTGGTTTCCCTGATCACAGTAACCTTTATCTGACCAGGATATTGCATGGTTTCTTCCACCTTTTTGGCAATATCACGCGCCAGACGGGTGGATGCAAGATCATCGATCTCCTCAGGGCGCACAATGATCCTGACCTCACGGCCTGCCTGAATGGCATAACTCTGCTGAACACCTTTGAAGGAGTTGGCAATTTCCTCCAAAGCACGCAGCCGTTTAATATATTGCTCGAGATCTTCACGGCGCGCTCCCGGTCGGGCACCTGAAATCGCATCTGCGCTTTCTACGATCACTGCCTCAAGCGATTCCTGTTCTACCTCATGATGATGAGACGCCATGGCATTTACCACTTTGGGGTGAACCCCATATCGGCGGGCAAACTCAGCTCCCAACTGGGCATGGGTTCCTTCGGTATTGTGATCCATCGCTTTGCCAAGGTCGTGCAGCAATCCTCCTGCGCGAGCAATTTCCACATCGCCACCTAATTCTGCTGCCAGCACCGCAGAGAGTTTCGAGACTTCAACAGCGTGAGCCAGTTGATTCTGACCATAAGAGGTTCGGAATTTTAATCTTCCCAGCATTTTCAATACTTCGGGGTGGATTCCAGCCACCCCCGCATCGAATGCAGCTTGTTCACCCGCTTCGACAATAGCCTTTTCGACTTCCTTTTCTTCCTCAGCCAGCACCTTTTCAATGTGAGCAGGATGTATCCTGCCATCCTGGATCAGGCGATCCAATGAGCGGCGCGCAATTTCACGCCGAACCGTATCAAAACAGGAGATTGTGACTGCCTCAGGAGTATCATCGACAATTACATCAACACCAGCAGCCTGTTCGAAAGCCCGGATATTGCGTCCGTTGCGCCCGACAATTCTGCCTTTCATTTCCTCATTGGGAAGTGTGACCAGTGATGTTGAGACACTCGCTACATGTTCGGATGCTACGCGCTGGATGGCATCCGTGATGATCTCACGTGCTCGCTTGTCACCCTCTGAACGGGCTTCCGATTCAATCTGCCGGATGATCCGAGCCATGTCGTTACGGGCTTCTTTTTCAGCTTCCGTTAAGAGAACCTGCTTGGCTTCTTCCATGCTCATCTGACCGATTTTTTGTAAAACTTCCAACTCGTCAGAATAAAGTTTTTCGATTTCATTGGAGCGTTTATCCAAGGCACTCTGACGCTTGTTTAAATTTTGTTCCCGAAGTTCCAGTTTTTCGATACGAGTATCAAGTTCTGCCCGACGTTTCTGAAGCCGGTCATCTTCTCTTGCGATATCCTGCCGCCTCCGGCTGATTTCTGATTCGGAATTTTGAAGTATTTTTAAAGCTTTGTCACGTCCCTCGACTTCAATAGCTTTACTTTTTTCTTCTGCCGTTTTAATAATGTTGTCTGCCAACGTCTGTTGTTGTTCCTTGTGTCTTTCCACAAAAAACCTTACTAAAAGGAAAGTGATGACTGCAATTAATATCAGACTTACGATTACATCTATTGTGATAAATAGTCCCTGTGGCATTTTCATTTCTCAAATTCCTCATTTTCCATTAGATTATTTTCACTCTGCAATTCGTCCCAAATCTTCTGAACTGTGAGGGAGATTACATCATACGGGAATCCCCTTCTCGCCAGGTGTGCACTCATTTTTGTTCGAAACGCAAGCCAGTTCAATCCTTGATACCGTCGTGTGACTTTGGCTGCGGCTTTTAGTGCCAGGTCCTGGTCATTTGCAGAGCTTTTTAGAGCTTCATCAATATCCTTATCAGTTATTCCCTTATTCCTAAGTTCATGGCGCATTAACCGTTGGCTACGTGGATGAAATTCATTTCTACTATCGATCCATAACTCCGCAAAATGATCATCCCTTAGCACACTTGCTGACCTTAACTTCTCAACTACTCTATCGATCGTTTCAGGTTCATACCCTTTTTGCTGCAACCTCATCCTGACTTCTTTTTCCGAACGAGGTCGGCGACTCACCAAAAGCATAGCAGATTGGAGAACTTGCTCTTCCCCATCCTTTTCGATTAGGTTGCCGATCTGCTTTTGATCAAGCGTTTTCCCGGGTTCCAGCCATGCAGCCACAATTCGAGATAGGCTAAAACTATATTCCCCATCCAAAAAAACGTTAACCCGGTTGGGGTTTCGTTTCTGTGCTGTAATCGCTGTTACTTTTCTTTCACCCATCTTAAATTAAAAACAGCCTGAAAAGATCTACCGGCTGTTGGGGGAAAAATGACTGTAATATTCAATTTGGAATTTGAATTATTAACAACGTACCAGGGTCACAACCATTGTTTTATGTAGAATAATCAATCAGACTTTTTGGTAATTGGTTTCTACCGTATACATTCTTCTGCAAGATTACTCAGTTAATACCGTGCCGACCCTTTTTTCTAACTCAAACTCCAAGAGGAGTAAAATCCATCCAGCCAAATCTCTAATCCAACATCCGCGCCTACACGAAAAGAGGTTCTTTCTTACCTCCATAAATATTATACATTATTTCTACTGATTGATGAATAATGCAATGTTCATTTGGATTCCATGCTAAAATCCTATTATGGATTTAAGAAAAGAAGTACAGAAAGATCCAGTCACAAAACATAAACAACAATCCTTGTGGTTGATCTATCTGCCGCTGGCTTTAATTGCACTCGTTGTGGGGGCTATTGGACTCTATTTTATTTTGAACTCAACTTCTGGAGGATCTCTTACGATAACTTGGTCCTCAATTGCTTTGATCTTCTTGATCGGTCCTATCGCTTTTAGTGGGATTATTACTCTGGTTATACTGATTCTTGCTGTAATCGGATTGGAAAAAACCAGTAAGGCAGTCACCCCCCGATTAAGAGCATTCAGGATCAATCTTCTACGTATCAACACACAAGCTCGCGCATATGCAAACAAATCAGTATCCCCATTGATTACTGGTAGATCGTTTATTTCCGGCTTTAATGCATTATTAAACTTTGGTTTGAGACAGAACAAGAACAGGAGGAAAAAATGAACCCGGAAAGAAATTGGAAAACTCTTGTTTGGATCATTGGCGGTATAGCCGGATTAGCCACAGGATTGACAGCTGCTGCGCTGATCATTAAACGCAAGGAGAATTCAGGAACTGAGTTCAAATTAAATTCTGGGGAAGGTTTTAAAATTGGCATGAGTGTCGTGAATCTGCTAAAACAGATAACCGACAATGGATTGAAAAAGTAACTTCTCCTTCTGCTTCGAATTCGATCTCCTGAAGTCCTTTACAAATGGTGAAACGTCTAATTATTGATTGCGTCGCCATCGGCCAGATTTGTCACCAGACCATAGCCACCCTGGAACATAAGGTCCATGAGAAGGTTCTCGCCGGACCGGTTCTTTATGCTGTTGCTGGAATGAAGTCTTTTGTGCCTCATGTGGGATTGATTAGCACAATCGCCGGATCAGAAAAGACAACGGTTTTTCAGCTTCTTGAGAGCAATCAAATTGATCCTGGCGGCATAAAAATTGATGCACAATATGTATTAAGTGAGCAATTTATTGGTCACCTTACACTCGATGGCTTCCCAACTGATCAACCAATTCCCTATTTTTCCGCACTTGGGTTACCACTTCCCTCCTCTTTACAATTCGATTCGGTCGAAAAAAAGGGTCAGTCAATAATTCAGAACTACATTCCATCCACCCTTCCTGCAGGTTACTTGAGCGCATCAGCCGCTCATATTTGTAGAGCTGCGCTTGAAGTTCAGGTAAAAGCAGCAACATTGGTAGACAAATCCTCGGTAAGTGTCTTTACGATTCTCTCGGATCCTGATTACATGGTGCCGGCAAATTGGGAAATGGTCATGAGTCTGATGAATGGGGTTACGGCTTTCATTACCACACTGGAACAACTGTACTCGCTTTTTAAAAACCGCACCAGTGAAATCGATGAGATCGGAAAATTTTTTTATTCCCATGGTTGTTCATATCTGATAACGATCAATAGAGCAAACGGGTATCACCTTTTCGACTGCCAGAACCAAAACTGTTATCTGATTCCAGCATACCCTGCCAGGTATATTGATCCCACGGGAATGGATGAAGCGTTTAGTGGAGGTGTTCTCGCTGGTTTACGGAAAACACACGATCCAATAGAGGCAACATTATGGGGAGGCGCAATTGCTTCAATAAAAGGTGAGGGTTGTGGTCCTTTTTACCCGCTAAATGCGATGCCAGGACTGATTGACGCCCGGATTCAACGGTTAAAGAATTGGGTGAAGACATTGTGACTCAGTGGTGGTTTTCAAGGTTTTATCCAAACCGATCAAATGGCTTTTTAAACCTGTTAACCATTCCGTCTCTCCACAACTTCCACGATACTTTACGGATTTTTTTTGCGGCATTTTTTCCTGAGTTGCTGGATACCGAAGTCAGCGAATAGGTGGCGATTTGATAATCGTGCAACAAGAGGTCTATTTCTTCTTGGATACCCGGAATTCGATCCTTTAGTTTCAAGGCTAGTTCTGCGGGAGTATCCCCCTGCCGGATATCTTCCCTAAATAGACGCAAACCGAACTCAATTGAAGAAAAGCTTCTCTGAACTGGCGACAAGCCTAGCGTCTGTAGCCAGAAACCAAAAACCGGGATCTTGAAAACCCATCTACGGAACCTGGAGAAATTTACCTTCCAGGATTCTTTTATGAGAGTCGGATTTTTCTTTATCCAAATCCCTGCCATTACGCTACCAACTGCAACAAACATGCATGCTAAACCAACAACGACATATCCAAAAACAGATAACTCTCTTGATTTGGGCAAGGTTGAGATAATATCTGAATCCAGCTGTTCCAGGAGCATGTTTGCCCGATCTTCCCCTGTAAGACCAGTTGGCAGGTCGGAGAAATTGCTTTCAGTACCAATAATCGGATTTTGATCACCGCTAATGTTGTTACCTGGCTGCCTGTCCCAGCTGATTTCTGGCATCGAAGCGGTTGGCTCAAATGGGATCCATCCATATCCGGGGAAATACACTTCCGGCCAGGCATGGCTCTCATTTCTCTGGAGGGTGAATCCTTCCATCAGTTCAGAAGAAGACCTGTGGGCATATCCTACTGCCAGCCGGGCGGGCACTCCTGCAATTCGCAACAATAAAACTTCGGCTGATGCAAAATAATTACAGAATCCTTTTTTATACTCGAAGAGAAACCAATCTACTGGATCTGCTTTTCGCGGTGGCGCTTGGATAACCGGTTGGTATTCAAAATTCGCCCTCAGATACTGAGTGACCGCCACTGTTTTATCAAATGGGGTGTCTCTACCCTGAGTGATTTCTCGTGAGAGGTTTACCATTCGTGTTGATATGGATTCAGGTATTTGCAAGTATCGCTGGGTCACCCAATCTGGATAGTCTTCTCCTGCATCCATTAGTTGGTTTATTGAGGGTGCAATAACGGATGTTTCAAATCGATAGATCTCATTTTCCTTGATCGCGGGTTCAATAAAATAGCCCATGATCTCTTTTTCATAGATCGTTTCGGTTGCAACTGCTGCATCAATTCTGCGGTTAAAACTGATGACATCCCCGATTGTGTAGATCAGGTTGAGGTCGGGTAATAAGGATTGCACCCAAACCTTCACCCTCACGCCTTGATCTGCAGAATCCTGAGCATTGATTTTACTTGCAGGGGGATAACTCTGTTTGTAGGAATTCCCAAGTGACCAGGTTTTATTTGCGTAAGTGCTATAGGCTTTCCCGCGCCAATACGAAGGGATTTCGATAGGTTCCTGAGAATTAACTTGAATAAAAACCACAGGATCCGTTCCGGAGATTTGTCCAGTCCCTAAAGAAAAATCGTCGGCGATCTCTTCTTCCAGAGAGAGTTGAGTTTGATCTAAAGCGTAAAAAGCATTTTCAAATTTACTGGAAAAGGTATTCCATTTTTGCGAAAGCTGGGTTGGCTCGTTTGATCCATTTATAAACAGCTGCACGAATCCCGGCGAAATCAATGCCAATAAGGATATGAATACTGCCGATATGATGATCCCCCGACTGAATTCAAATTCCGTATCACTCCCGATGTTTTCCCCCCGACTTTCGATCTCCATCCTCGTGTGTAAAAAGAATTGTCGTCCCAATAATATAAGACATATACCAGCGTAAGCCCAGGAATAGAATATCCTGCGCGGTTCTGGTTGATAATGCTCGATCATAAGAAGACCAAAACCCAACAAAAGAATGGGCACCCAGGGTTTTCCAGTCCGCACGATCAGTAATCCGGTGGATAGTCCTGCCCACCAGAATAGAAAACCTGCTGCGAGAATAAATAAAATGGAATCTGTAACCGGTAATCCACTTGATAATTGAGCCGCTGCCAGGATTATCCTGTTCCATACTTCCGTAAACTTGGAAGTCAATCCTGCGCTTTGGCTTACCATCGAAATGAAAAGTAACGCAAATATCAGGTTTCCCAGGAGGACTACAACCGGAATGAGGAAAAACCACTTTCCTTTCCCTCTTCCGAGTAAATAACCGATCAATCCACCAAGAAACAGAAGCCAGCCGACCACATCCAAACCTTCTGCCCAATTTGTCAACATCAATCTACTGGATACAAAAAGGAATAAAAGAAATATACAGATTGCTGAAAACCAGTCAAATTTTTGGGTAAACGGCTTCTTCATGGCTTTATTGTACAATTTACATAGTAGCTTTTATCACTGAGAGGAGAAATTCATGGAATCATTATTTCCGATTGAGATTAATTTCACATTATTTTTACAGTCTTTAGGAGAATGGCTGGCAACTCCCTTCAAGTTGATCACTTCCCTCGGAAATGAAGATTTTTATATCCTGATCATGCCGATGCTATTCTGGTGCATTAATTCCATAATGGGGGTCAGAGCCGGGGTCATGTTGCTGATTAGCGGCGGGATCAAAGATTTCCTGAAAGTAATCATTCACACACCCCGACCTTACTGGGTGGATACGCGGGTCAAAGCATTTACCGCTGAATCTTCCTTTGGCATGCCTTCCGGACATTCTATGGACGCAGCCAGTATCTGGGGTATCATCGCCGCCAGTCAAAAACGCCGCTGGGTAACCTGGCTGGCAATTCTGCTGATCTTTCTTATCGGTTTATCTCGTATCTATCTGGGTGTTCATTTCCTCCACGATGTTGTGAGCGGCTGGATAGTTGGCGGATTGCTCTTGTGGGGATACCTGGCCATCGAAAAACCAGTTTCTGAATGGTTAAACAAAAAAACCATTTCTTTCCAGGTCATATCTGCATTCTTATTTTCATTGTTACTCATAGGACTTGCGCTATTGGCACGCACGTTAATCAGCGGTTGGCAGATGCCAGCTGATTGGGCTCTAAATGCATTCACCGTCAGCGAAACAACCCCTGACCCATTAAATTTGGATGGACCGGTTACCCTTGCTGGAGTGGCATTTGGTTTTCTGGGGGGGCTGGCATGGTGGATAAAAAAATACGGAATTCCTCAGGTGGGCAAAAAATCGGTGAAACTGATATTACGTTATTTTGTTGGCATGATTGGGGTGGCAATTCTCTACGTCGGTTTAAAAATGGTCTTTCCTTCCGATCCGGATTATCTAGGAATGATCCTCCGATATATCCGTTATGCATTGGTAGGAGTCTGGGTCACAGCCGGAGCTCCATTAATCTTTAAAAAATTGAATTTATAATGACCTTTTAATATATAAAAATGTATAATATTAAAGAAATAAATACTAGGAGGAAATGATGAAAAGCCTTGGTAATTTTTTACTCGGTTTATTAACAGGTGCCATTGTTGGAGGTGGAATTGCATTGTTATTCGCCCCTTCATCAGGTGAAGATACGCGGGCAAGACTGCAGGAATCGATGACTCACATCCGCAATGAGGTAAAAGAGGCTGCGGTAACCAAAGCCAATGACCTCAAAGCCGAACTAGCTCGCCTGCAGAAAAAGGTCGTACCAGAATAAACTGGATTTCGAAACCAATAAAACCAGCCAACGCCAGGCTGGTTTTATTTTTCCTTAATCGACAATACGTATTCTGCAGTTTGACGGGTAAATCTGTTGGATCCACTGATTACGACTGCTAACTCTCCCTCGTTTGAACTGGCCTGAAATGTGTATGTCACAGTCTCACCAGCCTCGACCTGGAAAGTCTTTACTGGTTCTGATAGATTTCCGGTGTTGATCACCGAAACAATGAAAGTCTGAGGGACTACATTTTCGATTAATGCAAACCCCGAGGGTAACCAGCCGCCTCCATCCATTTCGAAATCGGAAGCATAGCCAACAGCCGGGATGGCTACGTTGTCAAATGCAAGTCCTTCTCCAAGAACGGCTCCATCAGTAACATAATCAAATCTTAATTCAACCTTGTGTCCGGCATACTCCGATAAATCAACAGTTTCTGTAATCCATCCATCACTTTGTCCATTGTATGCACACCCGTAAGAGTTGCCTGTCGGGTTATAGAGGGTGCATGATGGTGTATCCACGATCTGCCATCGTCCTCCATCCACAGATGCCATCAGGTAGAGGTAATCATAATCTTCCTCGATGTCATACCAGGTGTCGTAGGTCATCAGGATAGGCGAGTTGGTGTTTGAAAAATCGAAAGTACGACTTAAAAGAATATCTGAAGAATCTCCGCGGTTAGACCACCAGAATTTCCCATGTTCTTCATCTGGAAGAGGTAATAAATCGACCACGGGCTGACCATTGAAAGTCAGTTCAAACTCACCACTGCAGTTGAGTTCGAGATAATCTGCACCGTACTGATGCACAGTCCCATTTAGCTTGACGTCAACGCAATCATAGATGGATTCTGTTGCCGTCATTTGCGGTCCTTCGGAGTAGTTACTATACTCAAACCTGCCGTCAAGGACACTATCGTCTTTTAGATAATTTGTGATTACCCAGTCAGCAAAAAGATCATTCGCAGTAATCTGAGATCCAGTGACTGGGTCTTTCACCTGTTGTTCCTTGAGAATTTTGTCGATGCTCACCATCCCATTATCCACATCCGCCACCACCGCACGGGTGAATTCTTCTCCAAAGCGGTCAAGCATGTAAGTTACAAACAGAAAACTTGCACCATAATGTGCATCCGATTCATTAGGATCGCTGGGCCAGTAGGTCAATTGCATATCAGGCTCATAGCTGAAGAGATAATCAAATCCGCCGGCATCATAACCATTCAGCAAAGTTGCCAGTTCCGAAAAACCTTCATTTAGCCAGAGTTCTTCATTGGCATCATGATAACCGTGGATGAGATGCTGAAATTCATGCGCCATCACACTCATAGTATAGGCATCGGTGAGGTCCTGCCCATCCGCATTGATGTAAAACATTTCATGCGCATTAGAGAATTCGTGCGCAACAGGCAACACGACATCCGTTGAAGAGGAATAACCAGCGATTTGCTCACCCAGTCCTTTACCGTAAAAAATGTAAAGGTGGGGATCATTGTCAACTCCAGGAATCCATTCTTTGCCAAAGAATTCCTGGTTAATCGGGTAGATATTATTTTCAAAACGGTCAACAAAGGTCTTGAGATCTCGATTATCAAAACTTACACCATTCTCGATCCAAAAATAAATGACGTCGGTTTCATATTGCAATGTTGCTTTTGCCGTGCGTGTCTCATCCGTATCTGTATTATTTACAAAGAAATTCAACGTATCCCCAACCTCGTAATCGATAGGCGCGGTTGTTAGTTGTGTTGGAATATTTTCTATCCCTTTAAATTTCTCAGCGATTTGATTTAGGTCACCAGATGGTATCAAGGTATTCTCAAGAGAATCAAGGATGGTGACTGCTTTCGCCAGTTCCTCAGGATCAACATCGAAAAATGACGGGGTAAAGATCTTTGTTGGTTCTGTGGTTGGTGATACATAGGTGGTTTCCTGAGTCACCTCAGTTTCCTCAGGAAAAAAACGATTCGCCAGCAAAAATACTCCACCACAGAGCAGTGATAGGATCAAACAGCCTACAATCACGCCAAGGAACACGAACAGTATGGTTTTTTCTGATTTATCCATTCTTTTTCTCACTTCCATTTGATTGATTCCAACGCCAGGTAGCAGCGACCAGTCCAAGTGTAAACCAGTAGTACGGTAATGCCAGGCTATCCACACTGAAACCCTCGCCGATTAAGGCAATCAGCATCAGTATGCCCATCCAACCAACAGCAGTTCTCTGCTTATCCTTCCCTTTTGTCATATCAATTGCAGTCATCAGGATAACAAATAATGCTGCCACAAACAATGAAATACCGATCAGCCCGGTTTCTCCAAGTAAGCGCGTCCATAGGTTTTTGATATTCAACAGGTTTTCGGTTCCAAAAAGCAGTTCTCGTGTCTCGGATAATTGCCAGGCATAAGGCGGCAGGTACTGCGGGAAATATGAGCCAGAAAAATTGAGGCCAACCCCCGCGATCGGATAATCGTTGAAAAGATTCCATCCTGTCTGCCAATAAGCAACCCGTTCTCCAAACTGTAAATTGTCCACATACTTGACAATCGCGTTGTCTTCCGAAGAGGAAAACTGAAAAACCGTTTCCATCCGGGGATCAATTTTGCTTAAGACAAATAACCCTGCTATACCAACCCCCACATATAGCACCATCATGATCATTCCAATTGCAGTGCCGATAAGTACTGTCCTTTTTAGTTTCCATCTTTTCACGATCCAGCGGACAAATTTCACATTCAGCCGGATAAAAAGAAATGCCAGCACAAGCATGAATGCCACTAGTCCGCCCCGTGAAAAAGTAAGAAAGAGAACAATGATTCCCAAAAAAAGTAGGAGGGTCTCCACTTTCAGAAACCAAATCTTGAATTTATGTACGGAAAAACGATTTATCGTCGCAGCCAACCAGTAAGGAAGGTAAACCAGGTTTAACATGTGCGCGAGCCAGGAGGGTTCAGAAGCAAAACCGGTCGTTCGTTTATCGAACAAGACGGTCGTCGAGAAAATCCCTTGAATATCCCGCATCCACTGAGGAAAATCGTTCGCAGGCAGCCAGATAATAAATTGAATTAATGACCATCCAAGCATTGCAGCCCCGCTCCAGTTAAGGACTCGCAACGTTGTACAAATAGTTTTGGTATCTCTTGGAAGGCTTGTTGAAATCAGGAAGAACAGGAATCCCATTCCAAGTGTTGCCAGCGCTTCGACGCTGTTGGATATCAATGAACTGCCAGGATAATATGGAGCTTTCCGGAAAAAAGCCAGGGCAATCGTTAGGATGCAAAAAAGAGTAAAGAATAGGAAAGGTTTCACCTGGAAGGGGAAAATGCCTTTCTTTAAGACATAGACGGGCAACCAGATGATCGCGAGCAAAAGCACAAAAATTCCTGCTGCCGGAGCAACTGAACTGGTGTGCAGGACTTTGGCAAAAAAAGGAAAACTTGAAATTGGCAGGGCGATTACCAGCCCGATCCACAACCAATAACAGGTTTTCTCCCAGTATTCAAAAAAACTTACTTTGTTTAATTTCATTTGCATTTATTTATCACGGGCAAAAAACCAGCCGAGACCTAAGATCAATCCAATTAATGCACCAGCTGCAACATTAAGATTCTGCCTGAATAGAATAGGTGTGGAAGGTAGGGTTGGTTCAGTTGTGACCTGAAAACTCAAGTTCGACAGAAGGATCGATTCTCGGAGATTCGAGTACCCCCCCCCATCCTCTGACTCAAAATTCGTCATCAACCTGGTTAATTCTTCAGTGCTGCAACCTGCTGGTGCATTTTCCACAACCACTGATTCACTAAAGCAGCTTTCAATGGATAAGAGTGTTGTTTGCGTATGAAAATCCTCCAGGGCTTGCTGGTTCATCTTGAAAAGAGCAACCATTGCGTTTTCCGCCCAACCACTGGCTAACACTTGAGCAGCTAAAGGATCTGATGATCTTGCTGTAAGGATCCAGTCATACCCTTTACGCATAGCAACCAGGTTCTTTTGAATTTCATCGGCAGTTAACCCGGGGATTTGTTCTTGCGAATTGATCAGAACTTGCTGCCGCACCGAAGTGGAATCAATGATATCCCCCACAGCAAGCAGAGTATGGTCCAGTTCATAATCCTCGAGTCTGCCTGCATAGGCATAATCTACTGCTGTAGTAATCATTGCCATAGATTGATATACCGGTTTGTGGATTCTGGTAACAAGCATTCCGGTTAATCCGCCAATGACCATCAATCCAGCGATTACCCACCACTTCTTTATGACTTTCTTTATGAGATCAGTTAACACTAAATCGCTTTCCATTGGTCACCCTATCCTGTTCAGGTAATTATACTCTGGACAAAAAAGACCTGGATCGCTCCAGGCCTCTTTCAGATTTTCTAATAAATTCACTTGGATTTGAAGTTGATTAGCACCAGGTTTTGACTGCAATTTGCAGAAGTACTAAATGGCAGTGGGTTGGTCACGGCTACTCCCAGGTTATCAAACAACTGGATCGTCAGCAGGTCTACCGAATTTATTGCTGTAGTACCAAGCACAATTTCATATCCACCCATCCCATATGGATTGCCCGATACCATTCCAGTGACAGCGATCTGGCTGAAAGGCTGACCGTTAAAAGTCCCGACAACCTTCACAACATAATTCATCACAGGTTTACCGGAAGCATCGAATACCTGCCCGGCGACTCCTTGCCAGTTGCATCCCGCAGCCGTATGAGCAAAATTCGCCATGAAGATCGGGGTAGCTGCCTGGATGGTGAATTTCTCCGTAATCGCCGTGGGAGCAAGGGTTGCCGTGGGAGGCACCGCGGTGGGAGTGAATGTCGGAGTCGGTGGAATGATTGTTGCCGTTGGAGGGACAACCGTTTGCGTTGGTGGAACTTGCGTTTCGGTTGGAACCTCAATAATTTCGGTTGCCGTGGGAACAACCTGCGTCTCTTCTGCAGTTGGAACAATGATTACAGTCGCGGTCGGGTCTACTACGATCTCAGTCGGAAATGGAATTTCTGTTTCGGTGACAATTGCTGTCGCAGTCGGGTCCATGCCAGGAATTGAAAATCCTTCTCCAAGGATTACCGTGCAAGCCGCGATTGTAACCATCACTATTGCCCAAAAAAGTTTCTTTAACATACCTGCCTCCAAAAATTGATCCGCTTCTTTGGTGCAGGAATTATGCCAGGATAAGGTTATCTTGCTCTTAAAAATAACTAATATCAATGTAGAATATAATCTGAGAAAGGTGACCCCATGAAACAGATTCTGCAAAATATGCGGGACGGTAAGACTACTGTACAGGAAGTTCCTATTCCTTCTGTTAAGCGGAATGGAGCGCTAGTAAAAACAAAAGCTTCGCTTTTATCTGCAGGAACAGAGCGGATGTTGGTCGAGTTTGCCGAAAAAAACCTTTTGGCTAAAGCCACCTCTCGTCCAGACCTGGTAAAACAGGTCATCTCCAAAGCCCGCCGCGAAGGGCTGATTCCCACAATTGAAGCTGCTTTTAACAAGTTGGATCAACCCATGCCCCTTGGTTACTCCTCCGCAGGTATCATACAGGAAACAGGTCGTGACCTCGTCGGTTTTCAGCCCGGGGACAGGGTAGCCTGTGCCGGCGGAGGTTACGCTGTCCATGCTGAATATGGCGTGATTCCCCAAAATCTCCTTGTCCAATTGCAGGACAATGTGGATTTTGAATCCGGTGCTTTTGCCACCCTCGGTGCCATTTCATTACAGGGTTTCCGCCTGGCCAATCCTCAATTAGGGGAAACTGTATGCGTCATTGGGCTTGGGCTGCTGGGTTTGCTTGCTGTGCAAATAGCACAAGCTGCCGGTTGCCATGTCTTTGGGATTGACCTGGATCCTTATCGAGTAGAACTCGCGCGAAAATTCAATTGTCAGGCTTTGGTGCGTGATGGATGCGAACCCTCAGCGTTTGAATTTACAGGTAACCGTGGTTTTGATCATGTGCTCATTTGTGCCGACACCCACAGCAACGATCCGGTCGAACTTGCCGGTTCAATCGCGCGCGACCGTGGAACTGTGGTGGCCATTGGCGCTTTTGGAATGGATATTCCCCGAAAAACATATTACGAAAAAGAATTGACTTTCAAAATTTCCCGCTCCTATGGCCCTGGGCGGTATGATTCTCAATATGAAGAAGCTGGCATCGATTATCCTGCCGGATTCGTCCGCTGGACTGAAGGGAGAAATATCCAGGCGTTCGTTGACTTGCTTGCCCAGGGGAAAGTGGATGTAAAGCCACTCATTTCGCATCGTTTTCCTGTTGAGGGTGCCGCCCATGCTTATGAGCTTATAACAGGCAAGTCTGGTGAACCTTTCCTCGGGGTTCTCCTGACTTATCCGGATGCAGATCAATCATTGGCGATAAAAAAAATAATTTATCCGACTACCACGGACACGAAAGAAAAAATCTCAGTTGGTGTATTGGGAGCTGGGAATTATGCCCAGGCGGTATTCCTGCCGGCAATTAAGAAAACCGGGAACACAACTCTGGCTGGCATCGCATCCGCCCAGGGATTAAGTGCTGCTCATTCAGCCAGGAAATTCGGGTTTGGTTTTGCATCCTCTGATGAATCAGAGATACTCAACGCCCCAGATATCAACACAGTCGTCATCCTCACCCGTCACAATCAACATGCCAGGCAGGTGATCACCGCCCTGCAAAACGGGAAGAATGTCTATTGTGAAAAACCACTCGCAATCTCTGAAGAAGAGCTGAATGAGGTAGAGGAAACCTTAAGATCCAGTCCGAAGGGTATTCTAACGGTTGGGTTTAACCGGCGTTTTGCACCATTTGCCAAAACCCTAAAGGGATTCTTCACAGAACGCGTAGCCTCAATGGCTATCGATTATCGGGTGAATGCCGGATATCTTCCTCAAAACCATTGGACACAGGATCCCAATCAGGGTGGTGGAAGGATCATCGGTGAAGCCTGCCATTTTATTGATTTCTGCACCTACCTTACCGGGTTTTCTCCAAAGTCGATCAGGATGCAATGCCTTCCGGCTGTTGGGTCACACCCCCAGGATTCGTGTGTGATTACCATGGATTACCCTGATGGTTCCCTGGCCACAATTCACTACCTTGCCAACGGGAATAAGAATTTCTCCAAGGAACGGATAGAAGTATTCAGCGCTGGCAAGATCGGCATACTGAATGATTTCCGGTCACTTGAATTAATATCCGAATCCCGGAGAATAATAAAAAAATCCCGCCTTGCACAGGATAAAGGTCATCAGGCGGCCTGGTCCGGATTTCTAAAAACCATCACTTCAGAAGGAACCCTGCCAATTCCTTATGAGGAGCTAATTGCAGTGAGCCGGGCAAGCATTGCAGCGGTTGACTCTGCAAATAATGGTCAGACAATAACTCTTATCTGATGTGGTGTGACGGAAGACAATCTTGAATATTTTCCGAAAGACCTACCTTCTGCTCTGCGAGATCGGCCTCGCTTCCCTGGTGGCTTACACGGCGTATGCCATTCAAAAAAAAACGGGGCGATTAAAGTCGCGTGTTCTTCTCCTGAACAAGGAATTTCCAAAAACATTCGATTCTGCCAAGTTGATCCAACCTGTTCTGCTGGATTTTGGAGCCCAAACGGGGCATATCGATTCACCTCTCGGAAATGCGAGTGAGATTGAAGCAGGTATTTTTCACCCGTTTGGTGGAGATGTCTCTCAACTCGATTTCCATGCCCGGAAAAATCTTGCCGACTGGACAGCTTATTCTGACCGGGTGGAGAATGTTGACATCAAAAAGATCTGGGAACCGGCGCGGTTCAGCTGGTCACTGGAATCCGCACGGGTATTCGAAAGCACAGGGTCTGAGAAACAGATCGAAACTTTCTGGAAACACTTCAAGCAATTTAATGCTCAAAATCCCCCTTACCTGGGACCCAACTGGGTTTCCGCCCAGGAAGTTGCGCTGCGCTCGATCAACTGGTTGTTGATTCTCCCCACGTTGAAAAAAGCTCATCTGCCCAATGAGCAGGTAATTGAACTTGTGACCTCTCTCTGGCAGCATTTCCTCCGAATTCCGGTTACTTTCGCCTATGCGAAGTCTCAAAACAACAACCACCTTCTTAGTGAAACCCTCGCTCTTCACCTTCTTGGTTCGTTCTTTGCGCCTCACTCCTCCCTGGCGGAAAAATGGAAGACACGGGGCCAGGTGCTATTTGAAAAGACTATACTCAACCAGATCGATCCAGATGGCACTTATTGTCAACATAGTACCAATTACCATCGGATGCTCCTGCATCTGGCACTGTTATTTGATGCCAGTTTGAGGCAGGTCAATCGTAAACTTCCTGAACCCGTTAGGCAGCGGCTTGCCAGTGCAACCCTTTGGCTTCAGGGATTGATCGACCCGATTAGTGGTCAGGTTCCTAACCTGGGTCACAACGACGGGACTTTGTTGCTGCCGTTTGGCTGTCAGGGATATGATGATTACCGCCCCACCCTCCAGGCTGCCAGTCTGGCGTTCCTTGGCTGCCCGGCATTGCCTGCAGGCCCGTGGGATGAATTGCCCGCGCTCTTACGCTTAGCATCTACCTCTTCAGAGGAGGAACGTTTAGTAACAAGCTTCACGCAGAGGAATCGACTTGGTAGCCTAAACCTCTGGACAAGCCTGCGCGCAGTTCGTTTCACTGGAAGGCCTGGTCACGCCGACCAGTTGCACACAGAGATATGGTGGCAAGGTGAGAATATCGCCCGGGATGCCGGCACCTTTGCTTACAACGACACCCCCCCCTGGCAGAATTCCCTCATGGCAACCCGCATCCATAATACAATCTCCATTGATTTTATGGATCAGATGTACCAGGCTGGCAAGTTCCTCTGGCTGGATCAGGCTCAGGGTGTACTAGAATCAATCTCCGGCTCAGAATCAGTTTCTGCTACTCACAACGGTTACCGCCGATTGGGCGTCACCCATTCAAGGAGCATAGCAATTCCAAAAAAATCGGAGATTCTGGTCGAGGATTTCGTCAATTTCAAAAAGTCCAGTTCCCCCCGTTTAATTTGCTTGCATTGGTTGTTACCGGATTGGAAATGGGACCAGGAAAATGAAGCATTTGTGATCCAAAAAGATCAACTTCGGGTGGAGTTATCCATCAAGTGTTGGATAGCTTCGACGGAAGAGATTCTTCCACCAGCTGATGTATCCCTGATCCGCGCCGGAGATACTCTCTTAGGAAACACCTCTGACGAGATAATGGGATGGGTATCACCAACTTATGGCATAAAAACACCTGCTTTGGCTTATACAGTTAGTTGGCGATCTGACAAATCACTAAACATCAGCTCTCACTGGCATTTCTTGAAAGTTATCTGACCATGCACATCTTGTTAATTCACCAGGCATTTGCAGCCCTCGATGAACCCGGCGGCACCCGGCACATAGAAATCGCCAGGGTGTTGGCTGAGAAAGGCCATCAGGTAACCATCATCACCAGTCCGGTTAGTTATCTAACCGGTAAAACCAGGGGCGTTGCCACTCGCTGGCGAATGTCTGAACAGGTTTCACCGCGTATTCGCATCCTGCGGGTGTACACATACCCTGCCCTTCACAAGAGTTTTTTCCACCGGGTGATCAGTTTCTTCAGTTTCATGTTCTCTTCATTTTTCGTTGGTCTGGCAGTAAAGGAAGTTGACCTTGTCTGGGGCACGTCTCCCCCAATTTTTCAGGGTTGGACTGCCTGGCTGCTGGCAAGGTTAAAAAGGGTACCTTTTCTCTTTGAGGTCCGGGATTTGTGGCCGGCTTTCGCCATTGCCATTGGGGTGCTTCGGCAGAAAACCCTCATCTGGCTTTCTCTCGGTCTGGAGAAGTTTCTCTATGAACATGCGGATGCCATCGTCGTCAATTCACCGGGTTTCATCGACCATATTGAAAAGCTTGGTGGTATGGATATCCAACTGGTAGAAAATGGGGTTGACCCTGACATGTTCATTTCCGCCTCCAAAGGAAAGAATTTCCGTGAGAAATTCAATCTTCAACAGAATTGTGTCATCCTGTATGCAGGGGCTCACGGAATTTCCAACGATCTGACGGTGGTTCTTCAAGCAGCAGAAATCTTAAAAAATGAAAAAAATACCAAGTTCGTTTTTGTCGGAGATGGCAAGGAAAAACCCGCACTCCTTCAAATGGCACAGGAAAAAGGGTTGACCAATACCCTGTTTCTGCCTTCGGTGGCGAAGAGTGAAATGGCTGAGGTCATTGCCGGTGCTGATGCCTGCCTGGCAATCTTAAAGCCCCTTGATCTTTACAAGACAACTTACCCCAACAAAGTGTTCGATTACATGGCTGCTGGAAAACCAGTTCTGCTCGCCATCGATGGCGTGATCAGGGAAGTGGTTGAAAAAGCCAATGCAGGGATCTTTGTTGAACCGGGTAACCCAAAACCGCTTGCAGATGCCGCACGGTGGATCTTGCAGAATTCGAACCAGGCGGTTTCAATGGGTCTAAACGGTAAAAATTACGTGAACAACCATTTTCACCGGACTGCGTTGGCAGAAAAATTCGAAAAGATCGCTCTTACATTAACCGAAAGAAAAAATGGCTAGACTATTGGTTGTAGACGATGAAAAGATCCTTAGGGAGACCCTTGCATATAACTTATCTGCGCAAGGGTTCGAAGTGGTAACAGCTGAAGATGGCTTGAAAGCATTATCCATTTTTGATACAGGATCTTATGATCTGATGATTCTGGATATCATGCTTCCAGGATTGGATGGTTTTGAAGTTTGCAAGCAGATTCGGCAAAAATCCAAAATACCAATTTTGATGCTTACAGCTCGTGATGATGAAATCGACCGAGTTGTCGGTTTAGAAGTTGGTGCTGATGACTATCTTGTGAAACCCTTTTCAATGCGCGAACTGGTTGCCAGGGTAAAAGCGATGTTAAGGCGCGCCCGTTTTCACGATGAGGACAAAGAAGTTGCTCCAGGTCCTGAATCAAAGAAGTCTTTGTTTTTTGGCAACCTCACAATTGACCTTGATAGGAGAGAAGTACTTCTAAATGGTGGGGTCCTCGAGTTGAAACCCAAGGAATTTGAACTTCTCCTTTTTATGGCTCAGAACGTTGGAAAAGCCTTACCTAGAGAAAGAATACTTTCACAAGTGTGGGGTTGGGAATATATTGGAGATAGCCGAACTGTCGATGTGCATATCCGGTGGTTAAGGCAAAAGATTGAAGACCATCCAGAAAACCCACGTCGGCTGGTCACTGTTCGCAGTATGGGCTATCGCTTTGAGGGTTGAGATGCGGACATATTCATACGTTAGAAAACTAGTCGCCCCATACATATTGGTAGTTTCGATACTACTAATTTCCATCGCTTGGGTAACGAGTGATTATTTTGAAAATTTTCTCATTAAGAACTGGGGAGATGAGCTCAAAACTGAAGCCAGGCTATCTGCAGATCAATTGCACTATTCTGGCGCAATAAATGATGCGTCAGCTTTACCTGTCATAGTCGAAAACCTCTCAGAAACCACCAATGACCGTATTACGGTGATTTTGCCGGATGGAAAGGTAATTGGAGAATCCGAAAAGGACCCGACCTTCATGGAAAATCATCTTGCCAGGCCAGAAATCCAGGATGCTCTCGCTGGCAGGATCACAACTGTAATTCGCACAAGCAACACCCTCCATACACGTTTCCTGTACGCCGCTGCACCGGTTATTGAGAATGGGGAAATTGTTGCGGTTGTTCGCTTAGCGAAACCCGTAGAAAAAATTGATGCAGCACTGAAAAAATATGATCTCTTAGTGGTTTACTTATCAGTGTTTGGAATCCTGTTGTGTATTGGGATATTACTAATCCAATCCTATAAGAAATTTAATCCCTTAGCAAAAATCAGTAAAACAATCCAATCGCTTTCTCTCGGAAATCTAAAAAAGATTGACCACAAAAATCGGAATGATGAAATTGGCGTCATCATTTCATCCTTTAATTCAATGGTTGACCGGATCACCCTTCAGATTGCAGCCCTCCAGGAAGAACGGAAAGAAACAGATGCCATCCTTAGTAATATGAAAGATGGTGTTATTCTCGTTGATGGAGATGGAAAAGTGACGCTGGTCAACCCTGCAGCCCAGGATATGTTCAATATGGATTCAGCATCAGCCATTGGCAGCTCGCTGATCGAAGTTGTCAGGCATTATCAGGTTATCGATCTCTGGAAAGAGTGTAAGCAGGCTAATTCATCAAAGAATACACTGATCCAGCTTTCACTGGATCGCGATTCAATCCAGGCCTCTGCCTCTCCCATCGAAGAAAACCTACCTGGAGATGTTCTCCTCTTATTTCAGGATCTCTCACTGCTCCATAAGCTTCAGACTGTCCGGCAGGATTTTGTAAGCAATGTCTCCCACGAACTACGGACTCCGCTTGCTTCTCTAAAAGCTTTAGTTGAAACTTTGCTGGATGGTGCACTCAAAGATCCCAAAGCTGCTGACCATTTTCTGCAATTAATGAATGGAGAGATCGATAACCTGACGCAAATTGTCCAGGAACTCCTTGAATTGTCCAAGATAGAATCTGGAAAAGTACCTCTTGATCAACTACCCATAGAACCAGAACAATTGGTAGAGTCCGCAGTCAAGAGGATGCAACTGCAAGCTGAACGCAGTGGAGTCACAATCATCCAGGAAATTCCAATTGATCTCCCCAAGGTTTTTGCAGATTTTAATCGAATTCAACAGGTATTGGTGAATTTACTCCACAATGCCATCAAGTTCACTGATACTGGCGGGACAATAACAATCTCAGCGGTTCTGCAAAGTACAGAAGTTGAATTTAAGGTCGTAGATACAGGAATTGGAATCTCCAAAGAGGACCTGGGAAGGATTTTTGAACGGTTCTACAAATCAGACCGGGCTCGTGCAACCGGGGGAACCGGGCTTGGTCTCTCAATCGCGCGCCATATTGTTGAGGGTCACAAAGGAAAGATTTGGGCTGAAAGCATTCCGGGAAAAGGGTCGACTTTTAGCTTTACCCTTCCGTTGGCACGTTAATTCCTTAACTAAACGTTAACAAACTGTTTTTTGCTCCTTAACATCTCCTTGATAAGATGGAAACATCAAAATAAGGAGAAAAAGAATGTTATTTAAAAACCGTTTAATGCTAGTAAGTGTCATCCTGGTTGCTGCATTTGCTCTATCTGCTTGTGCCCAGGCATCCACCCCCACCACAGCTCCGGTTGTCAAGACTGAATCCCCAACCGAAGCCCCCATGGTCCCGACAGCCACGTTGGATCCAAATGATCCTGGAAATGTGACGGGGAATATTGCTTCTGCAGGGAGCTCAACCGTCTACCCGTTAAGCGAAGCCATTCAGGCTTTGTTTGAATCTGAGGGATATTCCGGTCAGCATACCATCGCCTCTGTGGGTTCTGGAGGAGGTTTTGAACGCTTCTGTAAGACTGGAGAAATTGATATCGCAAACGCAAGTCGCGGGATTAAAACTTCAGAAATTGAAAACTGCGCAGCAATAAATCGAAATCCAATTGAATTTCGTGTTGGCACTGATGCCATTGCAATTGTTGTAAATAAGCAGAATACATTTCTTACTGACCTAACTTCTGAAGAACTCCAGAAGATCTTTGCGAGTGGTGCTCAGAAATGGTCAGACATTAATGCTGATTGGCCTGCCGAAGATATCCTTCGATTCACACCTGGCACGGACAGCGGCACTTTTGATTTCTTCGTTGAGGAGATCGTTCAAAAACCCTTGAAACTTGCAACACTGGATGAGGCAAAAGCACTTGCATTAGCAACTACGA
This sequence comes from uncultured Anaerolinea sp., assembly GCA_964557895.1. Classification (GTDB taxonomy): domain Bacteria; phylum Chloroflexota; class Anaerolineae; order Anaerolineales; family Anaerolineaceae; genus UBA6107. The sequence continues at coordinate 21,798 of CAZLBG010000006.1, forward strand.
ATATCCAAACCAGTGAAGACGATAATGTCCTAGTACAGGGTGTTGAAGGAAGTCCTTATGCCATTGGATACTTCGGGTTTGCCTATTACAAGGAACAAGAAGAAAAACTGACAGCTGTTTCAATCAATGGTGTTACTCCTTCATCAGAAACTGCAGAAAATGGGTCCTACGAGCTTTCACGACCATTATTCATCTATTCGGATGCTGGTATTCTGAAGGCAAAACCACAGGTTGCAGCGTTCATCAACTTCTATCTGAATCGTGTGAATGATGTTATTGGCGAAGTTGGTTACTTCCCTGCCAGTGATGCCGCCCTTGCAGAATCTAAAGCAGCACTTAAGAACGCCCTCAAGTAAAGCGATCTTTGATATATCAGGATTGGCCATCAGACGATCGATGGCCAATCGCCTGTTTTACGTACTAGTCTTATTGAAAGGTATCTATGGCACTACTCCAACCTCCTGGCATTTTGAAAAAAAAGAGGATTTCTGAGGGGCTGATCAGGATCGTAATAACCATCGCAGCGATGGTGTCAATTCTCACTACCCTGGCCTTGGTCTACGAATTAGGAAAGGAATCCTTCCTGTTTTTCAGTACTCCTGGGGTAACTTTCAAGGAATTTTTCACAACAACCTCCTGGCAGCCATCCATCGGTGAATTTGGCATCCTACCTTTAGTGTTATCGACTCTGATTACCAGTTTCTTTGCCATGCTGGTGGCTATTCCGCTGGGTTTAGGCGCTGCCATGTACTTAAGTGAATACGCTTCCCCGCGTTCTAGAGCAATTATTAAACCTGTCCTTGAGATACTTGCTGGAATTCCGACAGTCGTCTATGGGTATTTTGCGCTTACCTTTATGACACCACTCTTGCGAGCGATTTTTGGACAAGAAAATGTTGAAATCTACAACATGCTTTCTGCAGGATTGGTGATGGGAATAATGATCCTACCGTTGGTTAGTTCGATGAGTGAGGATGCCTTGCATGCAGTACCAAGATCATTACGGGATGCCGCCTTTGGCTTGGGAGCCACCCGGTTTGAAACCACCACTCAGGTAGTTTTTCCAGCTGCACTTTCCGGGATTATTTCATCCATAATTCTCGCGATCTCGCGTGCAGTAGGAGAGACAATGATTGTTGCTATTGCTGCAGGCTCAGGACCAAAATTCACCTTCAATCCATTAGCTGCGGCCGAAACGATGACCGGGTATATTGCCCGCATCAGCGGAGGGGACCTGGGTTACGACACACCGGATTACAACAGCATTTTTGCCATCGGCTTGCTGCTATTCATCATTACACTCCTTTTCAATCTTATTAGCCGTAAGCTTTCCCGCAAATATCGTGAGGTTTACGAATGAATTCGAATTCAAGGAATTTTCTCTTTTCAAATGGAAACATGCACACTTCTCGCAAGCGAGTAGACCGTGCCAGCAAAATTTTCTTTAGTTTGTCCAATGGTATCGCGATCCTCGCACTTCTCATCCTGTTGCTTACCATCATCAACCAGGCATTCACCATGGTTGGAAAAATCGATCAGGTTGACCGCACCCTGTTGATCGATGTACCCGTTGAATCCTTATCAAAAAATGAGTTGATTTCTCTACTTGAGGAAAATCTCACCGCCAACCGGATCAAAACCCTGGATAGAGACACTCCCCTGATTGAGCGCACTCAAAAACAATTGATCAACCTGGTGGAATCCGAAGTCTTCCAGGTTTCAATTGTGGCAAGTTACAATCTTTTTGACGCGGCATTGAATTCACAATCATTAAAGGCAAACCTCCTGGCGGAATATCCTCAAGCGGAAATCAGCATGCGGTCATGGATCAACTGGAACTTTATCAGCAATGCCATGTCCAAGAAACCGGAAGAAGCCGGGATTCGCACAGCCATTCTTGGCTCGTTCTTCATTATCATCATCGCAATCCTGGTTGCATTTCCACTTGGAATTTCCACTGCCCTGTTTCTTGAAGAATATTCAGATAAAACCAGCCGTCTCGCAAGAATCATCCAACTGAATATCGACAACCTTGCCGGGGTTCCATCAATACTTTATGGAGTCCTCGGATTGGCTATTTTTGTCAGAACCTTGGGACCGATCACAAGTGGAAATATCCTCGGCTCGGATGCCGCCAATGGAAGAACCATAATCTCAGCTGGTTTAACCATGGCGCTATTGATCCTTCCGATATTAATAACAAATTCACAGGAAGCTATCCGAGCTGTCCCTAATTCTCTCCGTATGGCCAGTTACGGTATAGGTGCTACCAAATGGCAAACGATCTGGCATCATGTATTGCCATCCGCATTACCTGGCATACTCACAGGTGCAATCCTTGCTGTCTCCCGCGGTTTAGGCGAAACCGCACCTTTGATCATTGTGGGAGCCGCTACCTACATCACCAAGAACCCCACCGGATTGTTTTCCAATTTCACTGCTCTACCTATTCAAATCTACAACTGGACAACCCGTCCTCAGGTTGAATTCCGAAATACCGCTGCGGCTGCTATACTTATTCTGTTAATATTGCTACTATCATTGAATGCGTCAGCAATCCTTTGGCGCAATCGACTTCACAAAAATCATTAGGAATCAAATTATGGAAAAACAATGGGCAATTGAAACACAAGAGTTGGATATTTTTTATGGCGATTTTAGAGCTGTCAAACATGTCAACCTCCAGATCGAGCCAAAAAAGATTACTTCAATCATCGGTCCTTCAGGTTGTGGAAAAAGCACTGTTTTACGCGCTTTTAACCGGATGAACGATTTTATCCCTTCAGCGCACACAACGGGAATAGTTCTTTTTCAAGGTAAGAATCTTTACGATCAGGATGTAGATCCCGTTCTGGTTCGCCAGCGGATTGGAATGGTTTTTCAGAAACCTAACCCGTTCCCCAAGTCGATATTTGATAATGTTGCCTGGGGAGCAAGGATCAATCACTATCAGGGAGACATCCCTGATCTTGTTGAAACCTGCCTTCAAAAAGCTGCCTTATGGGATGAAGTCAAAGACCAGCTCCAGAAGCCTGCCCTTGCACTTTCTGGTGGGCAGCAGCAGCGTCTCTGCATCGCCCGAGCACTGGCAGTGACACCAGATATCATCCTGATGGATGAACCCTGTTCAGCATTGGATCCAATTGCCACCTTGAAAATTGAAGATTTAATGCGAGAATTATCAAATAACTATACAATTATTATCGTTACTCACAACATGCAACAAGCCGGGCGTGCCTCTGATTTCACCGCCTACTTTACAATGGACGCAGATCGAGCAGGGATGATGGTGGAATATGGCGAAACCAGCCAGGTTTTCACAAGACCAAAAAACAAATCAACAGAAGACTATATATCCGGAAGGTTTGGATAGCCCAAAAGAGGTAACCAATGTCACGAGATAATTTACTTCTCCATATACACCAGGTACAGGATGAACTTTTACTAATGGGGAGCATGGTGGAACAAGCTACCCTTAAATCCATTGAGTGCCTGAAGAAAAAGGATATCGAAGGTGCAAAAGCGATTTATAACGCGGACAATGTGATCAACGAAAAAAGGTACGCCATTGAAAATTCGATCCTTATCCTCATCGCCACGCAGCAGCCCCTTGCCCACGACCTGCGTTTACTGGCAGCTTTACTCGAGATCTCCGCTGAGATCGAGCGCATGGGAGATTACGCCAAAGGCATTGCCAAGGTGGTGGTCAAATTAGGCGATGCCGACATCCCCTTGCCAATGCGTGAAGTAGAAGAGATGGCATCCCTGGCTGTCGACATGCTCCACCGTGCGCTCAGCGCTTTCATCGCAGAAGACCCCCTCACTGCCAGGAAGATCCCTGCTGAAGATGATAAGGTCGACAAGCTTTATCAGCAGGTACAGAAAGCAGTCATCCAGGAAATGGCAAAGGAAGCCAGAGTCATTGATTCCATCAACCTCTTTATGTGGGTGGCGCACAATCTCGAACGCATGGCAGACCGTGTCAGTAATATCTGTGAAAGAACGGTCTTTGTTGCCACTGGGGAATTGGGTGAATTGGAAGTGGAAAAGAAACATCTGGATTAATCGATCTTTTTGGACAGACAAAAGGAGTAACGATGCAACCTGGTGAAACGAACGTAGCAGATCAACTGAAGAGAGATATTGATGCTGTACGGAGCGACCTGGGCGAAGTGATCAAGAAAGTAAGCTTTGCCTCGGTCCGGGATGAAGCTGCTGAACTGGAAACGAGGATTGCCAATTTCCCGATGCGTCTTCAGAAAATCCGTGAGCGAAAGTATGCTTTCAACAAGACCCTCGAGGCGCAATCTTTGGAATATCAAACCCAGTGGAACGCCAAACGCGCTCAGGTACAAAACCAGATCAACCTTCAAGCCACAAGTCTCCAGGCGCAGCTCAGACCCTTGGAATCAAGGATTTCCGCCCTCAGCCTGGGGTCAACCCCCGCGCTTGTCGTAAAAACTGTAAAGAACGAGATCGAGAGTTTTAAGAACCGGGTTGATTCCGCAGAAGACGCCATCGAGGAAATATTTAATAGTCTTGAACAGGAATTTGATAAATCATCCCGCCAGGCTGACCTGATCGAAAAAGCTCTGGACCATGCCGAATCTGCCAGTTTCGGGTTCCTGCCCGGTGAAGCAGTTTACCTAACCACAAAAGCAGTTTGGACTCGTGACAATAAGGAAGATAAGGAAGATCCCGAAGGGATATTATTCCTCACTGACCAGCGGCTCATTTTTGAACAGCGGCAGGAAATTGCCAAGAAAAAAGTCCTTTTTGTCACCACAGAACGGGAGAAAGTCCAGAAATTGCAGTTTGAAACACCGATTGTATCCATTGATGCGATCAAAGCCACCAAACAGGGGATGTTTAAAAATGAGGATTGGCTTGAGTTTCAATTACCCAGTGGGTCATTCGCGCGCGAGGTGAAACTCCATCTGGATGGACAGGATTGCAACCTCTGGCAGCAATTGATCAACCGTGTAAAATCCGGAGATATTGAATCAGAACGCGCTCTGGCGGTTGATCAGGAAGCCGTGGAAAAAGCCCGGTCTGCTCCTACCAAATGTCCCAGTTGTGGTGGCGCAATAACCAAACCGGTTTTACGTGGACAGGATACGATCAAATGTGATTTTTGCGGTGAGGTGATCCGCTTATAGAAATTCAAAACTAGCAAACAAAAAGGAGTTCATAAAAAGAACTCCTTTTTGTTTATGTTCCCTCAAACAGGTCTTTCTCTTTTTTCCCGGGGGGTGGGTAAGCCCGCATATACTGGTCACTGATTCCAAAAATTTTCCGCACGAACCCCATTACACCCCCGGTGATCCTGGCCCCGCCCTGGCTGGCATGGCACGCGGATGCCCTGTCCCGGATTTCTGCGACTTCTCGGTAATCCACCCTGGCATCACACGGAAAGTGAACTTCCGCTATTGACTGCAGGTCGATATCTCCATTCTTCCCAAATTTCCTTGGATCCTTGCCAAAGAGTCTCATAAAGAACACTGAAAATCGAAGGAAACCCCTCGGGAATGTGTGAAAGTATAGTTTATCGGGCTGATGTGCCTGCAGTTCTCCCTTAACGTATGTCTCATCCCCGGCTAACTTGAACGCTTCGACGGTTGCCTTATGAATGGCAATGTGATCCGGGTGCCGGTATCCACCTATCGGATCAAAGGTGATCACCACCTGGGGTTTTAGTAAGCGGATGTAATGGACAACCTCTGCTGCCACCTCAATCAAGTCTGCTGCAAACAAAGCATCCGGGTGTGTATTATCAATGGTTCCGGGCATCCCGGAATCACGGTAGTTCAGAAAAAAAACTCCTGTCAATCCGAGAGTCTGGGCGGCACACCTGAGTTCATGTTCCCTTAATTCAGCCACGCTGGTGTAACCTTCCAGCAATTCCGGCTCTACTTCTCCGACTTCGCCGCGTGTGGCACACACCAGGTACACTTTTACTCCAAGCTGCGCGTAATGCGCCAGGGTTCCCCCCGTCCCAAAGGTTTCATCGTCAGGGTGTGCAAGGACTGCCAGCAAAACTCGGTCTGTTTTTGTCATATAGCTCCTTTTACTGCAATGTGCTCGATTATACGGCTAATCACACTATTGTGAGCACACCGGGCAATGGGGATTCTTTTGGAGATGCAATTCCTGGAAATGCGTCGAAAACAGGTCAACCATAAGCAATCTACCAATCAATAATGTCCCTATCCCCAGGATGTATTTTAATGTCTCATTTGCCATGAGTGTTCCAACCACCCCTGGAGAAGTAGCCAACAACCCATTTGTTGCCGGATCAGGAATCAGTGTTTCGTCAGGCATTTTTGGATACAGACATTGATAACAGGGTCCAATTCTACTGTCAAAGACACTCACCTGCCCTTCATACCGGTAAACCGCTCCATGGATCATCGGCTTTTGCTGCTCCACACAAACCCGGTTTATGAGTAAACGCGTTGACAGGTTATCTGTACAATCAACCACCAACTGGTAATCTACTGCGATTTCACTGGCATTTTGGCTCGTGAATCTTGATGGGAATTCCTCAACCGCAATTTCCGAATTCAGCGATTTGAGCGCTTCAGCTGCAGATCGCGTTTTCAGTTCTCCTATGGTTCCATTGGAGTGAATCACCTGTCTCTGCAGGTTACCTAATTCAACCTTGTCGCTGTCTACCAGACCCAACCGGCCTACCCCTGCAGCCGCCAGGTACAGCGAAACTGGAGATCCCAACCCGCCCGCTCCAATGATCAGCACCGAAGATTCTTTCAACCGCTTCTGCCCGGTATCGCCAATTTCTGGTAGTTGCAGTTGTTTCAGGTATCTAACCCCTTCGGATTGAGTAAGCTTGGTGCTCATGTTGAAAACTCCTCATACCTTAATGTTACAATCTCACTATGCACTTGATTTTAACCCATGAACAGGTTGACTTTGACGCTCTTGGAGGATTGGTAGCTGCCAGGCTGTTAATTCCATCCTCACTAGCTGTCCTTCCGCATAAATTGAATCAGAATGTGCGTAAATTTGTAAATCTGTATCAGAACGAGCTTGGATTAATCGACCAGGGTGATATCCCGGGCGATCCTATCCAATCAGTAACCCTGGTCGATACCCAGTCCCTTGTTACCATTAAAAACCTACGCAAAGATGCGAAGGTTTACATCATCGACCACCACAAACAAAAAGCAGATCTGCCTCAAGATTGGAAATGTACCATTGAAATGCTTGGAGCAACAACCACAATCCTGGTCCAGCTGCTGAAATCCCAGAGTCTTGCAATAACGCCATTGCAAGCCACTGTCATGCTGCTTGGGATACACGAGGACACCGGTTCGTTAACCTATGCCTCAACGACTGTAGAGGATGTCTATGCCACTGCCTTTCTGATTGAGAAAGGTGCGGATTTGCGCATGTTAAACACATATCTCAATCCTCCTCTCACTCCTGGTCAGATGGCTTTAGCGGACGAACTCCTGCAGAATTCAATCGTTTCGACGATAAAAGGTAAAAAAATCTTCATCTCTCAAGCTGTAAATATGGTACTGGAGGAAGAAGTTTCAAGTATCGCCCATAAAATCCGCGACCTCCTGGATCCAGATGCTTTGTTCCTTTTTGTTCGTGGAAAGGAAGGACTCCGGCTTGTTGCCCGTTCCTCAACCGACGAAGTTGATGTTAGCCAGGTCGCCATGCAGTTTGGCGGAGGTGGACATTCGCGGGCTGCAGCTGCTTTGATCCATGCGGATGATGAGTTTCTAAAAAATGAGAATCCTATCGAGATTGCTATTAATAACCTGGTTGAATTCCTGCAGCGAAACATCAAACCCTCACTGACCGTTTCCAGGATTATGTCCAAAAAACCCTTGTTAATTTCCAGAGACACCTCGATAAAAGAAGCACTCAAGCTAATGCTTCGATATGGCTACGAGGGGTATCCGGTTATCGAAGGATCAACAGTTGTCGGTTTGCTTACCCGGCGGTCAGTTGATAAAGCTGCCAGTCATAAATTGGAGTTGACTGCTGGCAGTCTGATGGATGCTGGGAGTGTTTCGCTCCGTCCGGATCAGACACTGGATGAGGTTCAGGAGCTGATGGCAACTACAGGCTGGGGGCAAATCCCGGTGATTGACCCGGGCACAAATACCATTATCGGGATAGTCACGCGAACGGATCTCCTCAAGAATCTGCAGCGGTTGCAGCCGAAAAAGAACATTAACGGAAATTATGCAGAGAAAATTGAGAAGGCACTCTCTCCCGGGCGGCTCGCGTTGATTAAAAAAGTCATTGAAACAGCCAATAACCATAACCTGCCAATTTATACCGTTGGTGGATTTGTTCGTGACCTGGTGTTGGATCGTCCTTCTCACGATCTGGATATTGTGATTGAAGGTGATGCGATAAAAATCGCCAATGAACTCTCCCGGACTCTCGGTGGACGGGTTGTTTGTCATCGTCGCTTTGGAACTGCGAAGTGGCAGATCAAAGATATTCGAAAAGAATTGGCGGTTAAGTTAAGGATCACGCCGGAGCAAGAGGAAGATCTTCCGGATTTCCTTGACCTCATCAGCGCCAGGACCGAATTCTATGAGCATCCCACTGCCATGCCAACCGTGGAGAATTCCAGCATTAAACTGGATCTTCATCGGCGGGACTTTACGGTAAATACATTGGCAATCCGGTTGGATCGTAAGCACTACGGCGAATTGATCGATAACTGGGGTGGATTGGACGACTTACGCAATAAAAAGATCCGCGTTCTCCATTCTCTCTCTTTTGTGGATGATCCCACCCGGATGCTGCGCGCTGTCCGTTTCGAACAGCGCTTTGACTTTGAAATCGAAGAAAGAACCCTGCAATTGATGAACGAAGCCCGCCCTATGCTCCGGCAGGTAAGCGGCGACCGCCTGCGCCATGAATTTGATCTCGTTTTTCGCGAAGCAGATCCAACAAGGATCATGAAACGCATGCAGGATTTGCACTTAATGCAGGCTATCGATGAGCATATTAATTGGGGAATTGATCAATCACTTGCTTTTTTGAACCTCAAGGAATCCCGACCCGAATCCTACTGGAATCTCCCAGGGTCTGTCGGGAATGTGCCCGTGGACACTGCACTCCATTGGCTGCTCTGGTTTGGATCTCAGATCCCTTCGTCTGTATCTGATTTGAGCTGGCGATTCAAATTCCCTTCTCAACTGGCAGCAGCTCTAAAATCAACCAGTGATGTATTGGAAGGGTTCAATTCATTGGATGACGATAAACCTAGTTCGGTGAGCGCAATGCTGGATGGGATTCCCCCTGTAAGCTTATATGCAGCTTACCTCATCACGAGTAAAAAAGAGTGCAAAGAACTGGTTTCCAAATATATGAGACAGTGGAGAAATGTACGGATTACTATTACCGGGAATGCCTTACGCGACGCTGGCATTTTACCCGGACCAGAATATAAACGCATTCTCACATTTTTGCGTGCTGCATATTTGGATGGTCTTATCTCTTCCCCAAAAGAGGAGCAGGACCTTCTTCAAAAGCTGCTCAAACAGGACTGATCATCGATGATCGAGGTTGTTGAATTCCCAATTATTCGGGAAAACCACGAGGAAACCATCAAGCTTCGTCCCCTCGTCGAAAATGACCTGCCCGCTATGGAATGGGAGGGAGAATTCAAGCATTTCCGTAATCTCTTTGCTGATCTCTGGCAAAAGGTAAAAAAAGGAGTGGCAAAAGCCTGGGTCTTTGAAAATGATCAGGGGTACATGATCGGTCAGGTGTTTCTCCAGCTTCGGAGTGACCGTCTGGAATTGGCTGATGGATGGAATCGGGCATATCTCTATTCTTTCCGCGTCCGACCTGCCTACCAAAATTTGGGCATCGGCAGCCATATGCTCGAACTGCTGGAAGATTATCTAATCGATCAGGGATATACCCGGATAACCCTGAATGTTGCCCGGACCAACCTTGATGCCATCCGGCTTTACCATAGATGCGGCTTTAAGATCGTGGCAGAAGAACCTGGAATTTGGTCATATCCTGATGATCAGGGGGCGTGGCAGACCGTCGAAGAACCCTCCTGGCGCATGGAAAAACTATTGCCAATCGCTTAATTTCTTACAGAAAATTCGGTAACAAAATCCGGATCAAAATTCGAGAAATCTAATCGTTCCAGAATTCTAGATCTTTCGTCGCTTTCTGGTTCAAAATCCAGAATTAATTGATCCCAATCGAATTTTACAGGTATGATCATAACCCGCTGGATCTGCTCTTTTTCTATGATCACCTGGATCAATGCGGATCGCTGGGTATCAACGAGCATGAATTGATCCGCCAGCAGGTTTCCTAGGCTGTACATCACCAGGGTCTCGTGCCCATCTACATTTGAAGTAAGCAGTTCAATCCGCTGAAGGACGTGCGGATGATGCCCCCAGAGGATATCTGCCCCCGCATTACTCCAGGCCTGTGCAAGTTCAAGCTGTCGCTTGCTCGGACCTGCTTGATATTCATTTCCCCAGTGTACTGACAAGACCACAAACTTCCCATCTGCCTTATTTTTTTCGATAGCCCTGGTTACTTCATCAGAATCCACAGGCTCATCAACATCGTTAACTGCAATAACAGAAATGTTGGAGTCAGGCAAATCGGCCACCCAGAAACCATCTACCATCTTGAAGAAATCCATTCCCGAAGATGATAGTAGTTTTTCGGTCTCAACTGCTCCTCCTTCATGGCAATCCTCCTGGTGATTATTGCTGAAGGTTAAGAGATCAAATCCGGCATTTTTCAAAATTGCTATCTCACTACTGCCAGAACATAAGTTCATTTCATCACTGACAATTGATGTTAAAGCAGTCATTTCCATGGTAATTGGAGATTCCAGCGCTGCCAGGTAAAATGAACGCCCGTTTCCAAACTCAAGATCTGGTGGTAATGAAAGGTTGATCTTCTCCCACTCTGGAACCAACGGTACGCCACCCCTGGCTAGCATTACATCTCCCCCAAACACGATGGAGTAGGTATCAGGTCTTTCACAACCCGAAAGGAACAGGAGCGCTAGTAAAAGCGCTCCTGTGTAGAGAAAGGTTTTAACTTTTATTCGATGATGAAAGTGGAAGTCCATTCCGGTGCGTCCGGGGTATTCCCGCTTTCCAGAATTTCCCGCCAAACCTCATCGGTCAGCCGCTGGTCGGTTGGCATCGGGAATTCATAGTAGGTATAAACTGCTCCCACGGTCAAATGATATGGGGCTTCCGGGGATACCACGTAGATCAAGGTTGGATACCCCACTCCCTCTTCCAGAACCCTGCCCATACCAGTAGCAACATCAGCCACAAGTGCAGATTTTTGGTCTTCCAGGTAGTCGCGGGCTCCATTACTCTCGTCCGCATCAGCTGCTGCGATGGTAGTTGCTTCAAGCCAACCCCCAAAATAACTGATCCGCCAGTATTCTTCATCAGTAAGCGCCTGACCGTTCAGTTCTTTTTGAGAAATATTCAGTAGAAATTGCAAATATTCGATCAGGTTATCAAGGTTGCCCCGGGTTACATCATCCAGCAGCCCTCTATTTTCCAAACCCTCCTTGGTCATCTCAGATAAAGCCAGCAGTCGGGCATAAGCTTCAGGATTCGGTTCTACATAACCTCTGGGAGGTTCACTATCCGGACCGCCACCCATTTCAGCCATAACCTGCTTGGCATAGAGGATTGTGTCATGTTTCAACTCGGTCCACGAAGAGAGTGCGGTGTGCATATCCTTGTGCAGCCAGGCTTGGGTTTGCATGAAAGCCGGGTATTGCTGCCCCTTCACGGAGAATAAAGGCTGAAGGGCATACAACCATGACCAGTACAAGTTTTGTGTCCACGAATCCATTTCCAACGCCCTTACTTCTTCCTTAACCTTGGTCATTTGGGATTCGTAATTCACGTATTTCGTTTCTCCCATTTCAACCAGTAATCTGTAGGCTTCATCAGAACCCATTGCAGCCAGAATATCCAATCCTTTGGGCAAATCCCGGGGCTCTTCAAGTGTTCCGACCTTACGGAATATAAGCTGCCCGAAAACATAAGCATCCAGGGTAAACCGCTGTCCCATGAAGCGGAATCCCTGCGTGGCTTCCTCGCGATCCTGCCAGATCCACACCCACATCGAATTGATTTGCGGTGGTGGCAGTTTTTTCGCCATCTCGGAGAATTGCGCCAATAGAGTGTCATCAGCGAAAGTGGTCAGAACAGGCGACGCCCCATAAACCTGGTCAGAAATAATTCCGTATTCTTTGAAAGATAGATCATCTGCTTTGCCAACAATGAAGACGGTGGGATCATAGATCAGCGACCAGAGTTCAAGTGCTGATCTGCCCGATGAGGTTTCTGCTGAGCGCATTGCCTGGATCATCAATAATGCTCGTTTTGTTTCAGCAGCCATTTTCAACCGGAAGGTCATCCTGCCATACCACATCATTGTTTTGAAATATTTCTTGTATTCCTCTGAACGAGTGTAGTGTCCCCGTGGTGTGTACTGACTGTAATCCTCTATGAGGATGTCATCAGCGTTTTCCTCGCCCATATACCAGATTGGAGATTGTACGGTTTGCGCGTGTCCTTCGATGAGCGCAAGTTCTGCTTCAACCAGTTGCTGAACATCACTAGGTAATTGGACTTTTGTCCCCAGCAGGTTGGAAGCTACAGCAAAATATGCCAGGTTCCTTCCAGCTAAAGCTTCCAGTTCCGTCCCTTTGAGTTCGGAATATTGGGAAGTGCTGGCTTCGACCATGGCCGCAGTCAATTCATACAGAATCGGAATAAAAGCTTGTGTTTCCAGATCTCGAAGCATCTTATCAAATACCAGGTGATAAACATGATAGATCGAATCCGTGGTTATAAAAACCGGTAATGACGAGTAACGATAGGACTCATATGCCTGGTAGAACTCCATGAACATCCTGTTTGGATCCTCTGAAGGAGGAACGACAACAAAACCATTTGCAAGTAATGCTGCTATCTGGTTTTCAGACAATTCAACTTTATTCAAGCCTGAAAAATCAGATTGAGTTAATGGGAGTGCATACCCTCCAGTAAAGATTTCCGGAATCGAATACGATACCTGCGAATACTGGGCGAAGGGTTCATTTTCAATACCCGCCACCTCTTTGATTTCCATGGTTGGTTTTACTGGTTGTGCTTCCAGAGTTGATTCATCTGGCAGTGGAGTGGCATTTTGCTTTGAAAGCAGATCGGATAGATTACATGCAGAAAGAACCAGTGAAACCAGAAGCACCAGAGATACCCATTTCCATTTTGTTCCAATCATTTTTTCCTCCTGTTAATCAGTAATTATCATTGGTCCATTTGAAGACTGAATAAGGGAAAATTCACTGAACTTGCCATCGATCCTGTCAAGTAGTGAAAAGCCAAATCCTTGCCATTTCCAGACGACAAGGTTTCCCCCGCCAGTCACATCATAATCCTTCTCTACTGCCAGTAGTTCCATGTGTTGATCCCCATCAATATCCCCGATTTGGATATTGGATACAGGGGCTGCCAGAGCTGACCCCGCCCAGAGCTCACGGTAGTTGTGACCATCCCACCCGATCAAAATGATATGACAACTCATTCCCTCATTATCGTGGTGAGTCGATATCCTTCCTCCATTTGGCAGATACTTGTCGATCGGCCAGGATTCAAAAGGGCGCCATACCAGCAGTACGAATTCTTTAATCCCATCCCGGTTGAGATCAGCATAAACGACTTCCCGCACTTGCCAACTGTCAGGGCTTCGCCATTCGTACCTTTCGGATAATTTCTCACAGCGGGAAAGGGTTAATCCATTATCAATTATCTCCAAACAATCGTGGTCTTTTCCCGAAAACTTACCCTCAATTTTGGTAATCGCAAGGTCATTTTTTGTTAGTGGTTGTTTAACAAAAACAATACCATCCCACCACCACCCGTTTAGTTTCTGCACAGAAAGCAGAGCAGATGTCAGGATCAATAAGATAATTAGGAAACCAAACCGTTTTGTATTCAACAGTTGCACTCGGTTAATCATACAACGAAAAACTGATTCAATTGTTCCCTTGCGCCAACCGTCTTTTCTTTAACAAGTGGTTTTCTTTGACAATAATGACATTGTCACTTAAAATAACAAGGTTGTAATCATCTCAAGTATAGAGAAGGGTTTCCGTTCATGAAAGAGTATTCGACCGATAAAATTCGAAACGTTGTTCTGGCATCCCACTCAGGCGCTGGCAAGACGATTCTCTGCGAGGCTTTGCTTCATTTTTCCGGTGCCACCACCCGTATGGGCAAAATTGAAGATGGAACAACTGCTTCTGACTTTGATGACGAAGAAGTACGCCGCACGATCTCGTTATATACCTCAGTGATCCCGGTTGAATACCGTGACCACAAAATTAACCTCCTGGATACTCCCGGCTATACCGATTTCTTGGGTGAAGTGATCTCATCGATGCGAGTTGCAGATAGCGCTCTCATCCTTGTGGATGCCGTCAATGGATTGGAAGTTGGAACTGAACTGGCATGGCAATATGCTGGAGAATTCAAACTACCGCGTTTCCTCGTTGTTGATAAGATGGACCGCGATAATGCTGATTTCGCAAAATCGCTCGCATCCGTGCAGGAATTTGCCGGACACGACACCCGTCTCATTCCTGTGCAACTTCCTTGGGGAGAAAAAGCAGCTTTCCAGGGTGTGATCGACTTACTATCCATGAAGGCTTACAAGGGCGATGGCAAAACGGCTGTCGAAATCCCTGCTGAATTTAAAAGTGCTGCTGAAGAGGCTCGCACAAAACTGGTTGAAGCTGCAGCAGAGGGCGATGACGCCCTTCTTCAGAAATACTTCGATTCCGGTACATTATCGGATGAGGAAGTCGTAAAAGGTCTTAAGAACGTTATCCAATCTTGTGCCTATGCCCCGGTTTTAGTCGCAGCCGGCTCAACCGGTACCGGATCATTAAAACTACTCGACGCTATCATAGACTTGATGCCCTCCCCGCTTGAAGCCCCTGCAGTGATAGCCAAGGGAAAAGCTGGTGATGAGACCCTCACCTCAAAAGACGACGGTCCACTGGCAATTTATGTCTGGAAGACCACTGCCGATCCCTTTGTTGGCAAGCAAACCTTCTTCCGGGTGTACTCCGGTATGGTCACTCCTGATTCACGCCTTTGGAATATTTCCAAGGAACACGAGGAAAGACTCGGTACGGTCAATATTCCACGCGGCAAGGAATCATATCCGGTTAAGGTTGTACATGCAGGAGACATTTGTGTTGTACCGAAATTGACTGAAACTTCAACATCCAACACGATGTGCGATAAAGCACACCCGTTGACACTCCCCGTTCCACAATATCCGCATGCGTTATATCGAGTCGCTCTCTTCCCGAAGACTCAGGCAGATTCGACGAAAATTTCCTCAGTGCTTCATAAGCTTTGTGAAGAAGATATGACCCTCACCTGGTTCAACGATAGCACCACGTTACAAACCATCCTCCAGGGTATGGGAGATCAGCATATCGATGTAGCCATTCGTCGGGCTGAATCAAAATTCCAGGTCGGTATTGATGTGGTAGAACCAAAAGTCTCATACCAGGAAACGATCACTAAATCAGCCTCGGCCATGCACCGTCACAAGAAACAAACTGGTGGTTCTGGTCAGTTTGGTGAGGTTCACCTCAAGGTTGCACCCATTACCGATAAAGACTTTGATTTCACCTGGGATGTTTTTGGTGGTGCAGTTTCTCAGTCTTATTCTTCCTCCATCCAAAAAGGTATTCAGAGCGTCATGAAAGAGGGTGTTATCGCAGGTTATCCTGTCAGTGGCGTAACCGTTTCTGTCTTTGATGGCAAGGAACACCCGGTTGACTCCAAACCAATTGCGTTCGAAGTAGCCGGACGTGAAGCATTCAGACAGGCAGTTCGAGAAGCCAATCCGGTCCTGCGTGAACCGATCATGATGGTTCGCATCACCGTTCCCGAAGCCAATATGGGCGATGTGATGGGTGACTTGAATACTCGCCGCGCAAGAATCCAGGGTATGGAAACTGAACATGGTCATTCAGTCGTAACAGCCACGGTTCCCATGGCTGAAATGCTCCGCTACACCACCACATTGCGCTCGATCACTGGCGGACGCGGGCTCTTCACCATGGAATTTGATCACACTGAAGTGGTTCCGGCACATATTGCCCAGGGAATCATCGACGCCCGTGCAAAGGAACTGGAAGCCAAGAAAGAAGAATAACTCCATTTTTAGTGTAAAAAGCTGGACGGGAACACCCGTCCGGCTTTTTGTTACCCCGAGGATTGATTGACGGTATCCAACTGATTTGGTAAGGTTAAATACATGTCAGAGAAAAGTTACATTGAATTAACCTGGGACAGCATTCTTTCCCGTGACCCTTCACAGATCCGACTGGCTTACGCTGCACTTGATGCTGCCAGCAAAAAGGTTGTCGCTGACCACCTTCAGACAATGTGCACCGAAGAAGGCTGGCATCCTGAGCAGGTGATTTCCGCGCAAGCCGCCTTGCGTGTTATTAGTGAATGAGGAAATATGGACATAAGCCAATTAACCGAAAAGATGAATGAATTTGTCACTTCCAAGGGTTGGTATTCCTCCACCAGCTCAAAACCGCAGACCCCCCGCAACCTGGCAATATCTTTGTCCCTTGAGGCAAATGAGGTATTGGAGCATTATCAATGGAATGAATCCTCGGTAATTAAGGAAGATCTGGCATCCGAACTGGCAGATGTGGCGTTATACTTGCTGCAACTTGCGAGCATTACAGACATTGATCTTGAAAAAGCCATTCTCGAGAAGCTGAAAAAGAACTACAACCGCGATTGGAACCAATAACCCACGCAAGAAGAAAAATTAAACGATTAGGTTAGGAAAATCAATGAACACTGAAAAACTCACCACCCGAAAAGAAAATTTCTCCGAATGGTACAACCAGGTTATTCAAAGAGCCGAATTGGCCGATTATGCCCCTGTTCGTGGTTGCATGGTCGTCAGACCTCACGGCTGGGCTTTATGGGAGAATATTCAACAATCGTTGGATAAGCGGTTCAAAGCTACCGGACATGTCAACGCGGCTTTTCCCCTCTTTATCCCCATGTCATTCCTTGAAAAAGAGAAAGAGCATGTAGAAGGGTTTTCGCCAGAGCTCGCAGTGGTGACTATTGGAGGAGGTGAAAAACTGGAAGAACCTCTCGTGGTCCGTCCCACCTCCGAAACAATCATAGGATACATGTATTCCAAATGGATCAAAAGTTACCGGGATCTTCCTGTTTTGATCAATCAGTGGGGCAATGTTGTCCGCTGGGAAATGCGCACCCGGTTGTTCCTGCGCACCCTGGAATTCTACTGGCAGGAAGGTCATACCGCTCATGCCACCCGCAGCGAGGCAGAGGAAGAAACTTTGCGGATGCTGGATACCTATACCCGTTTTGCCATTGATGATGCCGCTGTTCCAGTGATCCCGGGGCGAAAAAGCCCTACCGAAAAGTTCGCAGGTGCAGTCCACTCATACTCGATCGAAGCGATGATGGGCGACACCAAGGCTCTCCAGGCTGGAACTTCCCATCTGTTGGGGCAGAACTTTGCAAAAGCCTTCAATATCCAGTTCTCAGATGAGAACAATAACCTGCAGTACTGTTGGACCACCTCCTGGGGAGTTTCCACCCGTTTTATCGGAGCAATCATCATGACGCACGGCGACGATCAAGGTCTTATCCTTCCGCCAAAACTATCACCGATACAGGTTGTCATAGTCCCCATCTATAAAAATGATGAGGAACGCTCCAAAGTAATGCCGATGGTGGAATCGGTCAAATCTGCATTAGCAGATCTGAAAATCAAAATCGATGATCGTAATGAAGTCACACCCGGATTCAAATTCAACGATTGGGAAATGCGTGGTGTTCCCTTACGCCTTGAAATTGGTCCAAAGGATGTGGAGAAGAATTCGGTCATGGCTGCCCGGCGGGATATCCCCGGGCGGGAAGGCAAATCCTTCCTTTCTATGTCCCAAATCACCAAAGGTGTTAATGACCTGTTGGCTGAGATCCAGTCATCCCTTTACAAGAGAGCTTGCGATTTTCGCGACGCTCATATTTTTGAACCTAAAGATTATGAGGATTTGAAAACGATCGTGGAGGATGGCTGGGCATATTCCTGGTGGTGTGGAGATCCTTCCTGTGAAACTAAGGTGAAAGAAGACACAAAAGCTACAACCCGTTGTATTCCAATGGATCAGCCAGGTGGAAAAGGAAAATGCATTGTCTGCGGCAAGGAAGCAGTTGAGAAGGTGCACTTCGCAAAAGCCTACTGATCAACATGCCAGCTATTGAGCTTTCCCGCCTCCGTGCCAGGATTAAATTACTCACCAGGTTGGTGGATTCACCAGCCAGTTTAGCCCGGGAACTGACCCAATTCTATGAATCCTATTCAGACCTTACATTCCGGTCTGGATCGTTTTCTGTCAAAGCCGGGAATTACCCTGCTTATCGAACTCCTCCCTTGATGAATCGTGAGCTGGAGAGCATTCTGATTGGTTATATCGATGAAAAACCCGGGCAAATTCTCGAACTGATTGATCTCCTGGCGATCAAACCCCAGAGCGAACCACGTCAGTTAGCTGCGGCTTTATTGGGAGCCCTCCCGCCGGCTTTCTTTAACGAGGTAACCCGCCGTATTGTAGAATGGGCAGCAGCCTCTGATGTACTTGACGATCTGGTATGGATATTTAAATTGGGAACACGCCGGATACGCACAGAAGCTCCAGAGATTTGGTTGCGACTGCTGAAAACCTGGCTTGAATCAAAAGAGTCAAAGGATAGGCGGGTCGCTGTTCACGGGCTCACATCGATGATCGATGACGTCAAATTGAGCAGTTTACCCTTGATCTTTAAGTACCTTCAACCTCTTCTTCAGGAATCCAATTCAACGATCCTCCCCTATCTTGAGACGATTCTAGAAAAGTTAGCGAAGAAATCGGAAAACGAAACCATCTTTTTTCTCAAGCAAACATTGAGTAATTCAAAATCCCCATCGCTTATCCGCATGATCCGCCGTAATCTGGAACAATTCACGCCTGAAGGGCAGGAATCTCTGCGCTCCTATTTAAGAACCCTGCTAAACGCCGAATCCTGAACAATCTTCTCACCTCCCTCAACCTCTGGTATAATTCCATCAATGACTAGACCTGCCTGTGGGGTCCCTGCGGGCACGGAGACGTTAAATAATCAATAGGAGAAATTGTCATGGCTTTAACAATTGAAGAGAAACAGAAATTGATCGCTGACTACCATATTCATGATACGGATACAGGTTCCGCAGATGTGCAGATTGCCCTGCTGACCACCCGTATCAAGCAGTTGACCGAGCATCTCCGCAATAACAAGAAGGATCAATCCTCCCGCCGCGGTCTACTAAAATTAGTTGGGCAGCGACGACGGCTGCTGGCATATCTTCGGCGAACTGATTTCGCCCGTTTTACAGCCATCACCGAAAAGTTGAACATCCGCACCCGGTAAGGCACACAGAAACGAGTAGATGGAGTGAAACTGACCATCTACTCGTTTTAAAATGCCCCCATGTCGGAACTTAGCCGCCGGTTGGGTATTGAAAAATGGTGAGGACCAAATGGTCCCCGGCTTTTTTCAGTTCCTGACCAGGCGGAAAATCACACAGGAGTAATTTATGAAACCAGAAAGCAAGAAATTTATCACCACTGTCGGTGGGCGTCCTTTGACGTTCGAAACAGGCAAACTTGCCGCCCAGGCTGGCGGTGCAGTCACAGTCCAGTTTGGCGATACCGTGGTTTTTGCCGCTGCCACCATGGGCAATGAACCCAGAATGGGACAAGACTTCTTCCCTCTCACCGTAGAGTATGAAGAAAAAATGTACGCCGGCGGGCGTATCCCCGGTTCATTTTTCCGCCGTGAAGGTCGCCCCGGCACCGACGCGATCCTCATCTCGCGCCTTACTGACCGTCCCCTTCGTCCACTCTTCAACCAGGCAATCCGGAATGAAGTCCAGGTCATCATGTTTTCCTTATCCGCAGATCTTGAGAATCCTCTGGATGTGCTGGCAATTAACGCTGCTTCAGCTGCATTGATGATTTCGGATGTGCCCTGGGGTGGACCGGTCGGTGCTGTTCGCGTAGGTCGCATCAACGGAGAGTTCATCCTCAACCCCACCCACGCTCAGATCGAGGAATCCGATCTTGACCTGCGCATCGCCGGGACAACTGATGCCATCCTCATGGTTGAATCTGGCTCAAACGAAATCGATGAAGAAAGCATGGTAGCCGCCCTGCTCTTTGGGCACCAGGCGATCCAACCGATTTGTGAAACCCAGGTCCAAATGGCCAGCGAAATCGGAAAGACAAAACGAGAAGTAACCTTATTTGAACTGGATGAAACGCTTGTTGAAAAAGTTTATAACCGCGCAGCTGCGGAAATCAACGATGCTCTGGAAGCTCCCCATACCAAACATGAATTGCAGGATGCGCTGGACGCTTTACGGGAATCCGTTGTCGTTGAGTACACCGATCCCGAAGACCTCGAATCCATCGCCAAGTACAAAGAATCCTTTGAAGAGGTTCTCAAGCGGGTTGTCCGCTCTCGTATCCTCGACCAGCACAAACGACCCGATGGTCGCGACCTGACTCAGATCCGTCCGATCTGGTGCGAAGTTGGCATCAGCCCACGTGCTCATGGTTCAGGGCTTTTTACCCGCGGTGAAACCCAGGTGATTACCCTTGCCACGCTTGGAACTCCCAAGGAAGCTCAGGAAATCGATACCCTCTCTCCTAATGACTCCAAGCGCTACATGCACCACTATAACTTCCCGCCTTATTCCACCGGTGAAGTAAAACGGCTGGGTGGTCAATCCCGCCGCGAGATCGGTCATGGTGCCTTGGCAGAACGTGCTCTTCTCCCTGTGATTCCGGATGAATCGGAATTCCCCTACACACTGCGCCTCGTCAGTGAGGTACTTGCATCCAATGGTTCCTCCTCAATGGCTTCTGTGTGCGGCTCTACCCTGGCTCTTATGGATACTGGTGTTCCCATCAAAGCCCCGGTAGCTGGCGTGGCTATGGGTCTCATTAAGGAAGGTGATAAATTCGTCGTCCTCACAGATATTCAGGGCGCCGAAGACCACCTGGGTGACATGGATTTCAAAGTCGCCGGTACCAACCGGGGAATTACCGCACTGCAGATGGATATCAAGATTGAAGGGATTACCGCAGAGATCATGCGCCAGGCGCTAAAACAGGCACACGATGCCCGCCTTTCCATCCTTGACCAAATGCTGGATGTCATCCCTGTTCCCCGCCCGGAACTCCGCTCCTTTGTTCCCCGCATTTCAACCATGAAGGTTCCGGTCGAAAAGATCGGTGCCATCATTGGACCGGGAGGAAAGATGATCCGGCTTCTGCAGGAAGAGACCAATACCAAGATCGATATCGATGATGACGGTACCGTCTTCATCGCTGCCACCGATGGCAAGAACGAAGCCATGGTTCGCGAACGCATTGCTGCTCTCACCGAATCTGCAAGAGTTGGTCAGATATACACAGGCAAGGTCGTCCGTGTAGCAGATTTCGGCGCCTTCGTTCAGATCCTGCCCGGCATCGATGGTATGGTCCACATCTCACAACTCGATTCGGTTCGGGTTGAAAAAGTAGAAGACATAGCCAAGATGGGCGATGAACTCACCGTGATGGTTACCGCAATTGACGAGAATGGCAAGATCCGCCTTTCCCGCCAGGCGGTGCTTGAAGGTTGGACCCCTGAAGAAGCCCTGGAACACGACAAGGGTGGACGCAGCGGTGGTGGCAGCCGGCCTCGCTCAGGGAGCGGAGATCGCCGCGGCGGTCGTGATAGCCGCTCAAGCGGAGATCGCCGACCACGAAACAATTACGGCGGTGGCGACCGCAATTCAACCCCAAGAAATTAACATAAATCTCATAAGTAAAGACCCCGAAAAATCGGGGTCTTTACTTTTCTGAAGTTGGTAATTTTGGCATTTCCGGGCCATCTTTTCCCAGGTACTCCGCCATTGCTGCTTTCATAGCAGTGCGATCGTCCCAGGCGTGTTCCACCTTTCCGAAACACATCGATTGCTCGTGCCCTTTTCCGCAGGCAATTACCAGATCACCTGGTTGTGCCAGCGCCAGTCCTTTGCGGATCGCGTCTCCCCGGTCAGGTACGCGGAAGAAGTTCACCCCCTCGACCCCACCTGCTCGAATTGCAGCCCCAGCCATTTCCTCCAAAATATCATCCAGTGATTCTGTGCGTGGATCTTCAGCAGTAAGGACGGAGAAATCTGCCAGTCGAACTGAAACATCCGCCATCATTTTGCGTTTTTCGCGGTCGCGAAGCCCTGCTGAACCGAAAACCGTAATGACCTTGCCCTTCGTCATCTCGCGTGCTGTTTCAATCGCCACTTTCAGCGCGTTCGGTGTATGCGCAAAATCCACAATAGCGGTGAAATTCTGCCCCAGGTCTATCACCTCCATGCGTCCTGGCACACCCTTCAGTCCTTCTATCCCACGCGCAGCAATTTCCGGGGCAATGCCAAGTCCTTCCACTGTGGCAGCAAAGGCTGCAAGACAATTAGATACGTTGAAGGAGCCCGGAATATTACACTTTATCTCCTGCTGCACATCTTGCATTTTTGCGATGAAATGGATACCGAGGGGTGAGTGTTTGATTTCAACAGCATTCAGGTCTCCATTGCCCTTCAGGCTGTAGGAAACTGCTTTATTCTTAATCAACTTGCTGAGGGGTTCGAAGGATCGGTCATCAGCGTTGATCACCGCGAGTCGGATATTCCCCAGTTTTTTCTCAGTGGTAGTAGATAACATATCAAAAAGGCGGGTTTTGGCTTGTAAATAACCATCATAAGACCCGTGGAAATCCAGGTGTTCATGCGTAATATTGGTGACCACGGCAATATCGTATTCACATCCATCTACCCTGTGCTGGGCTAATCCATGTGAGGTAGTTTCAAGCACAACATGTGTTAGCCCTGCTTCTACCATGCGGGCAAGGTACTGTTGGATTTCCGTGGCTTCGGGGGTGGTAACGTGAAACCCAGTATCCACAGTTTCATCACCGATTCGGGCGTTTACTGTCGTGATCAGACCGGTTTTGATTCCTGCGGTCTTGAGGATCTCATAGATCAGGTTCGAAGTAGTAGTTTTACCGTCGGTTCCTGTTACTCCGATAACTGTAAGTTTGCGTGCGGGATGACCATAGAATGACGCTGCAAGATGAGCAATGGCTTCCCTGGTGTTCTCCACCCGGAGGTAAGGGACAGAGCAATCAACCTGCTTCCGTGAGCCGACTACCGCGATTGCGCCATTGCTAATTGCCTTATCAATATAGTCATGTCCGTCTGTATTGATTCCAGGAAATGCAACAAATAGATGACCGGATTTTACTTCCCTCGAATCGAAAGCGATACCCGAAATGACGACAGAAACGATCTCTCCCCTTACCTCATTATTCAGGGGAAGGTCATCAACAAGTTCCAAGAGGGATCTGGTAATTGGTTTCATTTAAATGATAAGGGTCCACAACAATATGTGGACCCCTACAAACTGAATTAACGTAAGGACTCGCGCAAACTTTGTACCTGGTTAACGACTGAACCATCGATAACTTTATCGCCAACCCGTAAGATCAAACCACCCAAAATGTTCGGATCAACACTGAAACTCACGGCTGCTTTTGCCCCGAGTTTTTTCATTACATCTTCTTTGACAGTCATCTTTTCAGCATCGGTGAGGGGTAATGCACTGGTTACTTCCGCTTCGTCCCCCTCGAGTGCAACACCTTCAAGCACTGTCACTTTGCCGGCTTTAACACCGGAGAAAAATTCATTCACCAATGCATGCTGACGTTTTTCATCCAGCGTTTCACCGATGATCTTTTGCGCAGCGGCGATTGCCAGGGCTGAAACATGAACACGCAATTCATTCAAGGCACGTTCTTTTTCTGTATTAATTTCAGCCAGACCTGCCTTGCGCAAATTCGCCATTTCTGCTTCCGCTGCCCCTCGCACATCCCGGTTGGCAGCTTCTGCTTTTTCAGTGGCTTCGCGGATCATCTGGGCAGCTTTTGCTTGAGCGTCAGCCAATAATACCTCTGCATCTTTTTCCGCATTCGCCCTTGCATCTGCGGCAACCTGGGCATCTTCCAGCCCCTTTTCAATTTTCTCCCGCCGTTTTGTCAGCATATTCATAAGGGGCTTGTACACCCACGCGATCAGTACAACCATGATGATGGCAAAATTAATAATCTGGACGAGCAGGAAACCAAGATTGAGACCTAGTTTTTCCAAGGTGAACTCCTTCTGCCTGGATTAAAGAACGAACAGCATCAGGAATGCAATGACCAGACAATAAATGGCAATAGCTTCCGAGAAGGCGATACCCAGGATCATGTTCGTGAACAGGTTGCCATAAGTATCCGGGTTACGAGCCATCCCTTCAAGCGCTCCCTGAACGCTCAACCCGATACCCACGCCAGCACCTGCTGCACCGATCATGGCCAGACCTGCTCCAATAAACTTTGCCGCTAAAACGATATCACCAGACATAGTTCATAGCCTCCTCGTAAAGGTTGATAGATTCTAAGCGTGCTCTTCTTCCGCACCGTGTCCCTGGGTTGCCTGTGCCATGAACACCATGGTCAACAACCCGAACACGAATGCCTGGATTACACCGATGAACAACTCGAACATCATGATCATGGAGGGGACGAATATTGGCACCATGACTCCAACTAAAGCCATCAAAACCATGCCGGCGAACATATTGCCGAACAACCTGAATGCAAACGATAATACTTTCGCCAGTTCCGAAATGGTTTCAAGGATACCAACAATGAAATCCATGAAACCTAGTAATGGTTTTTTGAACATCGTGCTGAAATTCAGGAATTTCCCAAAATAGCGGAAACCCTGTGCCTGAACGCCAATAACCTGCGTCATCAAAACAGCAATTAATGCCAGCGCTGCTGTGAAATTCAAATCGGTAGAAAGGGCGCGGGCAAATGGCGTAACGATGTAACCTTCGCCTTCTGCTTTTTCATTCACAACCGTAAACCAATTGCCACCCAATGCCTGTACCTGGTACCCGTCTTCAGAATGGTGCAATAATCCGATGGTCTCAAAACCAGGCAGGAGTTTGATCAGATTTGCAAATAAAACAATAACCATGATCGTGGCAAACCACGGGAAAATCTTCTTGGCATACTTGCCCGCAGTGGATTCGGTCATGTTATAGAGTGAATCCACCAGCATTTCAAAGGCACCGGCAATTCCCTTGGGTGCAAGAGTATCCTTCTTGATCCCCCTTTTGACAAGAAATGCGATAAGGATGATCACGATGTCGCCAAGCAGCATTGCCACCATGGTATTGGTGATCTTAAAATCCCCGATAACCGGTAAGGTGAATAACGTATCTGTGATCGTTTCAGGTGCAACCTGGATGTGAGGCTGGACTGGTTTGATCAGGTTGACGCCGATCACACTCAGGATAATGAATCCCAATACGATCCAGCGTTTTGTTCCCCAGCGCCATTTACGAGTTTTTTCCAATGCCATCCTCCTTGCCAGCGTTCTCTTGGGGCTTGATTCTCGTCACAATTTTTTTCACTAAGAAGATCATCGAGAGGATTGATACTGGTATGCTCGCTACCAGCAATCCGATTGTAAACCAGGGTTTTGTTCCAAATTTGGCATCAAGCGCCAGGCCCCCAAACACTGCTGCCAGCACGATTACCAATGTCAGTACTCCAACTTGACCAACCAATGCGGCAATCACCAGGCTGCGGGTATTCCCTTTATTGTTTGAAAGATCTTTTTCTGGCATTGGCATAATTTGAAATTATAACATAGCGGATTAAATGCCTGACGCGGCAAATGTCGCAATGTTAAACCAGGGTAAAAGAATCACTCCAAGGACGATGATCCCGATGATCGATACCACTAACGCAACCTTGAATTCTGGAGAAATAGGATGCAGGGAATTCTCTCCAACTGGTTCATCTACGTACATGGTTTTTAACACTCTCAGGTAATAGTAGAGGCTGATGACCGAATTGAGGATTCCCAGAATAGCCAGCCAAACCAGGTTGTTCTCAACAGCAGCCCCAAAAACCAGCAATTTAGCAAAGAAACCACCAAATGGTGGAATTCCCCCCAGAGAGAGTAAGCCAATCAGGATAGCAAATGCCGTAATAGGACTTCGTTTATGCAGACCCGCAAACGCCGATAGTTCTGAGTTGCCGGCAGTCTTTTCAACCCACCCAATGATCGCAAACAATGCAAGGTTGGTCAGAAGGTAGGTCATAAGATAATACACCACCGCGGTGTACCCCAGCTCTGTTCCCGCGGCAACCCCGACCAGCATATACCCTGCTTGAGCGATAGACGAGTATGCCAGCAGTCGCTTGAAATTCTTCTGCGGAATAGCCACCAGGTTGCCACCAAACATGCTGGCGGTGGCGATCACCGCAATGAGAAGCTGCCAGATGAAAGCATGCTCGGCACCAAAAAGGATCGTCATAAGCCGAAGCATGATGATGAAGCCTGCAGCTTTCGATGCTGTGGAAAGGAATCCGGAAACTGGAGTAGGTGCACCTTCGTACACATCAGGTGCCCACCAGTGGAACGGAACTGCACTGATCTTGAAGCTGAATCCCGTTAGGACCAAAAGAACTGCCCCAATCAATCCAGCCAGTGGAACTTCTGCGGATTTTACTGCTGCATAGATCTCACCGATTCTTGTAGTTCCACTCATCCCGTATAAGATGCTGAAACCAAACACCATGATAGCAGAAGCGAGGCTTCCAAACAGGAAGTACTTGATTCCTGCTTCTACGGATCTTTCATTTCGAATCTTTGATCCTGCAAGAACATACAACGGGATCGATGCAATCTCAACGGATAAGAATAGCATGATCAGGTCTGCAGCCGATGCCATGAAAGACATGCCAATAACCGAAAAAGTTAACATGGCGTAGAATTCCGGTCTTCGGCTAACAACATCTTCTGTTTCCGCAAAAATGGCAGTCAATCCTAATCCAGCCAGGAAAAACATCCGGAAAACGAACCCGGCTGAATCGAAGCTGAGCATCCCTCCCCATAAGAGTACTGCTTCACCTTCGGGTTTGGAAAGGATCAAAGACAATACTGCCAATAGCAGACTGCCAACCGCCGTACCCCTGCCAAGGCAGCAGTTTACCCGGTTATTCTTGAGCAAGCTCAGTGTGAGCAGTAAACCAGCCAGTAGCAGCAACCCCAGCTCGGGTAGGATTGCCAGGAACATTTGAGATTGGAAGAATGCCATTATGCACCTCCCAGTAAAGCCAGGATATGCTCCACCCCGGCTTGAATCGTTGGAGTGAGTATCGAAGGTACTAATCCAATTGCGATCATTATTCCAGAGAGGGCAACCACCACGATCTTATCGCGTAGTGTGATATCGCTCAAACCGGGTTTAATTGCTTCCGGAGTCTCACCAAAGAAAACCTTTCGCACAACCAGGAGGATATAGGCCGCCGTAACCACAATCGAAATAGCAGCGATAATGGCGCTTACCGGAAATGTCTTCCATGCCCCAATATAGATCGGCATCTCGGCAACGAACCCGGAAAAACCGGGCATTCCCATCGAGACCAGACCACCGATCACAAAACCAAACATGGCAATGGGCATATACCGGTAAAGTCCTCCAAGTTCCCCAAGATTGCGCGTATGTGTCCGGTCATAGACCATCCCAACAATCGAGAAGAAGAGTGCTGTCATAATGCCGTGAGAGAACATCTGCAACCCTGCTCCCGTTAAGCCTTCAGGGGTAAGTGTGGCAAACCCGATGAAGACAAGCCCCATGTGTGAAACGGAAGAAAAACCGATGACATATTTGAAGTCTTTTTGGATCATGGCAATAAAAGCGCCATAAACCACATTGATTGTCGCAAGGATGATCACCAAAGGTGCCCAAAAACGCATCCCGTCAGGTAATAACATTAAACCTGCTCGTAAAGCAGCAAACGCCCCCACTTTCATTTCCACCCCCGCCAACAGCATTGAAACAGCCGTTGGAGCAGCCACATGACCATCCGGTGCCCAGCTATGGAATGGGAACAAGCCTCCCAGAATTCCAAATCCGATAAAGATAAATGGGAACCAAAGTCGTTGGAATTCAACGCCAAAACCAGCTTGTTCCAGTTCCAGCAGGTTGAAGGTTTGTAATCCCGACTGGAAGTAAACTGCCAGCACCCCTACCAGTGCCAGTACCGATCCCAGGAACAGGTATAAGGTCAACTTCATGCCGCCGTATTCCCTGGTTTTGGGGGAACCCCACATCACGATCATCAGGTACTTGGGGAATACCGCTAATTCAAAGAAGAAGAAAAGTAGAAAAAGATCGAGAGAAGCGAATACACCAAAAACACTTGCTGCCAGGAACATCAGGAAAGAAAAATATTCCTTCGCCCTGTCTGAAGTTTGCCAGGTTACCAGCACCCCTGCCAGCACGACGATTCCCGCCATCAATTCCAGCGCTGCGCTGATTCCATCGATACCCAGGTGATAAGAGATTCCCAGGGCGGGAAGCCAGCCCATTTTTTCAACAAACTGGTATCCGGCGGATGCCTCATCATAGCCAATAAACAAACCAACTGAAAGAATAAAGGTCACTATTGCAGTGGCTAAGCTCAGCCACCGGATGAAACCAATCTTACCTTTTGGTATTGCCAGCAGAACTACCCCGGTGACCAGCGGAAGCAGGACCAGAATACTAAGCCACGGTATTTGCATCAGGCTCATCATACCCATGCCATAACCCCCAGATTAATTATCTCAACGATCCAGGCTGGCCATATTCCAATGGAAAGGATCAGCAGGATTAACGGGACAACAACAAGGATTTCTCTTAATGAGATCTCATTAATTTTCCCAGCCCATTGTTCGTTCAAAGGTCCATGCAAAACTAACTTTAATGCCTTCAAAACATATACCCCGGTGAACAACAACCCGATAATACTGATGGCTGTAAAAGCCGTCAGAATCGGCCAGGTTCCCCGCACGATCATGAATTCAGAAACAAACCCATTCAAACCGGGAAGTCCAAGGGAGGCCATCGACATGAAAAGGAGGATGGAACCGTAGACTGGCACGATGGCAAATAGACCCCCAAATTTCTCCAGCAGGCGCGTATGAGTTCGGTCATAGAGCACTCCTACCAGGAAGAACATGCCGGCAGCGGTTAAGCCGTGGTTGAACATTTGTAATACAGCACCATTCACAGCGATTGTGGCGCTTTGCCGCATTACTTCATCAGTCGTTCCGCCTGCGTAAGCCGCTGCAGCGATAGCCAGCACAACAAACCCCATATGGTTTATGGAGGAATATGCAACCAGGCGCTTGAAATCCTTTTGTCCGGTTGCTGAAAGAGCTCCAAAAACGATGGCTGCAATTGCAAGTACAGCCAGCCAGGTTGAATAGGTTTTGGATTCATCCGGGAATAACGGCAATACCAGTCTCAGGAATCCATACGCTCCCAGTTTTAGTAATACACCAGCCAGGATCATTGACCCTGCCGTGGGTGCCTCCGTGTGCGCATCCGGAAGCCAGGTATGGAATGGCCATACCGGTACTTTAACCGCGAAGGCGATCACAAATGCCCAGAATGCAATGGTTTTCACTACTTGCGCTGGCATCCCGAAGATGGTTCCGCTCGTCAGTCCCTGCCAGGTTTGCAGAATGCCAATAAGGTCAAAAGTACCGCTCAACGTGCCGATCAGCTGGATCGCCAACAGCAAGCCCAGCGATCCGCCCATGGTAAACAAGATGAATTTCAGCGATGCATAATTCCGGTTATCCCCGCCCCACTGGTTGATCAGGAAATACATCGGTACCAGTCCTACTTCCCAGAAAACAAAGAACAACAGCAGGTCCAGGCTGACAAACACGCCCAGCATCCCGGTCTCCAGCATCAGGAACAGGATCATAAAGGCTTTTACGTGTTCCTTGATGTTGAACGCGGTAAGGATGGCCAGGGGGGTCAGGATCGTGGTTAAGAGAACCATCACCAGCGAGATCCCGTCAATCCCAAAATGCAGCGAGGAACGAATCGCTTCAAACCAGGGCAGCATTACCTGGAACTGGAATAATTCTGACGAGTTGCGGTCAAACGCAAACCATAACCATACCGCTAAAACCAGCGGGATCAAACTGATAGCCAATGCAGTCCATTTGAGCAAGGATGTCTTCGTCTTAGGCAGAATCAGCATCAACAGCCCGCCGGCTGCCGGCAGGAAAGTGATCAGGAGAAGGACGCTCGAATCAAAATTCATCTGGTTCCTATCTAGAAAGCAACAGCATAATAAATCACGATAATACCGGTAATGACCAGGAAGAGCACAGCCAAACCCATATAGTGCTGAATTTTGCCATTCTGTAGCCGACTGAACAACCGCCCTGAGCCCTTTGTTCCTGCTGCCAGCCCATCTCCTGAACCATTGATCACCGGAAGATCAAATCCATTCCTCAGCAGATTTCCAAACCACAATCCCGCTTTTCCGATGGCATGGATTACTCCATCGATCACTTTTTTATCGAGGAACAGATAGGAAACATTCTCTGCAAACCAGAGGGCAGGTCTGATGATTACAAATTGATACAGTTCATCGATCCAGTATTTGTTTTTCAGAATATCGAATACAGGTCCCAATCCGCGTTGCAACGGATCAGTTTGGTCAGCTTTTTTTACTCCCCGGTAGAGCAACCATCCGATCAGCAGACCACCCAATGATACTCCTAGAGAAGTGATCAACGGTATTGACGAATGCCCTTCAAACTCTGTCTCAAATTGCAACATCGATCCAAGGAATTCCTGCAGCCATCCTGCACTGAACTTTCCGATGATCGGGAAACCATGCGGAATTCCGATCCATCCAGCGGCAATGGCAAAAAAGGCTAAAACCACAAGCGGCAGTGTCATCACCGGTTTGTTCTCCCCGGCGTGTTCTGCTGATGAGGTACGTGGCTTTCCCAGGAATACGAGGGTTATCTGCCTGGCGGAATAGATGGCAGTCAACAGCGCCGCTAATGCCAGTGTGATAAACACTGCCATGTTGGCTGAGTTGAATGCTCCCGAAAGGATCTCATCCTTTGACCAGAAGCCTGCAGTTACCAGCGGAAAACCGGAAAGTGCCATTGCACCGGCAACAAAGGTCCAGAACGTGATCGGCATTTTCCGGGCTAATCCGCCCATATTGCGCATGTCCTGCGCGTCAACATGCTCGCTGGAATGAAAGCTTCCATGTTCCATTCCATGGATCACAGAACCTGATCCCAGGAACAGCAATGCCTTGAAAAAAGCATGGGTAAACAAGTGAAACGCCGCAGCTGCATACGCTCCGATTCCCAGCGCGGCGATCATGTAACCTAATTGAGAAATGGTGGAATATGCCAGAACCCGTTTAATGTCATTCTGTGCAATTGCGATCGTCGCTGCAAACAGTGCCGTGAACGCTCCAATTAAAGCCAGGATACTCATTACAGGGGTAAGAGCTTCCCCCGGGTGCCAGCCAGCGGAGATGAGTGGAAAGAATCGGATGGATAAATAGACACCGGCAGAAACCATCGTAGCTGCATGGATCATTGCTGAAACCGGAGTCGGACCTTCCATGGCATCCGGAAGCCACACATGCAGCGGGAATTGAGCAGACTTACCAATTGTCCCGATGAAAACCAGCAGCCCGATCAAGCCTGCCCACGAAAGCCCAAAAACTGGAGACAAAGTCTCTGTGAGCGCTTTCATGGTGGCGGAATTGCCGAATATTTCCCGGAAGTTCAGGGTTCCGGTAAATGAATAAAGGGCTGCGATTCCCAACAGCATGAATACATCCCCGATACGGGTGGTGATAAAAGCCTTCACTGCCGCCTTACGGGCAGAGTCTTTGGCATACCAGAACCCGATCAACAGGTAAGAGCATAATCCCATGATCTCCCAGCCGATATAAAGTGTCAGCAGGTTGTCGCTTACTACCAGCAGGTACATCGCGAAGGCAAAAAGGCTGATCCATGCAAAAAACCTGGAATACATGGGTTCGACGGATGGAACGTGATGAGTATGTCCGTGGTCATTTATTTCAGCCCCGTGAGGGGGCAGCCCCGGCACATCCTTTATGCCTGCCGGTTGCCCGTAATTGTGATATCCGATACTGTAGATGATAATCATCAACACTGTCCACGCCACAAAGAAAAGCATGATAGCGGTCAGCGGATCTACCACGGTGCCGATCTTCAGCCATGTCGCACCGGTGGGAAGCCAGTTGATGGTGCTCCCGATCGGGTTTTCAGCCAGTGAGGGTATCCTCACCGCTTTCATAAAAAGGACCATTGCCCCCACAAAGGAAAGCCCGGCCCCCATAAGTGCCGTCCAATGGCTTGCCCGTTTAGACCGGTTGAGGAAAAGAACGATTAACGCAAAAGCAGCCAGCGGAGGCAGCGGGAGTAACCAAACCAGTAAAGGATAATCGATCAGGTTCAAGATTTCAGCCTTTCAACAGATCAATATCATTTGCGACGATCGTGCTCTTGCGGCGGTAGGCTGATATGATCATTGCCAGTCCAACTGCGGCTTCTGCTGCAGCCACCACGAAGATGATGATCACAAAAACCTGGCCGCGGAAATCACCTGTTTGTCCATAGAGATAACGCCAGAATGCAAGTAAATTAATGTTGGCAGCATTGAGAATCAACTCAACTCCCATTAAAATACCAACGGCATTCCGCCGGATGAGGACCGCCAGCAAGCCGATCAGGAATAGCAAACCCGACAGGATCAGATACCACGATAACGGGATCACTGGTTATCCTCCTTTCGGCCATAGGCGATATAGATTGCTCCGACCAGTGCAGCCAGCAGCAGGATCGAGGTAACCTCGAAGGGTAAAGCAAAACGTTCTGGATCAACCAGGGCTAGTCCCAGTTCGCCGATGTCATAATGCACCGGCAGCAGATCCGCTGGAAACTTTTCTACCACTCCCCACGTCCTGAAAGCCAGGAACCCCCCAACCATCGTCAGCAGGACAATAACCAGTGAAAGCACCCAGGTTTTATTTACGGGACTGCCGGTATCTTCCATGGCTTTTCGGGTAAGCATCACCGAGAAAATGATGAGGATAGCAATTGCTCCAACATAAACCAGCACCTGGACTACAGCAAAGAAGCTGGCTTCCAATAATGCGTAGATGACCGCCACTCCCAGTAATGCCAGTACGAACCATAATGCAGAATGCATCATTTTATGGCTTAGTACCGTCATCAACGCGGAAAAGAGGATTACGACTGCTGTCAAAATGAAAAAGAATTGTTGCGCGCTCATGCTGAAGGTTCCTCTTTTACCACTGTTTTCTTTTCGCCGATCGCAACAGGTCGTACCCCGGTTACCACCTGACGCGGTTGATTGGTGATGAAACGGGATAATGCCCAATTGGTTATAAACCACAACAGTAGATTGACAGCCAGCAATCCGCCAATTCGTATCAGGTTATTCCCTGCTGGAAGCAGTTTATTAACCAGCGCAGTAATCATGAACGTAAATAATGCCAGCGGGGTTAGGATCTTCCAGTTCAGGTTCATCATCTGATCAATCCGGAAGCGCGGCAATGAAAACCTCAGGGTGAGCATGATGAAATACACCAGCAGTGTTTTGATCAGCAGATACACAAATCCCAGAATTGGGGCGTTTTCTACCCCCGGTCCCTGCCAGCCGCCCAAAAAAACGGTGGAGAAGATGAGTGCAGAGGTGAACGCGTGCAGGAAATCTGCAACAAAGAAGAAGCCAAATTTCAAACCTGAATATTCGATGTTGTACCCTGCCACCAGTTCAGAATCAGCTTCCACCAGGTCAAAAGGAGCGCGTCCATTTTCAGCAATTAAAGTTGTGAAAAAGATAACCCCGGCAATCGGAGCCAATAGAATGAATGGGACACTTTGAGCCGCCACAATATCGTTCATCCCCATTGAACCTGAAAGCATCACCGGGATGAGCAGCACGATCACCATCGGTACCTCATAGCTCACCAGCTGAGCCACAGCACGGAAAGCGCCCAGTAAAGCATACTTGTTGTTCGATCCGAATCCCGCCAGGATGATGGCTATCTCACCCAGCCCGCCCACTGCAATGATGAACAGAAGTCCGACCCCGATGTTGGTACCAAAGACCGTTGAGGAGAAAGGTAGCACTGCCCACACACACAAGACCGCTGCCACAGCCAGTGCTGGCGCAAGATTATACGGAATTTTATCTGCCCCCACAGGAGTGATGTATTCCTTGGTGAATATCTTGAGCATATCCGCAATGGTCTGAAAGATCCCCCAGGGTCCTACGCGGTTTGGTCCCGGGCGATCCTGGAAGCGTGCTCCCAGTTTTCGTTCAGCCCAGATCAGAACCGTGGTGAATACCATTGCACCCATAACCAGGATTCCTGAGCCAAGAATATTCAACAGCACCTGGATTAGGGTAGTAGACCAGCCCCATCCCATCATCAACTGGGTCAGCCAGTTGGTAATAAACGTGATTGGATCAGCAATAAAGGTCATCTCATTCCCTGCTGTTGCTTAAGCCCACTCGATCGCACCCCTGCGCCAGACATACCATAACCCGCCGGCCAGGATAAGCACAAAGAATATCGCTTCCAGAACACCAAAAAGTGTCAGCCGATTATAGGCTACTGCCCACGGGAATAGCAGCACGGTCTCCACATCAAAAATGAGAAAGATCAGCCCATAGATATAGTACTGGACTTTGAACTGCACCCATGAAGGACCGACGGTCTCCATGCCGCATTCATAGGTTGAATTCTTGATGGGATTGGGTTTTTTCGGAGAAAGGATCCCGGCGATAATGAGCGCAAGCACAGGGATAGCCATGGCTAGTGTCAGGAATATCCCAAGATATAACCACTCATGTGTCATAGCCGCTCCCTAACGATAATCAAATTTCCTGCAAAATTTTACCATATCTACCCAATTAATCTAAATAACTATTATCAATTTCTATGTATACGATAAAGGGTCAATCCCCCAAGCAGGAGGCAGAGAAGGATCAGTTCGATCAGGATCCATCTCACCAGGCGGTATCTCATCTCGAGGATCGATCGAACATCGAACGTGATGTCCCTGGCAAGAATCAGGGTGATTCCATCCCCTCCCTGTTTAAAACACCATAGCGTCATTCTCTGCTCATCACGGGTATTAGCCCTTATCTTCCACTGAAACCGGGCTGTCCCATCAGCCGGGATCACAGCTGTGATGGCTGTATCAGGATCCATCGTGAGGGTTGCACTATGAAGATTGGTTTTGATCTTGACGCTATCGTTATTGGAGTCAACCGGTATGAGGGTTACTTTCATCTCGAGATTCGTCGAATCCCCCAGCCGTAAGAATCGCGGTTCAGTAACTTCCACGATTCCTTGCAAACCATCCTCCAACGTGAATGGGATTTGAGTAACCTCCTGGTTGACAGGAAGTGTCACCAGAACCAATGCCAGTCCACTGAGCAGAATAACAGCGGCAAGAGCAATGAAAACTTTCTGCATGTTTGAATTATAGAATGAAAAACTCTCCGGGGTTACCCGGAGAGCCTGCAATTATCCAACCTCATTTCCCCATAAATATTTCGACTTTTGCGCCATCTATTTCATCATCCACCTGCACATGGAAGGGTTCTCCTTTTTTTAGAGAAGCCTCGATTTCGTCCAGTAATTCCGGAATATGTTTATCCTGTACTTCCACCGGCATATGCTCGCCAAAAGTCTTAAAGACCCACTTCGCTAACCCAAGTGGAACCGGCAGGCTTAGAACGATATTCACATCTTTTTTCTCTTCCTTTTGATGGATCCTTACATGCAGCCATGGAGATTCCAGCAGGATCCAACCGCCGATCATGATCAATACGCCCAGCACCAGGGGAATCCAGGAAAGCCAGAAAGCCCAGCCAAAACCTTTTGCCTCGTAACCTTGATACACCCAGAAAGCCGAAAAAGCGGTCAGCACCGCTCCTCCAAGCAGGATCATGCTCCAGGCAGCCTTCCAGCAACCCGATACTTTCGGTGCTTCAATAGGTTCGCTGAACTCGTCACTGCCTTCTCTGATGATCTCCGGTACCGCCGTTTTGGCTTCCGCGTTATCGAGAATTCCCAGCAGATCAGAGCCTTCCTCGATGGAAAGAACACCGCTCTCCACTTTCTTTAAAATCTCCAGCTTGCTTTCATCCTTAGTCATCGGGGTCACCTTTCAGCGGTCTAGCGCATTCAATAATTTTTCAGCTTCTTCCACGCTGATCTTCTTCTCCTGCAGCATGCGCAGTACGATCATACGCTCTTCATCTGACGCTTTTGGGTTCTTCGCAGGCACATCGTCTGCATCTCCAAAGGTGAATCCCACAACTTTACGTTTCCGCCCTGAAGTGATTCCCCTCTCTTCAAGCTGCCGCATCGCCTGGCTAAGTTTTTCCTCAGCCACCGTTCCGGCTTTCGCCGCCTGCTGGGTTGCCTTCCGGACGGATTCCGTGACTGATTTTAATCCTTCACGAATACTCTGCTCGATCTGGATTCCGAAATCCTCCCAGTGATCATCCATCGAACTCAAATCCTCATCAAAATCCCAGTCCTCTTCCTGCCGGTCAGTTACGGAGATGTCCCCTCCTGCTGCCAGTATTACTTTTGCTCCACCCTCGCCCAGAGGAAGCGTGGCACTCCCGCTTTCATCCTCAAGATCCTGGCCCCCCGCGTGAACGGAAATATCCTCTCCACCGGAGATCATTTCCAGGATCCCTTTTGCATCCGCAGGTACCAGGACATCGACATCACCACCAGCCTTTACCTTTACCTCGGGCAGGTCTACAGTCGAGAATTTGAGCGATATATCCCCGCCGGCGTTGAGTTGAACAGCACCGCCGCCAGCCACAACCCGGGCATCCCCCCCGATGTTGCCAATGATCAGCGAACCGGTAAGCTCAGCCAGCATGTCGCCACTCACCCGGTTGATCTCCACCGCCCCTGCCGCTTCCCGCAGAACGCAATCACCGCCGACATTCTCAATCGATGCACCTTCCAACTGGTGCAGATGCAAATCGCCTCCGATCCTGCCGATCACCAGCCGGTGAGACAGGTTTTTGATAGACGCATCTCCGCCTGCCTTTTCCACGGTAACGGTCACACCAAACGGGAGGATCACCCGGCAGTCTGAATCCGCAGCCAGGTTGAAAAGCCCGGCTTCTTCCTTCATCCGTAATCCTTCACCATTATCAACGATCACGACCATTGTTGCAGCTTCGATCCCTTCCACCGAAAGGTCAGCACCGCATCGGATTTGCAGCTTTCCATCGGGTTTCATCGGAAATGAGGTTTGTTTCATACTACCCTCCACCTTACGATCTTTGAATTTTATTAATTATCTAAAATCTATCATAGCAATATTTTAAGATAATGTCAATACTTATTTGATTATCTTAATAATATACTTAATTTTCTTTATTTTAAGTGAGAAGGTTACTGTTTCGATCTATGGGAAATATCACAAATATCCCACTGGGTCGGTGACATTCAACT
>CAZLBG010000007.1:0-50103 GCA_964557895.1 uncultured Anaerolinea sp.
GCCGGAGTTTTTTTATTAGTGAGAGAGATAAGCCTCAACCATCATCAGGTTCTTCTCCCCTGCATTACGGACAACACCCAGCAGGGAATCCATGGAGGATACTTCCTCCAGCTGTTCGGTGACGAACCAGGCGAGAAACTCGCGGGCGATGTAGTCTTTGGTACTATCGGCTATTTCAACCAACTCGTAGATGTATTTGGTGACATCATTTTCCCATTTGAGCGATAATGCAACCGCCTCTTCCGCAGAAGAGAAATCAGTTTTTGGCGCTGCCAGGGCGGGGATCGCTAAGTTGCCGCCAGTTTCTGTTACATAGTGAAGGAACTTAAGGGCATGC
Source organism: uncultured Anaerolinea sp. (assembly GCA_964557895.1). Lineage (GTDB taxonomy): Bacteria > Chloroflexota > Anaerolineae > Anaerolineales > Anaerolineaceae > UBA6107. The sequence continues at coordinate 338 of CAZLBG010000007.1, forward strand.
TCCTGCTCTTCTGCCGCCTGTTTGTAGAACAAATCAGCAAGTTTCTTGAGATAGCGCGACTCAAAATAAGCGGCGATCTGCAGGTACTGGTTTGATGCTTCCATTTCGCGACCGATCTGGACATTGATGGCATCGTTTAGTTTTTTGGTAATCAACATTTTTATTCTCCTATATATTCCTATTTTTACCTTTTTTATATTATATACAGGCATTCATAGAAATTCATTAACATTTATTGGAATCCTATTTTTGCTGGCGGGTAAGCACTACCTGGTAAAGCACGATGGAACCCGCGACTGCGGCATTGAGGGATTCGATGCGGCCGCGCATGGGCAACCCGAGGAGAAAGTCACATTTCTCACGTACAAGAGCCCTCATCCCCTCACCTTCATTGCCAACAATGACAGCGATCGGACCATCCAGGCGGATATCCTGCACTCGCTGTGACCCGGGACCGCCATCCAACCCGACCACCCAGGCACCAACCTGCTTCAGTTCTTCCACGGCGGATGCCAGGTTTGCCTGGGCGATGAGCATGTGTTCACTCGCCCCCGAGGAAGAATTTACAACAGCCGGGGTCACCTCAGCGGCGCGGTGCTGGGGGATGATGACGCCATGCACACCGGCAGCCTCTGCCGTGCGCAGCAGGGTACCCAAATTCTGGGGATTCTGAATCATGTCCAACAGGAGAACAAAAAGATCCTCGCTCCTCGACTGGGCATTTGCGATAATATCGGAGATATCAACATACGGATACCTGCTGACTTCGAGGGCAACACCCTGTGGATTCTCGCCCATTTTTGCCAGACGTTCTTTAGGAACCCTTTCAATCTTGCATTTACGGTCAATTGCAAGTTTCAGGATTTCCTGGATACGTCCTTTATCCTCAATACCGACGGCGATCAACAATGAAAAAACATCACGTCTCCGTGCCTGGAGTGCTTCCATTACCGCGTTGCGGCCGTAGATCCATTCTCTCATGCGGGTTAATTCCAGTGCCAGGAAGTGCCCTCTTTGCTATCCTCAAGGATGACCCCGAGTGCAGCCAGACGGTCCCGGATCGTATCGGAGAGCGCCCAGAGCTTGTTCTGGCGTAATTCCCTGCGGATCTCAATAAGCAGGTCGATGATCTCATCTGTCCTGGTGTCGACAACCTTACTGGAATCCAGCTTAAGGCCCAACACAGAGGCAAGCTCCAGCAAGGCTGCCTGGGCTGGTTCAAGCTGAGCAGCTGACGCACCATCGGCGCGCGCCTGATTGGTGGCACGCACAAGCTCGAAAAGCTCCGCCAATGCGCCGGAAGAATTAAAGTCGTCATCCATCGCGGCGATAAAACCTGCCCTGGTTTTCTCGACCTGCTTAGCCAGATCAACCATTCTGGCTGGTTCCAACCCTGCAGCACCGGGAAGGGCTGGTTTAAGGGCAGAACGCAAGCGCTCGATGGCCTTCTCGACCTGGTCCAGGATCTCCTCGGAGTAGGATAAGGGATTACGGTAACCCGAATTGAGGACCATCATGCGAAGCGCTTCAGCCGGATGATTGGCAAGGAACTCCTCAATGGTAACAAGGTTGCCAATGGATTTTGACATTTTCTCGCCGCTGAGTTGAAGCATGCCGTTGTGGATCCAGTAACGGGCAAACTGTTTGCCGGTGAAGGATTCACTCTGGGCAATCTCATTTTCGTGGTGCGGGAAGACCAGGTCATTACCGCCGCCGTGAATATCGATCTGCTCACCGAGGTGGTTGAGGTTCATAGCGGAGCACTCAATGTGCCAGCCGGGGCGTCCCTTTCCCCAGGGACTTTCCCATGCCGGTTCGCCAGGTTTGGCGGACTTCCAAAGGGCAAAATCCATGGGATGTTCCTTGCGTTCATCTACATCGATACGGGCGCCAGCCTGCATGTCTTCGACCTTGCGGCCGGAAAGTTTGCCGTAGGTTTTATCCTTCTGAACCCTGAAATACACATCCCCATCCACCGGGTAGGCATACCCCTTTTCGATGAGACCGGTGATCATGGTGATGATCTGTTCCATTTCGCGGGTGGCACGCGGATTGATAGTGGCAGGCAGGATGTTAAAATCCGCCAGGTGCTGTTCAAATTCGTGGATATACATCTCGCCCAAGGTGAAAGGATCCATCCCTTTTTCCCTGGCTTTTAGGATGATCTTGTCATCCACATCGGTGAAATTCATTACATGCGTGACGGCATAACCGCGAAATTCAAGGTAACGGCGCAGCACATCGAAGACAAGCGCAGACATGGCGTGACCAATGTGCGCTTTGGCATAAACGGTAGGACCGCAAACGTACATGGAAACCTTACCTGGCTGTAACGTGACGAATTCTTCAGTCTTGCGGGTAAGCGTGTTGTAGACTTTCTGCATGCGTGGTACTCCTCGTTCAAAATAATGTTCAGGATGATTCCGGGCGGCCAAAGATCATACGACCGGCTGCGGTTTGCAGCACCTTGGTCACCATCACGGTGATGTCCTTGTCCATGTATTCACGACCATTCTCGACAACGACCATGGTGCCGTCATCCAGATACGCCACCCCCTGCCCGGATTCGCGGCCTTCCTGGATGACCTTTACCTGCATTAACTCGCCCGGTAGAAGCACGGACTTGACCGCATTCGCCAGTTCGTTGATGTTCAGGATGGTGACGCCCTGCAATTCAGCAATGCGGTTAAGATTGTAATCGTTGGTCAGGATGGGACAGCGCATCTGGCGGGCGAGGACGACGAGCTTGTCATCCACTTCGCGGACACCATCAACATCGATATCACTGATACGCACCGGGATTGCCGGCTCCTTTTGCAGGGCGGCAAGCACTTCCATGCCGCGGCGGCCACGCTGGCGGCGCATCGGGTCAGAAGAATCTGCGATGTACTGGAGCTCATTCAGCACGAATCGCGGGATGAGCAGGCTGCCGGGGATGAAACCGGTGCGGGTGATATCTGCAATACGCCCGTCGATGATGACGCTCGTGTCCAGCAGAATGGTACGGTTTTCAGCCCAATTCGAGCCAGAAGCCTCGGATTTGGGCAGCTGCCCTTTCTGCAGACCGGGGAAACCGGAGAAGATATCAGCCTGGCGCATGACAAACACCGACACTCCCAGGTAGCCAAAAAGCATGACCGCGATGAAGGGCAAAATGCTGCCAAAGGGATCCGGCAGGAGGGAGATGGGGAATGAGAAAAGCGCCGCGACGATGAGCCCGGCAATGAGACCAACTAAAGCCGCAACCAGTGTTTGCGCCGAGGAATTGGCAAGAGTTTTGCGCAATGCCCGAATGGGACGGGTGGTGACATAGGGGGTGAAAATTAAACCAACAAGGGCACCCACCAGGCCAAAGGAGAAGGTATACTGCTCCACTGACATGGTATTGGCGCCTGGAACTGCATTGGCTGCTTCACCAAGGTTCTGACCCCAGAATAACCCCCCTATTGCAAAACCAATCATGCCGATCAAACGAAAAATAAAATCAATACTCATGATAATTGCTCCTGAATAAAAAAGAATGAGTGCATGTTAAGGAACAGGATAATAGGATAAATGCTTTAATCATCATAGCATGAGGTAGGCTGTTCGTCAAAGGGTGAAAAGGGACGAATTGTTGACACTGCCCTTCTCTCATGATAAAATCCGAACGCTTAATACGCCCCCATTGTCTAGCGGCCTAGGACGTGGCCCTCTCAAGGCCAAAACACGGGTTCGAGTCCCGTTGGGGGCACCAGATAGACCATATGGAAGATAGATTCCATGTGGTCTTTTTGTTAGTCCACTTGATGGCCAGATATGCATCGCGGGAGCAGATGGCCGATACGCTTGGGCGGCAGGATATCCAGGCGTCCAGGACCATGATCGAGCGTTTCATCATACAGATCGAGCTGGGCTATGATCAGGTACGAATCCGGTATCGATACCCGCTCGGAGCTGGCCTAGGAAGAGGAAACGAGAAGGAAATGCTCGAGGCTGAGCCGATCGAGCGCTCGCTGCATGATATGAATCAGAAGAGCATCCAGTCCATCTACAAACTCGCCCCCCACCTGGCAGAAAAACCTCTGCCCCCAAGAAAACCAAGGCCGGTCAATCCTAGGGATCTGGAAATTTACCGACTGCACACAGTTGAGAAGAAAACCATCAGACAGCTTGCCAAGATATATCGACTCTCGGAAATCAGGGTGTGGAATATTTGCACTTCCATCAGAAAGCAGAGGTAATTACCTCTCAAGAAATATTGAAAAATCAGGTATTTGCCTTTCCTTGGGGGCACAGGTAAACGCCTGAAAAGGCGTTTTTGATTCGAGTCTGCTCGGCACCTGCACGCAATATTCGGTGCTGTTCCAAATAGCAGTAAATCTTATCTGTTATTTATCAAATAACCCTATAACAACGTAATATAACTGGTCACCCATAGACGAATAAAAGGTTATAAAATTTTCGTAGTGCTGGGGTGGATGGTAAGTCATACAGCAATAGGTCAGTTTTACTTCATCATATCCGAGTAATACTTCTTGCCAATTGTATGAGAGCCAAACCTGGTCATTCCTTTCGAAAAGGTAAAATGGATATTCCCCTAAAATCTGAAAAGCAAAAGATGACTGGTATCCTTTACTGGTATTCAAAGAGACGCCATCCCAAAATATATCGAATTCCTGGTGGCATACACTTTGAATTATCCAGTGTTGACCATAAGTCCAAGCTGTTATTACCGTCGGTAATGGGGTTACATTACCGCAATCTACCGAAAATATTTCAATTCCATCCAAAGTGGCATGTATCTCTGCATATCGATATTCTCTAATTATCTCACTCGCCAGAAAAAATTTTCCGTCCAGCATGCCGCCTTTCGGCCAATAATACCACCCACCTTTGGGTGGATATCGAGAACTAACGAGAGATTCTATGGCATATACATCTTTCTCGGTTATCTGGTATTCATCGATATTCAATCCTTCAGGCAATACAATTGGAGGATTTCTAGGTGGGGGAGCAGTGACTGTTGGCTCGGGAGGTAGAGGCGTTCTATAGGGGTCAGGCGTAATTGTAGGATATAAATAATAAATTAAAGTCGGCCAGGGTGTCTCCGTATTCTCTGGGCTTGGAGTCAATGTTGCCGTTGATGTTGGCGATTCTGAAGGGGTAACAGTTAATGTCACTGTAAGTACGGGCGTCATATTTTGCCCACAGCCGCATAAAAAGATTAAAGGAATCATCGCAACGGCGATAATTTTTTTCATATCTCACAATTCAAGCGCCCAATGGTTTGCGCTACCTGCTGGCGGGCGGGGTGGCAGACAAAAAAAAGACATTTGCATCCAGTATAGCAATATCAATACGGAAGGTCAATCGAGGTATTTGTCCAAAATTATCAATGGATCTCCCCCTCTCAACATTCCATTATCCGTATATAAAGTATCCCCTTGGGGGCACCAGATAGACCATATGGAACATAGATTCAACATGGTCTTTTTTTGTTTGATTTGATACGAGATATGTATAATCTTTCAGAGATCAGGGTTTGGAATATCTGCACTGCGATCCGAAAGTAGAGGGAATTACCTCTCAAACTATTTTGAGCTGATCAGATATGTACATCCCCTTGGGGGCACACCAAAATCCGCCTTTGAAAGACGGATTTCTTTTAGGTGACGACCCAACAGCTTGCGTTACCCGCAGGTGAGTGGGAAAAATGAAGCTGCTTTTACGGAATGCACTCAAACTCAGAAACAACTCCTTTTAGTCGGGCGAATCCCACCTGTCGGTTGCGCGCTGTTTTAGATACGTTTTCTCAGTTAGTACGGAAATATCGGTTGTATACCATACTCATCTACAATCTCTTTCATTTTGACATCAGATGGTGGCTTCTCATAACGATATGCGGCATCCAGCATTTTGGGTAGCAATTGTATGTCTCCTGCTGTAATTACAAAGCTGTCTCGTAAACCTAGCGCCCAATGTACCGACTTCTCAATCGCATCTTGATTTACTAATGGTTCATAGAAATATGTATTGAATTCTCTGGCTTGGTCTCTCCACGGTCTTCGAGACACCGATTTGATCGTTTGTACTGCAATGGTATGTTTTCTACAAATTTCAATTAATTCATTAAAACCAGCGGCATAACGTAAATCTTGCATTTGCATATAGTTGTAGGGAAGCAAAATAGAATCGAAGTCAAATCTATCGAGGCTCTTTTTGTGCATCATTGGAGCGATACTGCCATGTCCTGTCACACCTAAACACTTTATCAAACCTTTTTCGCGGGCTTCGATGAATGCCTCCAATGCTCCCCCAGGCCCCATTGCTTTTGCCCAACCTTGTGGATTGGTTAAACCATGCATCTGGTACAAGTCGACATATTCAACCTTCATCTGCTCCAAAGAATGCCGCAAACTTTTCCATGCTCCTTCGTACGATCGACTTCGCGTTTTGGTAGCGAGAAAGAACCTTTCGCGGTGGTGTTTCATCCAAGAACCAATACATTTTTCGGCATTTCCATACATTGGTGCTGTATCAATATGGTTTATTCCAAATTTCAACAATAATTCTAAGACTTTATCGGCTTCTATTTGTGTTGCTTGGCTTAGGGCGTATGAGCCAAAAATGATCCTGGTACTTGAATGTCCTGTTTGCCCAAAAAGCTGCTCGGGTATCATTTTGCACTCCTTGAACAATTGCGCAAATCAATTCCTGTGCACCCAACATCTGGTTAGGCGAACAGTCTAATGATCATAGATCGCCCGTCCAAACGCTTAACAGAATCGGTACAATAGGAAGTGATTATATCGTTTAGGGTTGCACATAGTATAGCAGAGGCACAGGCAAAGGCCAATGTCTGATTGCCTATACCCTCTCAACCTTCTATTATCCGTATATAAAGTATTCCCTTGGGGGCACTTTTTTTTTAAAAAAAGTAGCCCTCTCAAGTCTCACCCTGCTATTCGCAGGGCACGAAACACGGGTTCGTCCCCTTACGGGGATAGGTAAGTCCCGTCGTCCTTACAGGATACTCTTCGAACTGAAATCAAAAATCCGCCACAAAGCGGATTTTATGTCTTACTGAAAAATGGTTAAAAGTGATTATCGAATAAAGGTCAGGTGCCGGAGCGGGTTTTGCGCATCCATCTTGTGATGCACCTCCCGGTTCTGCTTTTTCATGGCATCAATGATCGGGCTGGGGAAAAATTCAGTAACCAATAAGATAATGCCACCCTCGGAGATTTGTGTCAGAAGATCATTGATGTGCCCGAGAGGAACCTCTCCATTGGCGAGTAAATCGGTACCATTGACCACAACTTCAGGTTTTGCGCTGATCCACGGTGGATCGTTTGCGTCCACAGAGATATCAACAGCTAGTGCACCCCCTGCTGTTGTAGAGAGCTCTTCCTGACCCACTGCCCGGCGAAGTGTGTTTACCAGCTTGTCAACGTCCATACCGCCAATTTTGGCTACCTGCTCAAGATTCGACAGTTTGCCCACCGTCCGGCGGAGGACTGGATTCTGCAAATTCTTGAAAGGAGGGGCAATTTTGATTATCTGTTTCTCCAGTTCAGGATATGCCTCTAAAACATCAAATAGTTTGGTATGGCTGGTAATATGCATTAAAACTCCCTGACTGTTTCATCATAAGCAAGCAACCTGCGTTCCCCTTCAAGAGAGCGCACCTCGGTTAAGTCCTGAGTGATTTCGAGGGTACCTAGGTATTCCCCCTTTGGACTTCTAACCGCGTAATAACAGATGTAGACAAGTTTCCCTGCCATGTTTATCCAAAACCTCGCCCGATCCTGTTTGCCATCCTTGAAATCCTTGACAATGGCATTGACAATGTGAACACTCTTGGGGGGATGGCAATATTGCACTTTGCGACCGAGGATGGAACGCGAACGGTCAAAGATGCGGTCCTTCCCCGGGGAAAAATACCGCACGGTATCCTCTTTATCCACAAAAGTGAAATCGAACGGCAGAACACTGAAACTGGCGATCAGTTCTTCCAGCGTGAAATTGCCGGTCGGCATTTGCACCCGGCCTGATTGGAGGGCAGCATTCACTACTTCCTTGTTTACTTCTCCTTCAGGTACCCACTCGAAATCAGGAGCGTATAAACAATAACCATATTCATCACTTTGAAGGTAGATGTCATACCAGTCCTGTTCGGTCAGCAGGTCAAGGGCGGTGGGAAAGAGAATTTTTTCCTCTTTGTAGACCATGTCGTCAATGGCTTCGACCGCAGGGAGAATTGTAAAAAGGGCAAATGCCTTCGCTTCAGCAGCAGTCATCGAGGCAGTTTCCTGCAAACCCGCAATCGTTTGTTTTAAGATTTCCCGAACCTCGTCATGTTTTCCCCACATCACCATTGCAGGACCCGGAAGATCATTTTTTTCAAAAAAGGGAAAGAGAAGATATTCCTTGCGGCGATAATGCTTATCAACATCCATAAGATTATTGAGTAATTGTTGAAGTTCCCTGATCTGTGGGGTGACATCAACCTCGTCACGAGTTTTTTCAATGTTTGTGATCAGAAGACGTACCTGACCGGTGGTCTTATTGAGTTCCCGATTCTCCTGCACAAAGGTATGAACGGGGTGACCGGCGATGGTTTGCGGAGTCTCCTGTAGATCCAGGTGTTTCTTGAGCACCCGGGTGTGGGTATCACACAATTCCTGAATACTCTCGGCTGGTATGCCCTCTTTTACGAGTTGAACTTCCATGATAAACACATCGCTGTAATCCGCTTCATCCAGCATTGTTTCGAGCTGGGCTTTAACCCTTTCTTCGGTTTCACCGGAATGAAGGCGGCGGATCAGTCCTTTCATAATCTCGATGCGTTTCTGACGGTTGTTGATAATTTCGCTCATGTTGATTTCCTCTTCTAGAATTGTCTGATTGACCTTATTATACTCAATATTCCACTAATTATTATGATATTTGTCATATTATTTAGAATTACGTGTCCTTTTTTTCCTTTTTACAGGTTTATATAAATGCCTGGCTTACACATCCCGTTATGTTGTTAACTGTATAATGAGCAACAAGTCAGAAGTTGATCTGGTGAAAGGCATGTCTTTGATGGGAAATCAATTCCAACAATGGAAAACAAAACACCAGACACTCTGGCAGTTCGTGATGTTTACTTTAATGAGCAGCATCACAACTGTGGTGGATTTCGGATCGTTTGCCTTATTCAATTACGTAGTGTTTACCTCATTAATGTCACAGCCCTTTGACTGGTGGATTATTAATTATTCGATCGAGGATGGGGGCTTGGGAGCTTTCCTGGCTTTTGGTCTTTCCTTTGCCATTTCTCAAACCTTCAATTTCTTTTTACAGCGAAAAACGACCTTCAAGGCGAACAACAATGTGTTGTATAGCGGGATCCTGTATGCTGTTATGGTAATCGGCGTGTACTTTTTGCAGCTCTGGGTTCCATCGCTACTCCAGGCTGGAATCGCAGCTGCGGTTGGCGCCACATTGGGTGCAACGGTTGTGAAATTCATCAACATGACGATCTCAATGCTGATCCAGTTCCCGATGAACAAATGGGTCATCATGAGAAAAAGTGATGAGAAACTTTCAGAATTGAATTAATCTGAACAACAAGAATTTACCTGCGTAGTGATTGTTGAAATAAAAAAATTGGCAGGGTCCTCCTTGCAGATCGGTAGATCCTTCGCGGACCGAATGATAAAAAAAACGTGAAGATGAATCAAAGCAGAAAGGAAGTGATGATGAAGAATCCTGTGAATTCGCGGTTCTTTCAGCAACCTGCAACTAAAACAGGCTGGTGGTCCGGGGGGCTGGCTATCCTGGGCGGGTTGATGTTGGGGATAAACATGCTTGGGCTCAATCCCTTGAACTCAATTGGAAATGATGAAGCCAACATAATGGTGCCCCTGTACGATATGATCATGTTTTTGAGTATGATATCAGCCGTTATCCTGGGCATATTTGCATTGACTCGTAAACGGGAACGATCGTGGTTGGTATGGTTATTCCTCATCCCTGTGCTCGTCCTTACGATAGCGTTACTTTTTTTATTATTTGAACGAGTTACATACACAAAGGAAGCGGGAGAAGTACCAACACCAAACGCGGACATTGCGCAAAAGGCGGTGATCTTTGATGATGATGGCAGTCCAGATGGAACGAGTGCCCTTATGTACCTCTTGAGCGACCCCCACGCGAAAGTCATGATGGTGAGCGTATCCTATGGCGAGGCGCACCCCCAGGTGTACATCCATTATCTTGGAGGAATCCTTGAACAAAATGGGTATGGGAACATCCCGCTGGGTGCGGGAAACGATGCCCCACTGGCAGGTGTTAACAGCTTCCCGGAATACGTGCGTATTGCTTCAAACGGATTCTGGGGTTTCTCCCAAGCGAATGCCGACCAGGTGTATCCGGTACAAGACAGCGCTGATTTGATGATCAAGACAATCATGGAATCGAGCGAACCTGTGACTATTTTCGTCAGCGGCACGCTAACCAACCTGGCGCAGGCATTGCGGATGGAACCCGGCATCATAGAAAAGGTTGCCGGTGTTTTTATCATGGGAGGGGCGGTTTATGTGCCCGGGAACCTGAACGATTTGCTCCCAGACACCAATAACACGGTGGCGGAGTGGAACATCTACGTAGACCCATTGGCAGCAAGTGAGGTCTTCAATTCCGGATTAACGTTGTTCCTGATACCTCTGGATGCAACCAATCAGGTGAAGTTATCCCGAGGGGATACAATCAAATGGCGCAAAGGGGGCAGAATACCAGACTTCACAGCTGATATCTACGACTCGCTTATGGCAAGCTGGAACGAGAACGAAATCGAAATGTGGGACCTGATGGCTGCCGAAATCATGATGAATCCTGAGCACTGTACTTTCACACCGTTGAGGTTGGAGGTGGTAATCGCTGAAGGAATTTTACAAGGGCAAACTACGCTCGTCGATGGCGATGCAAATGTGAATGTGTGCCTGGAACCAGATTTAGATGCCATCAAACAAATGATGTCCGACGTATTCGGTTCCCGGAAGTAGCTGGAGGTGCGACCAATTACTGACACGAAAACAAAGGTTTCAATCAGGACCTACTGCACCTGGGCGTTGCAGCAGGCAGGAGGAGATGATCTGGTTCTGGCTGATAGGATACAACCGGTGGCCCCTCAAATAACTCATCAATCTTCTTCATGGATTCTTTGCTCAACAAACCAAACTCAATTGCCTGAAAATTTTCTCAAGGTAAGGGTTCTCCGTCTGCGAGTTTACCTGCGCAATTTCGCTCCGCAGGATTCGCGGATGACCAATTCGGTAGGAAGGACTATAGACGGCGAGCGCTGCCCCTTTACCCGTTCATGCATCAGCAGGGTCTGCAGGGCATAAGCCGCCATCTGCAATTTTGGCACATCCACGGTGGTTAAACCGGGCCGGATCATTCCAGCTATACCAATATTATCGATAGAGACGATAGCCATATCTTCAGGCACTTTGATCCCGTGGTCATTTAATGCCGCGATGGCACTGATGGCACTTTCGTCATTGGCAGCAAATATTGCCGTCGGTCTGGGACTCAACAGGAGTATCTTTTCAGTAGCCGCATACGCCCCCGAAAGAATATTCGCGGAGTCAGGGGTAAAGACCAGGCTTTCGTCATACTGGAGACCGTGGTCCATGAGCGTCTGTCTATAACCGGTCAAGCGCGCATCCTGAATGGCGAGAAAAGCGATGCGGTGGTGACCCAAAGTGATGAGATGTTCAACAGCTTGCCTGGCGGCCATAGCTCGATCGAAAATAATGGTCGGCCAACCCTTTACCTGTTCTTCCAAACAAACGACATTATCAATACGCTCAGCAATTTGATCAAGGATTACCTGGTACTCTGGTTCAGCGCCTATCATAGAGGGCAATATTAAGATCAGTGCAGAGAGTTCATCCTGATGGATGTTTTTATTAAAGAAGACGGGGTCAGTGAGGGCATCAAAGAAACTGAACAGCCTGACTTCCTGCCCGTTGCGGTGGGCCTCCTCAAAAAGCCCGGAGAGGATCAAATTATAGTAAGGTCTTTCGAGGACATTAAAACTCTTGCCGCCAGCGATGATCCCCAATGACTTCACAGCTGGTTTACCGCCGCGTTTTAAATTCTGGGCATGCTTGTTAGGGCGGTACCCCAGCTCACGGATCACTTCCAAGACCCTGAGACGCGTTTCGGGCGCCACTTCCCGCGGTCCATTATTGATCACGTAAGACACCACGCTGCGGGACACACCCGCTTTTGCGGCTACGTCCGTTTGGGTTACATTCCCGTTTTCATCCATGAAATTTTTCCCTGGTCAATACCTTGGCGAACAGGCTCGATCTACGACCGTCAGGGCTTGATAATTTCCAAAGTTATCGAACTCTTTTCAAGTCCCTGTGTTTGCGCAGTTACCGTAACCTGGCTGGCAGAATGACCGGCTTTGATGAATAATGCCGCCTGTCCGCCGATAAGCGGGAAAGGATTCTCGCCGATCAACTCCGCGTCGCCTGTAAGCTCAAATGATACCACCTTGGATGCATAAGGGAGGATATTGCCAAATTCATCCGTGATGCGAAAAATCAGACGGGTCATATCAGCGCCATCAGCAAAAAGGATGTCTGTATCCGTGAAGAGTTCCAGTTTCCTGGGGATGCGGGAACTGGAGATCCAGGCTTCGGCAACGCTATGCCCCTCCAGGTAACCCGCGAGATGAAGGTCATGGAATTGACGCTGCCCCCAGGCGGTGAATTGGTCCAGCCCGTTAACCGTGATGGGAGGATGCGCGAGATTCGGGTAGGTCGCACGATCCGGTTTGAAACGGCCGACGCGGATATCCCCAAGGATGACCTCGACCTCATCGCAATTGCTGAAAATGGTAAGGGGATTCATCCCCCCGCCCGAACGGTCCCCCATCGTCCAGTGAGTAGCCGGTTGCAGAACGATCTGCTTTTGCGGCGGTTGCTGGCTCTTATAGAAAGCTGCTGCCCATTTAGGAAGGCGGAAGATATCCATGACCCCGTGGTAGCAGATACGGTCACCGGAACCGAATTCGTTGTGGGTGGCGTAATCAAAAGCGCACCAGCCGATCGCACCGGAGATCTTTTTGTTGCCAAACTGGGAATCGATGATCCTCGCATGATAGAGCGCATGCTCGACCAGGCGCTCCTCATAATCCCAGGATTTGGCGGGGAACATGTGCCCAGCGAATTCAGAAATGAGATAAGGCAGGTGATTGGGATCCTGCACAATGCCCGAGAAATCGTTATAGGTGAAAACATCCTCGAGGAAATTACTTTCGCGGAAACAGCGTACCCCACCGGTCTGCCGGCCAGGATCCAGTTGATGCGCGAGGTCATTGGTCTGCTGATAGAAATCATCATCATCGGGTGATTCATTGACCCGCACCCCCCAGAGGATCACGGAAGGGTGATTGCGGTCGCGCCTGATCATGTCGCTGAGTTCGTCGAGGTACACCTCTTTCCAGTCCCGGTCGCCGATGAACTGCCAGCCGGTGACCTCCTCGAAAACAAGAAGACCGATCTCATCACAGCGGTCCAGGAAATGCGGTGATTGCGGATAGTGCGAAGTGCGCACAATATTGCACGATAGTTCGTTTTTGAGAATATCGGCATCCAACCGTTGCAGGCGGGGCGGTGCGGCTATGCCGATGTATGGATAGGATTGATGTCGGTTAAGTCCGACGAGTTTCATCAGGTTACCATTAAGGTAAAAACCGCCATCGGCAGAAAACCGGGCTTCGCGAAAACCGAAACGCCTGGAGAGACTGTCGATTGACTGACCTCCATCGGAAAGCGTAACAACGATGGTATACAGAACCGGCTGATCCACTGACCACAAGCGGATCTTCGATAAATTATCCAATTGGAGGGTCATTTGTCTGCCGCTAACCGGCAGTCGAGCCTGAGCCACACTTCCGCCCTCCGTGTCGACAATTTCGACAGACAATTGCTGCCCAGGGATAAAATCATTTATTGTGATTGAGCAGGTCACAGAGGGATTCGTCAGCACAGTGTGCGTTTGAACAAAAAGATCCTCAACATGACAAACATTAACGGTCAACAGGTGGACATCCCGGTAGATGCCGCCGAAGGTCAGGTAATCCACCAAATGCCCATAGGGAGGGATATCCTTGCGCTCGGTTGAATCCACATAGAGAGTGACCTCATTCCCCCCTTCTCTGAGTACGGCTGTAAGATCGACAGAAAATGGCGTAAAGCCTCCCAGGTGCTTTGCCAGGAAAGCACCATTCATGTAGATCTCACAGGCAAGCATGACCCCGTCAAATTCAAGGAACACCTGTTGGTCAGAAGATCCTTTGCAAAAATGGAATCGCTTGCGATAGGTGGAAATAAATTGGTATTCTACGTTATCAAAATTATGATGTGGAAAGATCCTGTTGGTATGCGGAAGGGTAACTTTCTCAAAAAGCGCATCGGGAGCATCCAAAGCAAGTTGCTGTGGAGAAAAAAGCCAGTTTTCATTAAAAAGAGATCTGTCCCTCATGGATATGCTTCTTTCTGCAATTCGCCGCCATGAATGTTACTTGACTTTTATTTTAAAATTAGTATAATCATTTTAACACGTGATGTCAACACGAGTTGATAAGATTTTCAAAAACACATCAACACAGCTTTCATGCATTGGTTCCTTGTACGCCGGGAATTCCCCTGACGTACTTAAATAATCTAACGATTGGAGGATCAAGATGAAAAGCAAGGTATTAAAAGTTCTTTTGTTTTTGGTCATCGCCAGCCTCGTATTAACGGCTTGCGGAGCAAAAACCACTCCCGTGGCAACTGAGGCGCCGACCGAGGCAGCTACGGAAGCCCCCACAGAAGCAGCCCCCCCTGAACCAACCGCAACATTGAAAATCTGGGCAGACGACACCCGCACGCCAATTTTGCTGGCATTTGCTGAAGATTTTAAGGCAAAATACAACGTGGAAATCGTAGTCGAAGATCTCGGACGGGTACAGGATATCCGCACCCCGATGATCACTGCTGCCCCTGCCGGCGAAGGACCTGACATCTTCATCGGCGTACATGACTGGCTCGGCGCACTGGTAGAGAGCGGACTGGTAGCCCCGATCGATCTCGGTGCGAAGACCAGTGAATTTGTCCCCATGTCACTCGAAGCCTTTACCTATACCGACGGGAAATTATACGGTGTGCCATACGCGACTGAGAATCTCGGTTTCTTCTACAATACCGAACTCGTAGAAACCCCGCCCGCGACCTGGGATGAAGTTTTGACCATTGCCCAGACACTTAAAGACGCCGGCAAAATTGAATACGCATTCGGAATGGCTGGCGGCGGATATGAGAACCTTCCTGTGCTGACCGCAAAAGGCGGCTACATCTTTGGCAAGGACGCCAATGGCGCCTGGAACGCGAATGATGTAGGTCTCGACAGCGCTGGAATGATCGCTGGCGTGACGTACCTCACTGACGCAGTGGTTGCTGGCCTTGTTCCTGCCACGGCCGATTATGAAACCGCGCACTCGTTATTTGAGACCGGCAAAGCTCCATTCCTGATGGCTGGTCCGTGGGCTCTGGACCGCATCCGCGCTTCAGGTGTTCCTTATAAAGTAACCACCTTCCCCGATAATGGTGCGCCCTTCTCTGGTGTACAGGGATTCATGATCAATGCCTTCAGCGAGAACATCCTGCTGGCTCAGACCTTCCTGACCGAATATGTTGCCACTGAAGGATTCATGCAGCAGATCGCTGATACCGGCAACCGCCCATCAGCTTTCGTCTCAGTCCTCGAGAAGACCACTGATCCCGACCTGTTAGCCATGGGTCAGATCACCAATGCCATCCCCATGCCCAACATCCCCGCGATGGGCTCAGTCTGGACTGCCTGGAATAACGGTATCGCACTAGCCACTGCCGGAACCCAAACACCGGAAGCCGCCATGACCGACGCTGCTAACCAGGTACGCGCACTGATCCAGGGCGCTTTGGCCGGTATGGTCAACTTACCTGGCAGCTACCAGGATAAGGCTGGCTGCGGTGGTCAATGGGATCCCGCCTGTGTGAAGACTTCCATGGTCAAGGGTGATGACGGCCTGTACAAGCTGGTTGTGACCCTGCCTGCAGGTGATTACGAGTTCAAGGTGGCGATGGACGGAGCCTGGACGGTGAATTATGGTTCCGATGGTGCCCAGGATGGACCGAACTACAAGATCACCCTTGCAGCTGACGGTGAAGTCACATTCATTTACAACCCTGAAACAAAACTGGTCGAAACTACAATCAAATAATCTCCTCTTAGCAAAGGAGGCCGGGATTTGCCCCCGGCCTCCTTTCAATATCTGTATAATGTTTTTAATGAAGAAGGAGGTGTACAGATGCCGTCTGAACCGCCCTCAAAAGATCCCGGACAAGTAACAAAAATCGTATCCAAAATCATAAAGGTCGCATCGCTGGTGCTCCTGGATGCCCTAGTGATCTGGTTCATTATTAAGCTATTCGGACTTGGGTATTATCCTCTGGTCGCGTTATTTGCGATCCTCGTTCTTTTTGTCAATTTTGTCCTTCTCCGAAAAGAAGCCTATCCCCTGCGCTGGATGGTAGTGGGGCTGGTGCTGATGACGCTCTTTACCATTTACCCGATCATTTTCACGGTTTGGGTGTCGTTCACCAATTACGGCGAAAGCCATCTCATTACCAAGCAACAGGCTATTGACCAGATCCTCAATCAAAAATATCTACCAGCAGCCGGGAACTCCTATACCTGGACGGCTTTCAAATCGACCGAGGGACAGTACGCGCTTTGGCTCATCGACACCAATGGAAACGGATTTCTGGCGAAACCCGGAGAGGCGATAACCCAACCCGCCAGCGGGGACGAAGGTATTGGAGCTCTCGACAACCAGGGCGTCCCAGTGGAAATTGCGGGATACCAGCGGTTGAATCCTTTCCTCGCTGCCTCAGACAAATCTTTACCAAGTATTTTATTTGGAGAAACTGGAAAGACCATCCAGATACGGTCTTCGGTGGAAGCTGCTGAACTTTTACCTCTGTTTGTATTCGATGCGACAACAGACGCCATGATCAACCAGGAAACCGGGGAGGTCTACACTAATTTAAGAGGTTCCTTCACCTCATCTACCGGCAAGGCACTTCGCCCTGGTTTTATTTCCTTCATAAAATTCAACAACTTCAGGGATTTTTTCGTCAGCCCTGCATTGCGCGGACCGCTGGTGCAATTAGTGCGTTGGAATTTTGCTTTTGCGATTTTGAGCTTACTGTTGAACTTCGGATTGGGATTGGCGATTGCCATTCTATTCAACGACCCAAAATTCCCGTACAAGAAATTGATCCGGTCGCTCCTGATCATCCCCTACACCGTGCCTGCCCTGATCACCATCCTCATCTGGCGGGGAATGCTGAACCCGGAGATCGGCATCATCTCCACATGGATCAAGAATATATTCGGCATAGCCCCGCTGTGGTTTACCAACCAGTGGTGGGCAAAAGCCGCGATCCTTATCGTGAATTTATGGCTCAGCTATCCCTACTTCATGCTCATCTGCAGCGGCGCGCTGCAATCAATTCCTCAGGATATCTATGAGGCGGCAGTGGTCGATGGCGCTAATCCCTTCCAGAAATTCCGGAAGATCACCCTGCCTCTGCTGCTCGTGGCAGTCGGTCCCCTGCTCATCGCTTCCTTTACCTTTAATTTCAACAACTTCAATTTGATCTACCTGTTCAATGCCGGTGGTCCGCCAATACCAGGTACTCCCACACCTGCCGGATATACAGATATCCTCATCAGTTACGTATACAATCTGGCATTCTCCGGCAGCCGCGGCGTAAATTATGGATTTGCCGCAGCGATCACGATCATCATTTTCTTCATCGTGGGTTCGATCACGTTATTCCAATACCGCTATACCCGCATGTGGGAGGAGGTTGGTGAAAATGTCTGACAAAGAATCGAAATTCCAACAACTCCGCACTTCGAAGTCGGTGCAAAATAAGCTGGGAATCAGCATCCGCCTGCTAATTGCAGTGATCCTGATCCTGTTTTCGATCTTCCCGATCCTGTGGGTCATTTCTGCATCCCTCAACCCCACCGGTACTCTGGCAACCCAGACCCTGATCCCGAAGAACCCGGGATTTGGCAACTACAAGGAACTGGTATCGATGGATCAATTCCCGTTCTGGTTCTGGCTGCTAAACTCATTGAAGATCGCTTCAATTACCTCAGTGATTTCGCTGGCAATCACCACGCTAGCCGGGTATGCGTTTTCAAGGTTCCGCTTTAAAGGCCGTCAGACAATGCTTAAGGTGATCCTTCTGTTGAATGTATTCCCGGGCTTGCTGGCGCTGGTTGCCACCTTCCTGATGGTTTCCCAGATCGGGGATGTACTCACCATCAACGGAAAGGAAATCATCGGACTGGATAACCACCTGACGCTGATCCTGGTCTACCTGGGCGGGTCGATGGGCATCAATATCTGGCTAATGAAAGGTTATCTGGATACGATCCCGCGGGATATCGATGAATCCGCGATGGTCGAGGGCGCATCCAACTGGCAGATCTTCACCCAGTTGATCCTGCCGCTGCTGCGACCTATCCTTGTGGTTATTGCCATCCTGAACTTCATCTCCACTTACGGTGAGTTTGTGCTGGCACGTATCTTACTTCGAAGTAACGAGACTTACACATTGATGGTCGGCTTGCAGATCTTTGCAGGTGCACAATTCCAGCAACGCTGGGGGGTCTTTGCCGCCGGTGCGCTGATGGGAGCCGTACCAATCATGGCAATCTACCTGATCCTCCAGGACCAAATTGTTGGGGGACTCACCCAGGGCGCAGTGAAAGGATAAAAATGCCAGTGATCAACAAGAAAACATTATGGATGACCTCCATAATACTCGTTTTGGTATTTGTCAGCCTGGCGGGGTGCGCAACTCCGGCGGAGGTAACGTCAACCCAGGACACGCCGGGTACCGAGGAACCCAAGGAAGCCACTCCTGCAATAGTGGTTAATTCGGGATTTGAAGATAGCAATGCCAGTGGAATTCCGACCGGCTGGACAAGCAGCGGAGATACCACTGCTGTTGTGACCGAGGATAGGGGGCATTCCGGTAATTCCCGACTATCCCATAAAGCAACTGAAACTTTTCTGGTGGATACGACCCAGACAGTCAACGCCCTCTCGGAATCCTGGTATACAATGGGCGCCTGGGTACGCTCGAGCGGTAAGAATGAAGTTTATATGGCTCTAAGATGCGGAGATGAAGAAAAGCGGGCTTACATCCCTTCAACTGTTCCGGGGTACCGATGGATCCGCCTTTCGGTTTCCAACGTGGCAGTCGGAGGAAGCTGCACAATCACACTTCACTCATTCGGAACCCCTGATAGCTGGGCCAGTTTTGATGACATCGAGCTTATCCCGGGACAAGCTGCACTTTCAATGCTTGGAGCGGATATCTCCAGTTTGAATAAATCTGAGGCGTTGGGCGGAATCTATAAATACAGTGATGGCACGCAGGCTGATGCTCTGGAAATATTGAAGGCAAACGGGATGAATTATGCCCGTTTGCGAATCTGGGTGGACCCGGCTGATGGATACCACGACAAGGCGGAAATTCTGGCGATGGCAAAGCGGATCAAGGCTCAGGGAATGAAATTACTTGTGGACTTCCACTATTCGGATGACTGGGCAGATCCGGGAAAACAAAACAAACCGGCTGCATGGAAAGACCTTGATTTTGAGCAGTTGAAACAGGCAGTATATGACCACACTTATGATGTATGCAAAGGCCTGGCTGCCCAGGGTACCCCGGCAGATATGGTCCAGATAGGCAACGAGATCAACGCCGGCATGTTGTGGCCGGATGGTGACTACAATCATTTTCAGAATCTCGGAGAACTGCTGAAATCCGGGATACAGGCAGCGAAGGACGCTTCGGAATCTACATTGATCATGCTGCACATCGCAGAGGGTGGCGACAACGAGATGGCACGCTGGTGGTTTGATAACATCACCCGGCAGGAAGTTCCCTATGATGTGATCGGAATTTCCTATTACCCGTTCTGGCACGGCACCCTGGCAGAACTTCAGGCGAACCTGATCGACCTCACCACTCGGTACGACAAGGATGTGGTGGTGGCGGAGGTAGCTTACCCATTCACAGTGCTGGAAGGGGATAAACTGGCAAATATTGCAAACCGGCGGATGGCGATCGATGGTTACCCGTTCACCCCTGAAGGGCAGCGCAAGATGGTGCGCGATGTAATGGCGATCGTACGCGGGGTTCCGGACGGACGCGGATTGGGAATATTTTACTGGGATGCCACCTGGACGGTTGTGGAAGGCAACGGCTGGGACACCAAAGACCCGAATTCCGGCAATTCATGGGAAAACCAGGCACTCTTTGATTTCAATTACGAGGTTGTTCCTGCTCTGGGCGAATATTTAAACCCGTAGATTACACGGAGCGCTACAGGTAGGGAATTGGCCGTTTACGATAATTTACCACAGTATGAAGAGTGCAACGCAAGCATCCTTCACTTACCGGTCAATTTCTCCAGCGCATCGGGATACCGTGCGCCTAGAATCTTGATCTTTGCTGTGGCCTGCTCGATCTCCTCGAGATCATTCTCGGATAGATCTATCCCAATCGCTCCAATATTCTCTTCCAACCGATGAAGTTTCGTTGTTCCCGGTATTGGAACTATCCAGGGTCTTTGCGCCAGTAACCAGGCAAGAGCAATCTGTGCAGGTGTGGCATTTTTTCGTCCTCCGATGGATACCAATAACTCAACCAATTCCTGGTTCGCTTTACGCGCTTGAGCTGTAAATCGCGGAATGGAATTGCGGAAATCACCTTCCCCGAAGGTTGTATTCTCGGTAATCTTTCCAGTTAGAAATCCCTTTCCCAGCGGGCTGAAAGGAACGAAACCAATCCCTAGTTCCGCGAGTACCGGAATTACCTCTTTTTCGGGAGTACGTGTCCAAAGTGAATATTCACTTTGCAATGCTGTGACTGGTTGAACTGAATGGGCGCGGCGAATCGTATGGACCCCCGCTTCGGAGAGACCAAAATGCCTCACCTTCCCTGCCTGGATCAAGTCCCGGACTGCGCCGGCAACATCTTCGATGGGGACGTCAGGGTCAACGCGGTGTTGATAGAACAAGTCAATGTAATCTGTTCTTAAACGTTTAAGCGAAGCCTCGGCTACATCTTTGATGTGATGCGGCCGGCTGTCCAGCATACTCCAGCGATTTTCACCTGAAGGGGCGGGTTTAAACCCGAATTTTGTCGCGATGACAACCTTCTGCCGGACTGGAGAAAGGGCTTCGCCTACCAGTTCTTCGTTCACAAATGGTCCATATACTTCAGCTGTATCAAAAAAGTTGATTCCGCTATCTACCGCAGCTCGAATCAGAGAGATCATTTCGTTTTTTTCAGGGAAGGGGGTATAAGAGAAACTCATTCCCATACAGCCCAGACCGAGGGCAGACACAAATAAACCGCTATTGCCAAGCTGCCGATTTTCCATTCGAGGGTCTCCCAGTCAAACAAAAACTATTTAGAATAGGCGTCTTTTCGTATTGGTTACAAAGTAATTGCACTCGCCAGTCTCATCTTTTTTGTTTATCCAACTCATCAATGTGATTGGATAGACGGATTATCCGGTCATCGACCCAGAATTGATCGAACTGGGTATTCCGAAACAAATTTATCCGTTTGTAATCCTTGATATCCTCCCAGGGGATGAAAAGTGGAGGCGAGAATGGTAATTTCGTAGTCATTTCCAGACCGCGTTCATAAGCGCGCACATTGACCATGCCGCCTAACTGGATGGCACCTGCCCAGACTTTGCGCTGCTTTTTTTCCTCAATCAAGATGCCTTTTGAAGTCTCCGGCTTTGATTCATAAAGACGGGCTAACGCTCCCCACCCTGCCAGATTGCTGACAAGCAGGAGAACGCCAAAAACAAGAAGGAGTATAGCCACAATCAGGGAGAGAATCAAGACCAGCAGGAGGATGCCCAGATTTGAGACCATCAGAACCCCGCTTTCCGTAAATCCTAATGTTGAAAACTATCTCAATTATATCCAGACCAGGGAATGGAATATCAACACAAACAAAGAAAAACCAGGAATCCTGTTATCGAGACTCCTGGTTTTGGGAAGATAAACTACGTATCAGACTTTTCTGAACAAATTCAGTCCAAGCTTCTTTTCAGGGTCACGGGCACCAGGAAGAAGTTCAACGATGCAATATCCGACGACCTTTCCCTTAGGATTGATGATCTCGGCGATGAGTTCAAAGTATGCCAGGTTTAGCTGGCCGCCGGTCATGGGCCGGATCTCATACTTTTCTTCTTTCACACCCGGCATATAAAGATCCCAGCCTTTGGAGAACTTGATGTCGTTGACCACCACGATTTCTTTGGGGGTATAGGTGTAATCCCTTACCAGCTGGCGTTTCTTTTCTTTGTTGATATACGTGCCGTCAAAATAAGGGCACTGAGGAAAGGCAAAAAGCATCACTTCTTCATCATCAAAGAAACGGAGAGAGAACCATTCCCAGTGGGTCATTGGGTCGACCAGGTGGTAAGGACCCCATTGGCGGTCGAACCAGGACTTACCGTTAATCTGCATGGTGCGGTTTTGCATACCGGGCGCGTGCAAAGTGACGGTTCCAGTGGTAGGCATATTGGTGTAGGAATAATAAACGGTGCGTTCGGCTTGTTTTTCGCGGTTGCCCATGACAAGAACACCGTCATCGGCATGCCAGGTGGCGCCTTTGCCCTCGTTCAGATCCAATTCCAGGTCAAACAGGTCGTTGTGGATGCTCAAGAGCATATTCTTTTCCCGGCGAACCAGATGGGCCAATGTACCATAATGGACTGTGTCTTCTGTGACATAGATGTCTTTATCAAAGAACTTGACCTGTTGTCGGAAGTAATGCTTATCCTCCTGGATATCAGTGATGGCCAATTGCAGCAGCCAGGGGGACATGCCGTACAGGTTCGGCTTGATCACAGTAAACTGATAGGAATACAATCTTTCGGGTTTGCCAGCTTCGGAAAAATAACCGGTGATATACCACCATCCCGAGATACCCTTATGGACCGGCCATTCAGCGTCAAAAGTGCCATGATCTTCCTGCCGGTATGGAATACGAACAGATTTCATATCTACTCCTCTCTACTCTTTAATATTTTGATCTATTGCGTTACGCCACTCTTTGAGCCAGGCAAGGCGTTCGGAGGCTAACCTTTTGCCTACCTTGTTGATCCCATTCCACAACAACTCTGCCTTGGTTAAGTTGAACTTTCCTTTATCGAGGTACTCCAATTCAACCTGAATATCACGCTCAAGTTCATCATGGTATTTGGTTAACCGGACTATCTCTCGGTCGACGTGTTCAAGAATGACCGGTTTTTCCATGATTGGCGAAAAAGACATTTTTAGAAGAAACGGTCTAAAATCCAGGTAATTTTCGCCGACTGGCATCTTTAACCAATCCTGCAACTGCCGCTCACCAGCAGGGGTGATGGAGTAGATCTTTTTTGCCAGGCGATTTTTAATAGGAAGGTCCTCAAAGGTGACCCAACCGAGATCGTGAAGTTTTTTAAGAGAGGGGTAGATATGACTAAGGGATGCTGAAACGAGGTATCCTGTTGACTCGCGCATAATGCGGTTCAAGTCATACCCTGAAACCCCTCCGTGCATGCTGATCAGTCCAAGCAGGACAGCCTCAAGTTCCATAATTCCCTAGAGCCTTTCATTGCGAAGATCATCCACAACCATTTCCGCAGCTTTCTTACCTGTTGAGAATGCGCCTTCAGTACAGGCCAGGAGGAAGAGATACTCTCCTGCCAAGTAAAGACCACTCACGTCCTTCATGTTATTGTCGATCATGTTCTTAATGGCATTGTGCTGCCCGGGGGCTTCGATGTTCACCGCACGATCCCAGCGATAACATTTAGTGACCTTCGGCTCCGCGGGGAAGAGCGGGACAAACTTGCGGATCTCATCAATCACCTTGCGGCGGCGTTCTTCTGGGGTTAAACCAGCCAACCGCTCATCCTCCCAGCCACGGGTGGGGGTAACACACACAGGCTTCTCCTGTGAGGAGGAACCAAGTGACATGTAGCTCATGAAGGAATCGGTGTCGGGTGGCAGCATGACGAGGTACATGGGAGTATCTTTTCGGTTGACGATCGGTTTTTCAAGCCCAAACTGATAATAGTAAGTGGAACTGTATTTGCAGGTTTCAAGAGGTTTACGCATGGTATCAGGAAGCTCCGGAACGACTTTGAGAGCATCGACAGCGTCTAGACCACAGATGACCTGGTCAGCCTCAACAAAACCATCGCGGGTTTCTACACCAACCACCTTGTTATCTTTGAGAACAACCTTTTTGACAGGGGTATTCAAGACAACATGGTCCTTGACCTGTTCATATAAGGCATCGTTAATCATGCCGATGCCGCCGTGCATGGAGCACATACCCTGCATCAAGGAGAAGAGAGTAAGCGGGTGGGCAATTGAAATATCCTTGGGCCGGGCTAGTACCATCATTGCCAGCAAGGTATGCGCGAACCACTTGGAAGCATCCGGTGCACCCTGCTTGAGGAAGAACTCCTCGGTGCTCAGGTCCGAGATCTCAGAGAGAGCTTCGTAATTGTGGGTTTTTGAATCAATGCGTTTAAGATATTTGCCTATGGGACCGATAACCTTCAGTAACTGGAGATATGCCTTAAAAGGAATACCGGTGAAAAGAAAACTGATATTCTCGGGAAGAGCGCGTAAGGAATCTTTGAAATTTGAACCGAGAAAAACGGTCCGAATCTTCCCGTTGCGGTAAAAACCAAAACGCATCCCGCCCAGTGAATAGATTCGGTCTTCCAATTTGAATTCCTTCAGGTATTCAAAAGTGGTATTCCATTGCGGTTCGGTGCTGCCAGCACCTACAAAGAATTCGTACCCATCCTCATATTCAGTACGACAGCGTCCCCCAACATTTTTGCTGGCTTCAAAAACAACGAAATCGACTCCCTGCTTTTTCAGGTTATACGCTGCTGAAAGACCCGCGCAACCTGCCCCTATGATGACAACCTTTTTTGAACCCATAATTCCTCCAGTCCGGTTCTATATGTTTATATACTATTGTATATAACGGTACATCCATAATACGGCATATTTATAATTCAAAACAATATGACAAAAGTAACATGCGAGCTGAACAAATGGATAAAACCCTCCACGGACATTCTGCTTGGATGACTTGCACCACAATTCGATGATTTGCGTATGTATAGAAGATAAATAAAGGAGAAAAAATGAGCAGAGAGAATTGTCGCTATTATCGCGGGGGAGCTTCAGAAGCAGTCTACGGATTAGGATTCATTGGTGCAGCCATCTACTTCATTGGTCATGCAACCACATTTTGGCTGGGAGTACTCGGATTCCTCAAAGCCATTGTCTGGCCGGCATTCCTGGTATTTGAAGCTTTGAAGGTTCTGATCCCCTGATCTGAAAATGTTGTGTTTCATCACTACTTCCCGTGCAGGTTTTTCCTGTGCGGGAATTTTATTCTTCTCAAGTTCAACAACAACCTGACGGCAGAGACCGTATAATTAACTCATGCTGACATCTGTGCAAATGGAGCGCATTCAACACGTTTTGCCGATATTGAATACGGCAGAAACGCAATTGAACCGTGAATTCCAGGCAAAGACCTATTATGCGAAAATCCCTGCCGGTAAAGATGTCTTCATGGAAGGCGACGAAGCAGAAGCCATCGCCGTGCTGCTTTCGGGGAGTGTGCGGGTTTACAGGATCAGTGAGACCGGCCGGGAGATCACCCTCTACAGATTTGGGCACGGAGAATCGTGCATTCTCACCGCTAATGCGATCCTGAATCAAAAAACCTTCCCGGCAATTGCAACAATCGAGGCAGATGCTGAGGCGGTGATGATACCGGCAGATGTTTTCAGAGACTGGATCAAGCGTTTTGATGTCTGGAGGGAGTTCGTTTTCAACCTCCTGTCCGACCGTTTAAACGCGATCCTTTCAGTTGTGGACGAGGTGGTTTTTCAACGCATGGATAAACGGGTGGCTGCCTGGCTGGCAGCAAAAGCAAGCCAAAACGACAGAATCCGCATCACCCACCAGGAAATCGCCTCCGAATTGGGCAGCTCCCGGGAGGTCATCAGCCGCATCCTGGATGATCTTTCACAGCGCGGGCTGGTGGAATCTGGCAGGGGGAATATCGATATCCTTGATTACGAGGCGTTGAAATCCTTTTCCGTTATGTGACTTAGTCACAGACAAGTTTCCATAAATCTCCTAAAATGTATGAAATAAACAAATTATCTTTCAAGGAGAATATACAATGAAACGCAATATGTCCAATTTGGACCGCATCATCCGCATCATCATTGCCGGGGTTTTTGCTTACCTGTACTTTGGAGGCATCGTGACCGGTGCCCTGGGAGTCATCCTGCTGGTACTGGCAGCCGTTTTTGTGCTGACCTCAATCGTGGCATTCTGCCCGCTCTATGTACCTTTCAAGCTCAGCACATTAAAGAAAAAGTAAAGGATAAGCAAAGCGGATGAGTGATCATCCGCTTTGCTATAATGCCATGAACAAGACCATATTTGAGAAGCAAATAACCACTGCAAAAAGACCGATGGTTGTAGATTTTTGGGCACCCTGGTGCGCGCCATGCCGCATGACCAAACCAATCCTGGAAAAACTGGCACTGGAATATAAGGATAAGGTCGATTTTCTACCGATCAACGCAGATGATTCGAGGGATATCCTGGAGGAATACCGCATCACCGGGATCCCGACGGTAATGGCATTCAGCAACGGTGAGTTGGCAACACGGATCACCGGGTCGAGAGATGAAAACGGATACCGTGCCTTATTCTCAGCGCTTGCAAGCGGGCAACAGGTGAAGATCCCCATGCGGACCTTTGACCGCATTTTACGACTTGGGGCTGGTTTCACCGTCATCATCATTGGAATCCTCACCACCACCTGGTGGGTTGCACTCCTTGGCGGGGTGATCGCTTTCTTAGGTATTTACGACCGTTGCCCGATCTGGGCTGCCATCACCCGGTTGTTCCGCCCTAATGAATCTGCTTAATCTGTAAGATATTGATTAAAGAGGACTCAAAAAGAGTCCTCTTTGTGATTTAAACTTTTATACAACTACAACGTATACCATGTGTCAACTGTTTATCATTAATTTCTCAAATGAGGTGAAATGATGACTCAAACCTTGATCGTTGCTGCGAATATTCTGCATACGCTCGCAACCATTGTATTTATCGGTTTTTATGTGGTCATGACCATCATAATCCTCCCTGTGTTTACAACAAAAAAGTCATCCGGCATGCAAACGCTCAGTGAGATCTCAAAGAGAAGCCGCTGGTGGTTGTATAGCGCAATGGTAGTGCTGGCCCTGACCGGGACCTACCTGACACTAGTCGATGGAAATTATGCCGGAATCGGGAATTTTAATTCAGCCTGGGCAATTTTAATGCTCATAAAGCATATTGTGATATTGCTGATGGTTGTGTTGGGATTCTGGTTCAACGCAATTAAAAGGGTGGGAGCGGGGATGCTTTCCACATCGAATGCAGAGGCGGGATACGTGCAATTTAAACGATACTGCGTCTGGATGATGGTTAGTGGAGTTGTGGTACTCGTCTTAACGGGAGTCGGGCAGGTTCTCTGAACTGTTGAAAGGGAATCTAAATTCATGGATATGGTGGCAACAGTATTTGACCATCTCATCCGTCATTTCAGGATAGATCGGAAGCGACAGTACCTGGCTTGAAGCCTCCTCGGAGATCGGCAGATCCCCCCTTTGGTAGCCCAGATCTGCATAAGCTGGCTGCAGGTGAACTGGAACGGGATAGTTAACTAGTGTGCTGATATCATACTTTTTAAGATTCGATTGCAATTTATCGCGAAAAGGGGAGCGAATTACATATTGGTGATAAACCGCCGAGCCTTTATCGGGGGCGGCTGGCAGGGTTATCCCTATACAGGGTAAGTTTTGATCGTACAAAGCAGCGATCTCCCTGCGGCGTGCATTCCAATTATCGAGGTGTGTGAGTTTAACCCGCAGGATCGCAGCCTGGAGCTCATCAAGACGGCTGTTGATCCCTTTTGAATAGCTAACCTGGCGCCGCTCCCAGCCATATTGCCGGAGAACACGAGCTTTGTGCGCTAACCCCAGGTCACTGGTGATAACTGCCCCGCCATCTCCAAATGCACCCAGGTTCTTGGTCGGGTAGAAACTGAATGCAGCAATGTCTCCCCAGGCTCCAACTTTTTTATCCATCCAGGAAGCCCCATGCGCCTGAGCGCAATCCTCAATCAAATAGATCCCGCGATTGCGGCAAATCTCCTGCAGCGAGGTGAGATCTGCCGGACAACCAAATAGGTGCACTGGAATGACCGCACGCGTCCGGGGAGTGATGGCGGAATGGACTTTTTCCGGATCAATGGTCAGGCTACGCGGATCGATATCCACTAAGATTGGTTTTGCACCGGTAAATTCAATCACTGCAACAGTAGCTACTGAGGTAAAAGAAGCAGTGATGACCTCATCACCCTGCCCCACACCGCATGCCAGCAAAGAAAGGTGAAGGGCATCTGTACCCGAAGCGACCCCGATGGCGTGCTTGACACCACAATATTCTGCATACTCATCCTCAAAAGCGGAGACTTCGCGGTCAAGAATATACCTTCCGCTAAGCAACACCCGCGCAGTTGCCAAATCGATCTCCTGTTTGATCGCTAAATATTGAGCCTGGAGGTCAACAAAGGGGATCGGACTCACCAGTATTCTCCCTTGTGAAGGCGGTAGAAATACAGAGTTTCAAGGATACCTTTGGATAAGGGAATGCGAGGCTGCCAACCCAAATTTTCCTTGATCTTTGAGTAATCCCCCTGGTAGTCACCAATGTCAATCCTCTTTCGTTCCGGTGGAAAAGGTACGAGATTCCACGAACCAGAGTGTGCCAGATCAACAATCAATTGAGCGAGGTTCTTAAGCGTGATCGGCTCCCCACCGAGATTATAGGTTTGCCCGGAAGCGGATGGATTAGCAGCACAAAGGAGGAGGGCTTCGACCACATCATCTACATGGTTGAAATCACGGATCTGGCTTCCGTCACCGTAAACCGGGATCTCGTTTCCCTCGATCGCCAGGCGCAGCCACCAGCCAATGAAAGACTGTTTGGCATCCTTGACCCGCATACGTGAACCATAGCAATTGGTTAACCGCAGACAGGTCGTTCGTAACCCATAAGTTTTTCCGCAAATGGAATGGTAAAGTTCACCGGCAAGCTTGCTGATACCGTTGTAATCTACTGGCGCCACCGGATGAAGTTCATTTACGGGGAGAGCGTGAGGCCGACCATAGACCTGCCGGGTGCTGGTGTAGATAATCGCCATCTCCGGATTGACTTCCCGGCAAATCTGGAGAAAGCCCAATTGATTGAACGTGTTTGCCGCAAAGTCAGTTTTTGAATCCTGCATGCTGCCGAGATGCGAAGTCTGGCCGGCAAGATTAAAGACAATTTCAACATCCTTCAGCAAATTACGAACCGCTGCTTCGTTCTTCATGTTTTCACGATGAAGTTGGACACGGTTTTCGATACCGGAAATATTAAAGAGGTTCCCACCCCCAGCAGGCCACATGGAGTCAAGGAGGGTCACCCTGGCATCCAACTCAACCAGCCGGCGCGCCAGGTTGCTGCCGATGAAACCTAATCCACCAGTGATCAATATCCGTTTGCTTGAAAGATTACCGATCGGTGCGTTAGTCATCGCTCTCTTTTCAGGTGTTCCTTACGGAGCACAAGCTTACCCCATAAGGCGATCAGCATTTTTCCGCTAGCCCAAATCCGCCGCCAATTGAAAAACTGGGATTTCCCGTATTGCCGGTGATAATGATGAACGGGCACCTCAATGAACCTGGCACCTTGATCCTGGAATTTTTTAACAAGCTCCACCGGAAGTGTTCCCCTTTCACTTTCCAGTTCTATTCTATCGAATAACGCTCGACGTATCAGCCGAAAATCACAATCAACATCTCTCAGTTTTATCCCGAATGCCATCCTGACAAGATGATGATAAAGCCGTCCGATGACAATGCGAATCCAGGGATCGTGCCGGGTGATCTTATAGCCATTGACGACATCCACACCATCAGTCAACGCATTCACAAGGTCAACCAGTTCCAGGGGATTGTATTGCGCGTCGCCATCTGTATAAAAAATCCACTCTCTTGTGGCAGCAGTGAATCCGGTGCGCAGGGCACAACCATATCCACGATTCCTGTCATGATGAATCACCTGCAACTCAGGGATGTACTTCGCCATTTCATCCAGTATCTTACCTGTGTAATCCGTACTGCCATCGTTCGTGACGATGATCTCGTAGTCATCCGTAACCTGGCGCAGAGCCATCAAAGCCGTCAGGACCATGCTCGGGATGGTTCCGCCGTCATTGTATGCCGGAAAAACCGCGCTGATTCCTGAGACCATGAAACTCCTCTCCCGGGTACTGTTTTCCATCATTTCCGCCTTGCAATCGCGATCACACTTAGACCATAGGGCAAAGTCAGTTTTGCAGCCAGTGGTGCTTCCAGACTAAGGATACCCGTCAGGATTTGGTTCAGTATACCAAAGCGGATTTTCAGGTCGGAACCCGGTTTCTTTGACGGCAGGATCTTTTCGATCATCCGCTTGATCAACACAAAAGGGAAAAACAGAGTATTGGCATAGGTAGCGTGTAAAACGATAAAGCCTGCTGATTCAAGGAGGTGGATAACCTCTTTGAGGGTAAATCGGCGCGCGGTGTGAACGATGACGTCATGAGAACCGCGCAGCCAGTTATAAGCCGGGACTCGTAAAAGTAGGTGACCATCAGGAGTCAAAACGCGGTTTAGCTCCTTAAGCGCTGCTGCAACATTAGGGACATCAGCTGAATAGAGAACATCCAGGCTGGTAATAAGATCAAAAGATGATCTAACTAGCGGCAGGTCACCCACTGACGCGCGAACAAGCGGCTGGATACCTCTTGCCTGGCAAAATTGAAGGGCTTTTCGGGAGAGGTCAATGCCTGTTATTTCGCCTGAACCAGAAAGGAGAGATGCTATCGTTGCCCCGGTGCCACATCCGGCATCAAGAATTCTCAGATCGCGCAAAACAGGGATCCAAACTTTTAAAATGGATAACGAAATTGCAGCCATCCCCCTGTACCACCAGTGGGTGTCTTCGACTCGGTACATTACCTCATACTCAGCAGGATCCATTGTTCCCTTAAGGAATCCGATAGGAAAGCAGGATCAGGTTCTGACAGTCATAAATAAAATCGAATTTTCCACCCGGATGTAACTGGATCCAATCATTCATTTCGGTTATGCGATTCGGGCTGGCGATGATCGTATCTCCAGTTACGGCCGGAATTTGATCAATGCTCCCGGGGCTGTTGATGATCACCTTTTTTCCACTGAGAAAATCAGTGGAAGCATGAGTACCATATAGGAAAGTATCATCGCTGAGCAGGTAAATATTGGATCCCGGTTCAACTGCCTTAACATGCTCACCCAGGTAGGAAGCAAACCGGCTTTTGATCTCACCACCATAGCGGCATTGCCCGACAAAATCACCGTAGTAGACCCATAAATTGAATATGGCCAATGAGATCACCAATCCAACGGTTACGAATAAATAGGCATGCCTGGCACGATTCCAACCAGCTCCAATACGCTCCAACAATTCATTTATCCCAATCGCAGCCAGCAATAGAGCGGCAGGCAGTGCAACCAGCATCCGGTAAGAATCTGCTGAAGGCGGAATGGCAAATATCCCGATAGACAAAGTTAGCGCCCAAAAATATCCGTTCAACAACAGCATCCCTGTTTTGCGTACTTTCACCAGGGCAACGATCAAACCAATCAGGAAGAATACTGAGACGAATAAAGTGAGCATTGGATAACTGGAACCATAAAAATCAAGGGACGGGTAATAGATCAGGGACATGAAGGCATGGCTAACCCTGCCAAGAAGAACCTGCAATAAACTCTGACCGGTATTCGCCATGGTTTCAGCCAGCCATCCAGTCTGGAAAGAACCATCCTGAGTTAACCGGTTGAAAAATGCGTTAGGATTTTTGATGATGTAAGCCAGTTCAGGGAGAATCATTATTAGGAAACCACCCCAGAATGCCAGGGCTTGCCGGTAAACCTTAAGGAACCATTTTCGCTTAAAGATCAACAGGATTACCATGAACACAAGAATGAGGGCAATCACCACCTGGGAGCTCAAATAAACGCTGAAATGAATGGCCAGCAGCACGCCTGAGGCAGCAGTCATCCAGGTTTTGCGATGCTCAAGCCCCCGAAGAAGCAGGAACAGCTCCATAGGAATTAACCATGACCCATGAATGTAGCCAACCGCTCCGATGCGGCTAAAGTTAATGTGAGTATGTGATATCGCCAGCATGGCGATACTGAGGAGAGCTACCTTCTTCCCTGCAATTTGCCGGGCAAGAAGATATAAGGCCGGTACCGCCAGTATTCCGCTAATGGCAGGAAGAATTCGCAGCGCAAAGGGGGTGGGACCAAATATCCTGATCGCAAGATAAACAACCTGTAAATACAATGCTCCAAAATTTTCCCAGAGAGCAAACGGATTGGCAAAAGTCCCTGAGACTGTCGATTGGGAGAAAAGCCCAAGCAATCCCTCATCGCCATCGATCACCCTCGGATAGACACCAAGTTTATAGAAACGCAATAATGCCGCTGCGAAGGTGATCCCTGCAACGAACACCAGTTCAGTGCGATGATTGCGCAGCCACAGTTTTACGTTAGCGAGAGCAGGAAGAGGTCCTCTGAAAGCAAAAATGTAAAAAGCACCAGCAGCAAACCAGAGGGTTAAAACAGGGAGAAATGTATTCTTCCCGAGTTTTGAAAACATGAGCATTGAGAAGACTGTCAAACCGGAAAAAACGATGGCAGCCAGGATCCAGATAAGACGATGCGGGATTGTGAATTTCTGTAATTTTGCAAGGTGAGAAGGTTTCAGCCGGATAAAAAAACTTATGAGGAATAACAAAAGTCCAACACCAGAAATGATGAACGTTGACGGGGGAAGTTTATCCAGAGTAGCAGGCTCAGAAAAAACCCAGTATTGCCCAAATACGATCAAAAAGAAACCTGCCAGGGCAAAAAACCTCCTGATCGTTGATTCAGGATCGTTCCGTTTTGAGGGATCTGCCATGAATTCTCCTTAAGCCTGCAGGCTAATCCTGCCGCTCTCAGATGAGAACTGCATTATCAGCTACAAGTAAAACGCATTTTTTTGATTAAGCTGATGATTTGATTAGACCAGCAATCAAATCGTTGATTCCCATGCCATGAGAAGAACCATGGCACCAGGAAAGATATAAAAAAATTATACCCCCTGCAATTTAAAAAAAATACAGGGGGGCTTAACAAATATATTAAGTAGTCCATAAACGAATCAGAAGATGATCGACTCTTTTCGGGTCATGCCACGTCATCCGGTCGGACTTCACGACCTGTAGCTGCCGACTGGATCGCGGCAAGGGTAAACTGCAGGACCGCTTTTCCAGTGGGGCCATCCAGGCGGGGCTGACCGCCGGTTTTCAACTTCTCAATAAAATCCTGGGTGGTGGCAATGAAAGAGTCATGCCATTCGACTCCTTCAACAGGAATGGCTGTCGTTTTTCCATCTTTGAAGAGCATTAGTTCAGGCAAGTCAACGGTGCGGGCTGTGTACCGATTGATGAAAATGATCCCCTTTTCGCCAATCACTTCAATGCGGTCATCATCAGCGTAGTAATCTGAATAGATGCGCATGTCGGGCGTGTATTCAACATCAAGCTGCCCAATAGCTTTATTCTTGAACTGGAAGATGATCATGGCAGGCGCGTCGATCTTAACGATCCCGCCGGCTTCCTTAACTGGAGTATGATCGATCCAGGCATAGACCTTTTCCACTGGTCCCCCCAGGTAATACCCAAGCGAAAACAGATGGTAACCATGGTCAAACACCAGCGGACCACCGCCGCATTTTTTCTCATCAAAACGCCATAACCAGGCCGAAAGCGGGACATGCCAGGAGGTATCACCAGTGCCGTTATTAATGTGCATCCGGATAGCGCGAATTTGACCGATCTCTCCACCATCGATCATCTGCTTTGCCTTTACAGCCGGTGCATAATATGCAAAGGTTTCATAGACCCGCAGAATTACCCCCGCCTTGTCAGCAGCTCCGATCATCTGGTCGGCTTCACTGGCTGAGAGTGCCATCGGCTTTTGAACAGAGATGTGTTTACCAGCCTGGGCTGCCTGGACTGTCATCGGGCAATGCAGATGGTGCGGGGTGAGTAGCTCTACCAGGTCGATATCCTTGTCCGACAGAACCTGGTTGTAATCGGTGTAGACCTTTTCGACTTCCCATTCTTTTGCACGCTTTTTCGCAATAGAGCGGTTGGTGTCGCAAACAGCAACGATCTTGGCATCATCGCGGTTGCGATATCCCAACTGGTGCAGAGTGGAGATTCGTCCACATCCAACAATGGCAACCCTGATCGGTCCCATAGCTCCTCCTTGTCTATTTCGTTCTACCTTCCAGGTTGTGCCGCCGAAATGGCACTGGCTGCATCCATGGCTTCAAGTTGCGCCCTGACTTCGGCATGTTTCTGGCGGGTGATCGGATACTTGAACAAGAATGGCAACGCAATGAAAATGCAGATAGCAGGTACGATCCCGAAGAACAAGCGGATACCCAGCAAGGAACGTGCTGTCTGTTCAACATTCGCCACGTATCCAAAGCCGGTAAGCACCCAACCAACCACCGCCAGTGCTAGTGCTTCAGAGATCTTGGTTGCCAATCCCCAGACACCATAATATATTCCGCTGCGGTATTGACCGGACTTGACGCGGTCGAAATCGGAGACATCTGCGATCATCGCCCAGGGAAAGACCCAGTTAGCCCCAAAACCGAGACCCGCGAGGACGACGATGGGGTAGATCAACCAGGTGGATTTGTGCGGGAGGAAAAACAACAACGCCAGCGCCACTGCCCCCATCCCCATACCAATGGCATAAGCGGGTCCTTTATCCGTCTTTTTAGCGACCTTTTGCCAGATGGGCAAGGAGATGATGACACACACGAGCA
Source organism: uncultured Anaerolinea sp. (assembly GCA_964557895.1). Taxonomy (GTDB): domain Bacteria; phylum Chloroflexota; class Anaerolineae; order Anaerolineales; family Anaerolineaceae; genus UBA6107. The sequence continues at coordinate 35,589 of CAZLBG010000007.1, forward strand.
TGATCCCCATGACCGCTGACACCATTTCCTTCATGAGAAGCTGGTATTCAACAAAGTAAGCCATCAAAGTTTTTGCGAAAGCGAAGGAAATATTGGTCACAAAATACACTACACAGAGGTAGATGAACGCTTTATTCGAGAATGCCTGTTTGAAAGACTTGAACGGGTTTGGCTCACCTTTGGTCTGAACCACATTTGGTCTTTCGCGAATACCGCTGGCAGAAACCAGCAGGGCTATAGCCGCAAGCGCTCCATAAACGATCCCGATGAACCCGTATCCAGTGCGCTGTACAGCAAAAAACCCGACGATCATGGGGGTCAACGCTGCACCCACAAGATACGCGGGAACTGCCAGCCCCATGCGATAGACCGTCAGACTGCTGCGTTCATCATAATCATCAGTCAATTCAGAAGTGAGAGCATAGTATGGAACATTGGTAAGTGTCCAGAGTGTGTCAAACACCAAAAAGGTGGCGGCAATCCAGATGAAGGTCATCACCTGGCTCATCCCGGTAGGGACAAACCAGAGCAAGGCTACGGATATTCCGAGCGGAATTGCCCCAAAAAGCATGTAAACACGGCGCTTCCCTACCTTTGACTGGGTCCGATCGGTGATCCACCCAAAGAGCGGATCGTTGATGGCATCCCAGATCTTTCCAATGAGCAGGGCGCTGCTGGCCAGCGCGGGAACGATCAATGCCGCATCGGTAAAGAACTTCATCAGGAAGAATTGAACAGCGGAATTGACTGTAGCATTCCCGACATCACCAATACCATAGAACCATTTGGTCTTCGCTTTTAGCTTTTGAGCTGCCACCGGTGCATTCATATCTCCTCCTGGTTACAAAATTTTGGTAATAACAGATTCCAGATCCGGATCACGGTACAAGTATTCCAACAGCAACGGTTTATAAGCCGGATAATCCAGCGCCCACTGGGTAAACGCCAGTGGTAAGGCTTGAATGATCTCAGCGAATGGTCGATGGGTAGCCTGGGAGATTGCGGTCATCAGTTCTCGTCCCTGGCGCTGCGGTTCAGCGCGGTGAGGCGGGTATCCCGTTGCCACCTGGGGGGTAAACAACTCATCGAAGATCATGCGCAGGTTCACATCTCCGGCCCATCCATAGCCCTGGTTAAGCGCAAGGGATACGCAATTACCGGCATTGATACGGGCAAAAAGGAAGGCGTCCAGCGGGGTCAGCAAGTGTCCGCAAATGACACCGGGATACTGAACCACCGAATTCAAGTAGCCAATTCCGGTTCCGCACCCGCCAATGACCATATCCACAGCCCTAAGATGTAGTAGTAAAGCAGACATCAACCCTGTATGGGTGTAGAGCAATTCCGGAGAGTCCCCTGTCCGGGTGTTGCCCAGATTGATGATCTCCAATTCGCGACCTTCCAGTGCTTTAAGGATATCGGAATTCTTCTCGGCTGCACTTATTTCATTAATAATTGCAATCTTCATGATTCACTCACCCTTCTTAAAGCCCATGGTCATTTTTTCCTTGATAGAACCCGCTGCGCTGCACTTGTTATCGCAGCCACAGATAAGCCACAGGTATCCATCAAGGTATCCAGGTTACGGCCAGTCGGGCAGAAGAAATCATTTACTCCTACCCGCTGCATTGGGACCGGATAGGTTTCACTCGCAACCTCTGCCACCGCGCTACCCAACCCGCCTATGATGGAGTGCTCTTCGGCAGTAACAATTGCTCCGGTCTCTTCGGCGCATTGGACAATGGTGTTCCGGTCAATGGGTTTCAATGTATGCATCTCAACCAGCCGCGCTGAGATTCCGATCGCGGCAAGTGCTTCGACCGCTTGCAGGCTTCTGCCTGCCATCGATCCTATTGCAATGATGGTCAGATCCGACCCGGCGTGAAGGGTGCGTGCTTTACCGATCTCAAGTTTGCTTTGAGGCGGATGAACTGGAATAGCCCCTGCCCGGCTGATACGCAGGTAAACCGGACCCGAATGTTCCGCGACGATCGGCACCCAGTCTGCCGCCTCGGTGGCGTCTGCCGGCACGATCACGGTCAATCCGGGTAAGGCCCGGACGTTCGCCAGATCGCTGATGGAGTAGTGAGTCGCACCGTCTTTAAAATCTGAAAGACCGGCATAACTAGCCGCTATCTTGACATTGGTGTTGGCGTAACAAACACAGGAACGGATCTGCTCGAGTGCCCGCAGGGACAGGATGGAAGCAAACCCATTAATGAATGGAATGAATCCTCCCAGCGCCATTCCGGCTGCAACGTCTACCATGCAGGGTTCCGCAATACCGATGTTATAAAAACGGTCGGGGAAACGTTTGGCAAAGAAATTCGAAAGGGTCGATGCCGAGGTGTCAACATCCAGGGCAACCACAAGCTGATTCTTGTCGCCATACTCCGCCAGGGCTCGACCATACGCTTCACGCATTGAAATGTCAGCCATTGGTCACCTCCCCTAACTCCTGCAATGCCTGGGCTAATTGATCAGCATTGGGTACGTTGCCATGCCAGTGAGACTGGTTCTCCATGTAGGACACTCCCTTTCCCTTGGTAGTGCGGGCAATGAGGATCACCGGGCGGTCCGCAACTTCATGAGCCTGGGCAAATGCCGCAGCAAGATCACGAACATCATGACCATCCACTTCAATGACGTGCCAGCCAATGGACTCCCAACGGCTGCGCAGGTCTCCCAGTGGCATCACATCATGCACAAAGCCATCCAATTGGACATCATTGTTATCAAGGATTACCGTCAGGTTTGAAAGGCGAAACTTGGCTGCAGTCACTGCCCCCTCCCAAACAATGCCCCCCTGGCATTCGCCATCTCCAAGCAAAACATAGGTACGCCAGTTTTGCCCCTTGCGACGGGCAGCCAGCGCCAGCCCTGCCCCAACGGCAACCCCGTGCCCCAGCAGTCCGGAGGTCATATCCACTCCGGGGGTCTTCAACCGGTCGGGATGTCCCTGGTGCCGGCATTCCACCTCACCCCAGTTATCCAACTCTGCGATGGAAAAGAATCCCCGCCTGGTAAGGGCTGAATACAATACGGCTGAAGCGTGCCCTTTGCTGAGGATGAAACGGTCTCGTTCTTCCCACTCCGGATTGGAGGGATCAATGTTCATGACATGGAAATAGAGGACAGCCATGATCTCAGCAGCTGAGAGGGCTCCACCAGGATGCCCGGATCCCCGTCGGTGGATCAATTTCAGGCTGTCAACCCTCAACTTGCGGGCAACCTCAGATAATTCGGTAAATTTTTGTGTGGAAAGTTCTTTCATCATCCCTCTCATAGTCCGATCTTGTGTCGCAAAGCCTGAACATCTTCACTCCAGTTGCCGACATTCCAGCGGCCATAAACCCCCATGCTCCCCAGCGGATCATCTCCAAAGTAAACCGGCAGGTGAATGAACGACAGTCCATCATGTGCTGCCGCCTGGTCCAAAGCACTCTGCAGCGAATCGGGAGTATCCCCGCCATCTAGCGCAAGTATTCCCGGCACACTGCGCGCCCAGGAAAGGTAGTCAACCTGGAGCGTGTTCCAGGTGGCGAACCCCTGCCCATACTGGTCTTTCTGCAAACCGGTAATTGCCCCCATCCGACCGTTATCCAGCAGGAGCATGCAGCCGCGAGCTTTATGCTCTACCCCGTCGATAAGGATCTGGGGATTCATGGTGAATGACCCATCGCCGGTGATGGCTAATGCTTTGAAACTAGGCTGAGCAGCTCCTGTTGCCAGCAAGGCAGAAACAGCAAATCCCATATAGGAAGCCCCGCTATCGGTGAAGGTCTGGTCAGACAGGTCATCTTCAACTACCTGGAATCCGTTTGCCTGAACATCTCCGGCATCAAAGAAAACTTTGAAAGCATTTTTCTTGGCCCAGGTATCAGCGATCATGATCGCTGCCGGTTGCGTGAGCACTTTCCGTCCCCAATATTCATCATGCAAAATCGGTGTTTGCTGCCGCTGTTGTTTAAAGTGCTGCCATCTGGCTTTTACATCGAAACATTCCTTCAGCCAAACTGAGTGGTCATTTGCTTTTTTACCTAGAAGGTTATTGAGTTTGGTTAGTGTTCGCCCGATATCTCCAACAAGCGCAAGTGTATCTGCATAGTGCAGCGCATCGTAGATATCAGCATTGATATTGATCACTTGCTTTGCTTTCGGATACCCGGTTCGTGAACAATCAGACTGGCAGACTGCCCGGGTGCCCAAAGCAATGAGCAGGTCGGCATTCTCCATGGCAAAGTTACCGCACATGGAACCCTTCGATCCGCCGACACCCATGTTTTGAGGATGGGAATATGGAATTGCCCCGGTAGCGATCGGGGTATGCACCAGAACTGCCTCGGTTTTTTTCAGCAAATCCTGAAGTTGAGCACCATACTTGCGCGCCCCGCCGCCAACTTTCACAACAATTTTCTTCGCGCCAGTTATCCATTCCAATGCCCGTTCAAACTCCCCTTCAGCCGCGGGAAATGGTTGGCTTACTGGTAATGGTAGTTCGCGGAGGTTGAACGAGGGGATCCACGACGCTTGAGTGTTCATCGGCAGCAGAAGGAAAAACGGACCGGGTCGGACGGGGTGATCTGTTGTAACCGCCCCCCGATTTAACGCAGTCGAGAGTCCAAGCGGCGTGTGCAGCGAGTAGGCATTACCCATCAGGGTGGCCAGCTGCAAAAAGAGAGATTGCTGGTGTTTCGGGATCTGCTGCATGTTGAAACCTTCGTCTTCAGTGGTTTCATCACCCAGGAGATACCAGACCCCTATCCCATTGGAAGAGGGAACCAGGGAAGCCGCCATCGCCTGCAGGGCACCAGGACCGATGGAAGTGACTACGGCAGCTTTTTCCCCGGTCACCCAGCGCAAGGCAGTCGCTGCGTGAGAGGCTTCAATTTCTGAGCGTACCCCCATAACCTTCACCACCCCGGACTGCTGGTAGATGCGGAGTACCTCTCCAATTTCAGTAGACCCATGTCCAAAAACGGTAAAAAAGGTTCTTACTCCTTGCTTCAATAGACCCAGGATGATCGCTTCTGAAAATGAAAGATCCAGCACTTCAGGGAGTTTTCCGGAGGAAAACAAGGCAGCATGCTCTTCACGCTGCCGGATTAGCTTGGAATGGGGTGGTCTTTTGAAATTTACCATTCTCACCTCAACTTTAAGAGACTAACGCACGAAGACCATTTTTTCGGTCAGCTGCTTTCCAATACTGATCACAGTTGCTTTCAATTCTTTCAGCTTCTCCAATGTCATGCGGGAAGAAGGTCCGGAGATGCCAATCGCTCCTATCACCTTTCCCCGGAAATCAAAAACCGGGACTGCAATACAACGCACACCCGAATCGAATTCCTCGTCATCCAGGGCGTAGCCAGAATGGCGGATCTCTTCAAGATGGATCGAGAGGCTGGCGTAATCCGTGATCGTGTTGGCAGTGTGGGATTCAAGTGTGGAAGGCAAGCCTGCTGCTCCAAACGCAAGCAGGACTTTGCCAAGCGCTGTGCAGTGCAGCGGATTCATCGTACCGACCTGGGCATTCACGCGCAAAGAGGCGGGAGACTCAACCTGGTCAATGTAAAGTGCTTTTCCCTGGGCATGGATGGCCAGATGGGCACATTCCCCGGACTGTTGCATGAGTTGATCGAGAAAGGGTTTGGCGGTGTCGCGGAGCGGCATTCTGCCCAGTACTTTGCGGCTGAGGGTGACAACATGGGATCCAAGCAAATAACGGCGTGTATCCTCATCGCGCTCAATATAACCAAAACCAGATAAGGTTGAAACCAGGCGTGATGCCGTGCCCTTATCAACCCCCAGGTTATCGGCTAGGTCAGTAATGGTCATGCCCCCCGGCGCATCACCAAGAAGCTTAAGAATAACCAAACCACGGGCAAGAGACTGAACTTCACTCATTGTTGTACATTGTACAACACCGTTGCGTTATTTGCAACATCCATTTATCAGTTAACCATACAGGCTATTGACTTTTTTAAGTCTTTTATTTATAATGATTATAAATAATATGATGAGTCAAGAGAAAGTACAGCTTGCGTTCCGGGCTTCCGGCATGAGGTTAACCCAACCTCGCCAGAAGATCATTGATTTCATGGATCATAACCAGAGCCATCCGACCGCGCGGCAAGTCTTCGATAATTTAAAGAGTAAATGTCCGTCGCTTTCTCTTGCTACAGTCTATAACACCCTTGAAGTCCTGGTTGAACATGGACTTGTGCACAACCTCGGAGCGGCTTTTGATGACGAAGTTCATTACGATGGCGAGATTACTCCACATATCAACCTCATATGTACCCGTTGCCATGCCATCAAAGATCTACCGGTAGGAATGCTGCAAGATATTTCAAAACAGGTAAATGAAAAAACGGGTTTCAAGATTACAGGTTCAAGAATTGTGTATTACGGTAGGTGCGATGCCTGCCAGACAAAAATTTAGAAATATAAAAAGGAGAGGAAAAAATGGAAGAAAATGTTGTTGTTGCGATGCCGCGTATTGGCGAAAAAGCACCGGAGTTCAAAGCTGTTACCACCCAGGGAGAGATCAATTTCCCCAAGGATTATCAGGGTTCATGGGTCATTCTTTTCAGTCACCCGGCGGATTTTACGCCTGTTTGCACCAGTGAATTCATGACCTTCGCCTCGCAAGAAGCCAAATTCAACCAGGCTAACTGCAAACTCGTGGGGCTTTCAGTCGATGGTCTCTATAGCCATATTGCATGGCTGCGCACCATTAAGGAAAAGATCGAATATAAGGGTATGAAGAATGTTGAAGTGACATTCCCACTCATCGAAGACATCACCATGGAAGTTGCAAAAAAATATGGCATGATCCAGCCAGGTGAAAGCAACACCAAGGCAGTCCGTGCAGTGTTCTTCATTGATCCGAAGGGTACTATCAGGGCGATCATCTATTACCCGCTTAGCCTCGGGCGTAATTTCGATGAGCTTTACCGGGCATTGATCGCTATGCAAACGGCCGATGCCTTTTCAGTGGCAACCCCCGCTGATTGGCAGCCTGGCGACGACGTGATCGTCCCCACTGCCGGTTCCTGTGGTGTGGCAAAAGCCCGCATGGAAGCCAAGGAAGAAATGAAGTGCTACGACTGGTTCTTCTGCACCAAGAAACTGGATAAAGAAAAGGTCCTTTCGACCATTATCAAGAAATAGATTAAAAAAGAGCACCAAATGTGTAGTGCACTACACTACAAATGGTGCTCTTTTTTTATGAGGTTATTGCATTTCCTGCCGGCCGGCTAATGCTCGCAGCAGCGTATTCTGGTCGGCATACTCTAGGTCCCCACCCATAGGCAGTCCACGCGCCAGGCGAGTTATCCGCACCCCTAAGGGAATCAACTGATGCCGCAGGTATAGCGCTGTGGCATCCCCTTCCATGCTGGGGTTCGTGGCAATGATCACTTCACGGGCTTCGCCGGAACGGACTCGTTCCATTAATTGCTTGATTCGCAAATCATCCGGTCCAATCCCTTCGATCGGGGAAAGTAACCCCTGTAGCACGTGATAGCGTCCGTTGAAACCACCAGTTCGTTCCACTGCCAGGATATCCAGGGCATCTTCCACCACGCAGATCGTGCCATCTGCGCGTTTGTCATTAGCGCAGATTTCACAAATTTCCTGTGAGGCAAGGGTGATGTTCGAGCAGATCCGGCAGGAACCGGTCGATGTTTTGAGGTTGGTCAGTGCCGAAGCCAGTGAGCCGGAAAGTTCCTCAGGAGCTCGCAGGAGATAAAACGCCAGCCGGGATGCCGATTTGGGACCGATACCCGGAAGCCGCTCGAGAGAAGTGATCAGATTCTGGATCGGAGCTGGTAAGATAGCCATCGGTGATCTAGAAACCTAAACCAGGCATCCCGCCAGCCAGCGGTCCTAGCTTATCGGATGCCATCTTTCGGGAATCATCTAAAGCCAGGTTGACCGCACTCAACACAAGATCCTGAAGCATCTCTGCATCGGCATCCTTGAGTAAATCCGGGTCAATAACCACCGCCGTGCAATGCTGATCACCGGTCATCGTTACCTTGACCGCCCCGCCGCCGGCGGAGGAGGTTACGGTTTCAACTGCCAGCTGTGCCTGCGCCGCTTCCATCTGTTCCTGAAGCTTTTTGATCTGCGCCATCATGCCGCCGCCCATACCCCCGCCTGCTGGTCTATTAAATCCTTTTGCCATAATTGAACTCCTTATTTCCTTATTTCCGATGCACCAGTTTGCCGCCGAGGTTCATGGCGGTTCCAACCAGCCCATCGGGGTCAACATCCATGTCTGCTGCGGGCTTTGCCGCTTTGCTGCTGGTAATCTCACAAACGATCGGTACGTCCAATCCCAGCACTTGCTTGATCGCTTGTTCGGTCGGCTGCAAATTTTCCGGCTGCCCCATTTTTTGTTTGAGCACTTCCCCATCAAATCCAATATAAAGGGTACCACTGCGTACTTGAAGACTCTTCTGGGAATTCAACAAAGCTTCCGTCTGAGGGCGGCGCATTTTTTTCACTTCTGCCCGGATAGCTGCCCAGTTGGACCGGACCAAGTCGATGGTCAATTCGCCGGCAGCCGCGGGTGCTGATTCTTTTACTTTTAGTTCGGCAACGGGTATCTCTGGTTTTTTTTCGATTTCGGAAGCAACAACTGGTTCCACAGATCTCTTTTCCGCACTAACCGGAACTGCCGTACTTTCCTTTATGGAACTTCTGGGGATTTCTACATACGACTTTTCGACAGAAGGAAATTCTGTTATGCATTTTGCCAGTGCCAACTCAAGTGCCAGACCCGGTTGCCAGGCAGTTCGCAGATCACTGATGGCAACATTGAAATTGTCAATCCACCGCATCAGTTCTGAAGTATCCACATTGTTGCTGTGCTGATGCATGGACTGTCTGCCTTCCTTGGTGGCTTCGATGTGCTTGTCGTTGCCCATTTTTACCAGCAGTAAACCGCGCAGGTATTCCGTCACCTGTCGGGCGAACTGGCGGGGATCACTGCCTGCATCCAGCGCTTTGTGGATCGTATCCAGTCCAGTCGGCAATTCCTTTTGGATGATCGCATTGATTAGTTCAATCACCACCTGGTTGGTGGCAGTACCTAAAACCTGTTGTGCCAATTCCATGGTGATCCGGTCACCTGTGGAGGCCAGTTGATCCAAAAGAGATATCGCGTCGCGCATGGCGCCGGTCGCCTGGCGGGAAATCAGCAACAAGGCATCTTCATCAGCTTCGATTTTTTCATCGCGGCAGAGTTTTTCAAGTGCCGCGTTGATTTCCTTTACCGGGATCCGCCGGAATTCGTGGCGCTGGCAGCGTGAGAGCACCGTTGCCGGAATCTTGTGGACTTCCGTGGTTGCAAGGATGAAAATAGCGTGCGCTGGCGGTTCCTCAAGCGTTTTCAATAAGGCGTTAAAAGCAGCCGTAGAGAGCATGTGAACTTCATCAATAATATAGACTTTATATTTTCCGACCGAAGGAGAGAAATTGATCTTGTCACGCAACTCGCGGACATCATCCACGCTGGTGTTTGAGGCCGCATCGATCTCGATGAGATCCATGAAGCGGCTATCGTTTACGGCAACACAATTGGCGCACTCATCACACGGACGGTTGGCAGCATCCCCAGACAGGCAGTTAACTGCTTTTGCCAGCAGTCGGGCTGTGGTTGTTTTGCCGGTTCCGCGTGGACCGGAAAAGAGATAGGCATGCCCAACCTTGTCGGATTGAATGGTATTTCGAAGCGTCTTGACCACATGTTCCTGCGAGATCACTTCATCCCATTTTCGCGGTCGCCATTTACGATAAAGCGCTTGAGTCATAGATATATCCTGTAATTCCTGGTTTCTTCCTGGTTCATTTTACCTGAACAACCCATCGATTTATGGAATTTTTAAGTCTCACGGGATAATATACTTAACCCTTTCGTTTCCAGCGCTATCGGTTATCGTCACAACAGAACCGCTTTTCCAGGCAGCCTTCGTCAACCCCCAATAGATCTCAAGCGCAGAATTATCCCCGCTCTTCGAATAAAGAGCAATTACGCCACCGGGGAAAAGGGTAAGCGACGGAAAAACAAATCCCTGCCCTTTTCCGTTGGAAAGCTTCCATCCCATTAACTGCAGCGAGTTTGAGCTCACGCTGCGGATGAGAACCCGCTCTGATTCTAGATCGCCGGGTACGATGACAGCCTGGATCTCGATCACCGGTTCACCAAGCGCTGGCAGGGAGATGGTGGGGGTGACTGATTCGGTAGCAGCCATTGAGATTTCATTGATCAGAGACACGGTACTTGCCGTCGGGTGGGTTTTATTCCAGATGACCAATACCAAAAGCATGGTCAATGCAGAAACAACAATATTCAAGATCAAATAAGGAAATAATTTCTTCATCGGTTACCTGTTAAAATCATAGCATAGAATAAAGATGGAATGGACTGATGAAAAAATTCATCATCGACGGTCATAATCTTATCCCCAAAGTCTCCGGAATTCGCCTGTCCGATCCCGAGGATGAAAACAGGCTTATCGAAATGCTCAACGAGTATTGCCGATTGAGCCGGACTCATGTAGAAGTCTTTTTCGACGGAGCTCCCGCGCCGGGCAAATCGATGAAAAAAAGCGGATCGGTCCGTGTGCACTTCATCCGCAAAGGATTGACGGCAGACGATGCCATCATCACTTATGTTAGAGAGCATCATCGCCCAGAGAGTCTTCTGACTGTGGTAAGCTCCGATCATCGCGTCCAGAATTCAGTCAAAAGGCTGCGGGCGGAATCGATGTCGTCAGAATCGTTCTATGCTGAAATGCAGCGGGTGTTTTCAAGCCCGGCAGCTGCCAGAAAACTAAAGGAGAAACAGTTAACCGAATCCGAAATACAAGACTGGCTTGAGGAATTCAATAGTAACCAAAGTGGATAAAGAAACTCTTAATTTATTTTAATGTAATTAGGACTAAATGGATGTATATTATCCTATAGACACACTTTATTGGTAGAACAGTGTCTATCCACCTGAATAAGGTGGAGTTCCCTCCCTAGATGAAAGGCAGACATGTCCCCCCCATGCCTGCCTTTCGCATTAAATTTTAGTATTGACATTGGTGTTTGTTGAGTTTTACAAAAGCTGAACAAAAAAATCCCCTGGGGGAAAATGATCGAGCGGAGAGTGGCTGCTTGCGCTCCGGATGGATTTCTGGAGTCGCGGGTTTTGCCTCCTTGTAGCGGAATAAAAAAGACTCCCTGAAGCGGGAGTCACCGAGCGGAGAGGGTGGGATTCGAACCCACGATACCTTGCGGTATACTCGCTTTCCAAGCGAGCGCGTTAGGCCAACTGCGCTACCTCTCCATTTGGCTAAGCGCGGTTATTATACCATTTGATTTAAAAAATCAATTATTTTCAACAATGCTAATTTGATTTTTTCTACAACCGACCTATAATTAATGCGTGAGGTGAATTATGAATGAATCCAAGAAAGGTACGCTTGCAACCGGGATAATCCTTGTACTTTTGGGAGTTGCGTTCATCATTATCAATCTGATCCCGGGATTCGCCGATGGGAAAACCTGGCCATTCATTTTCATTGTAGCCGGTATCGGTTTCCTCCTGCCCGCCATGATCTGGCCTGCTTCGCGGGAAGGACTGGCCGGATTGTACATTCCCGGCATGATCTTCATCGTCCTGGGGGGAATCTTCCTCTTCAACGTGCTAAGCAGCAACTGGGGTGTTTGGGCGTATGCCTGGATCCTCATCCCCGCAGCGGTTGGGCTGGGATTGTATTCCGGAGCGATCATCGGTAAATGGCACGAGGATGTGAGAAGGACCGGCACCTGGATGATGGTGATCAGCGCTGCAGTCTTCGCCTTCTTTGCCGCCATGTTCGGTGACCTGCTGGTTAAGTCCATTGGCGCAGGTTTCCTGATCCTGATGGGTATCCTCATCATGCTCAGAACGTTACTTAAAAAGCAACCAACAGAATAAAATGTCTTCCATCACCCCTGACCTGGAATTGCCAACTATCGTTGTTGATGAACCGCATTGGCAAACGGTTCACCTGGATAACCAGGCGCCGCTTGAGTACAACGTCGCCAGTCGTCTGGGTTTCCGCCTCTCCACGCATGGGTACCAGTTCGTAATTCCAGAAGGGGCTGACTTCGCCGCTCCCAATGTGATCCAGATCGTCACGGGGAAGGAACAACTTTACGCGACAGCGTTCGAGCCGGAGAAAACGCTGCATATTATCGATGCCGCTAATCTGGTGCCGATGTATGGTTCCTCGCCATTTAACGGTTTCCAGGTCGATCAGAAGGTCATCATCGCCATCGGGCACCTCGTTCCGCCAAGTTCGGAGTTCCCTCACCCTAAATTCACTGTTCTTTGGGCAGGAGTGGTCAACATTATATAGATTGTCTTGTCAATCCAAAAATTCACCGTTATAATACGGTTTCCTTGGGCGGTTAGCTCAGTTGGTTAGAGCGTTGCGTTGACATCGCAAAGGTCGTAGGTTCGAGTCCTATACCGCCCACACCCAAAATTGTCCGTGAAATCCGGACCACGGGTGCTTACGCGCTGAGAGCAATCTCAGCGCTTTTTTATGCCGCCGCTATCCCCATTGAGGGGACATGAGGCCGGGTTCGTATCCCGCCCCCAATCAAATTCCATGTGAAATCCGGACCACGGGTGCTTACGCGCTGAGAGCAATCTCAGCGCTTTTTTGTGCCACCGCTTCCTTTTCTCCTTACTCAATAAGCAACTGAAAAAAACTATTGGGGTTTCATAATACATAGCTTATCAAGCATTTGCTTGACCAGTCGTTAGGTTGCACATACAATCAAGCATTGGCAATACCCAATCAGAAAATTACGAGGTAAAAATGACCCGCTATAAGATCATCCTCAACCCGATCGCCGGCAAAGGCAATGGTTTGAAGGTTCGCCCGGAAATCGAAAAAATATTAACCAAGTACGGACTGGATTTTGACATTGATCAAACCGGCTATCCGGAACATGCCACCGAACTTGCCATAAAGGCTGCCGAAGAAGGCTATAATGTCGTGGTTGCTGCAGGGGGTGATGGAACAGCCAATGAAATTTTGAATGGCTTAATGAGATTTAAGCAATCCGGAAAACACTGCCCCATCATGGGGATCCTGCCAGTCGGGCGCGGCAACGATTTTTCTTTTGGGATCGGAATTCCAAAAGAATTGCAATTAAGTTGCGACCTTATAGCCTCCAAACTTGTCCGTAAGATTGATGTTGGCAAAGTGACCGGGGGAGATCACCCTGAAGGATTGTTCTTCGGCAATGGCGTCGGCATCGGTTTTGATGCAGTGGTAGGGTTCGTCGCTGCAAAAGGAAAATTGACCGGTATGCTTTCTTACCTTGTGGCAGCAATAAAAACGATCTTCATCTATTTCAAACCCCCGATGCTGGAAATCACCCTGGAGAATAAAACCTTCCAGATGCCCACGCTGTTGGTTTCGATCATGAACGGAAGGCGAATGGGCGGTGGATTCATGATGGCTCCGGACGCTAAACCCAACGATGGCACCTTTGATCTGCTGCTTGTAAGAGAAGTGCCGCAATCCGCTATGGTAGGGATCATGCTTAAGATCATGAAGGGCACACAGGCTGCCGATCCTTCTGTCAGCACCGTGCAAGCCAAGAAAGTTTTCGTTAAAGCAGTCAATGGGCAAATCCCGGCGCACGCCGATGGCGTTACTGTTTGTGAAAAAGGTCAGGAACTTACGATCGAGATCCTGCCTGCAGAATTAGAGATGATCGCCAGGTTGCCGGCATGACCAGACTTGCATTAGTGATCAATCCTCCAATAAAGGTAGTGTTAAGCACTTTTCTGGACGTGGATTCCAGTGAGGTCGCCCGGATTCCAATGGCAGGTCCGTTGATCATCTCTACGAATCACATCAATTCACTGGATGCCCCGGTCGGATTCAGCCACCTTCACCCGAGACCCTTAACCGCATTCGTGAAAGCGGAGACCTGGGACAATTGGTTCATGCGCTTTCTTTTCAACGCGTGGGATGCGATTCCCATCAAGCGCGGCGAGGTTGATTTTGAAGCTTTCAGGCTTGCTGAAGAAGCGTTGAAGCATAAAAAGATCGTTATCGTCGCACCCGAAGGTACGCGTTCGCGGCATGGCCGTCTCAATCAGGGTTACCCCGGGATCGCATTATTGGCGATCCGTTCAGGTGCACCGATCCTGCCTGTGGTGTTCTATGGGAATGAAAAGATCAAAGAATTGCGACCTGGCAAACGTACCAAGATGGTCATCAAAGTAGGCGAACCTTATAAACTAAACCTGGATGGACGTGCGTTAAGCAAGGAAAACCGCAAGCAAATAACGGATGAGATCATGTTTGAAATTGCCCGCATCCTGCCGGAAGAGAACCGGGGGATCTACTCTGACCTGTCGCAACATAAAAGAGAATTTTTAACGCCTGTTGAATTTTAAAAATTCACAGTTGAAGCACAAGTTCGATTGTGGTATGATTTACATATT
>CAZLBG010000008.1:0-37549 GCA_964557895.1 uncultured Anaerolinea sp.
AATGCCATTTTTCTGCTTGAAGTACACCTGCAAAATTGCTATAATGATTTGGCTGGTGGTTTTACCACCACGTTACCGGTGTTTTTCCCAATTATTAGTAAATTGAATAGTTGCCTTCTTAACCAACCTGGGAAATCCAGGATTCCAGAACCGGGAGGATGCTATGCCAGATTATGATGTCATTGTCATTGGAGCAGGCCTTGGGGGGTTAACTTCAGGTGCTTTGCTTGCCCGCCAGGGGCGAAAGGTGCTTGCGCTTGAACAGGCAAACCGGGTAGGCGGTTGTTGCTCCACCTTCGAGAAGAATGGTTACCAATTTGACGTAGGCGCTTCCATCGTTGAGATCATTCAGCCCATTGAGAAGGTTTTCAAGCTGCTCGGTTCGACATTCCAGGAAGAAGTCGACTTGATCCCATGCGACCCGATTATGACCTACCTCTTTGATGACGGTCGTCGCATAACGTACCCCCTTTCTGCCGCTAAAACCGGAGAACTCATTTCCCAGATTGATCCGGAAGACGGGAAAAACTGGGCAAAGTTCAGCGCATTTGCGCACGACCTGATGGAAGTGACGCTGGATACGATCTTTTCAGAGCCAACCAGCACCATGAGTGATATGGCAGCGATCATTAAAAAGAATCCCCGCTTCCTGAAATTCCTGCCAACCTTCCTGACCAACTATCAAAGTATCCTGGAAAAATACTTTAAGAATCCGACCGTACTGCAAACCATGGCTTATCAATCACTCTATTTTGGACTTCCCCCAGCGCTGGTTCCAGGACCGTACGCCATGGTGCCCTATACAGAACACGTAGGCATCTATTATCCGCGGGGAGGTATGATCCAGATCCCGAAAGCTTTGCAACGGCTTGGCGAAAAAGAGGGTCTGGAACTTCGACTTAATACCAGGGTGGCAAAAGTGCTGGTTGAGAACCGGCATGTGAGAGGTGTTCAGCTTGCCGATGGAACCGAAATCTCCTGTAATCTCGTGGTATCCGACATTAATGCGAAAACGCTTTACCTCAAGATGATCGGTGAAGAACACATGCTTCCCATGGCAGCAAAAGGGATGAAATCGTATGATTACTCCATCTCAGTTCCGATGGTTTATGTCGGACTTGATTATGAGCCACCGTTAGATGCCCATCACAGCATCATCGCCCAGTCCCCGGAAGATGTGAACAGGCAATATTTTGATTACATTAAGGCCGGCAGGCTGGCACAAAAGAACTTTGGATTGGTTTGCTGGTCAACACATACGGACCCAACCCTGGCTCCCAAAGGGAAGCACATACTCAATATCATTCCAGAAGGCGGCTATTACCTGAAAGATACAACCTGGGATGAAGAGAAACCCGCCTTTATTGAACGCACGATCAATAATCTAAGCAAAACATGTATTCCCGGACTTAAAGATCATGTGGTCATCTCAGATTGTGCTACTCCGCTGGATTTCGAGCGAAGGCTGCTGTTACCGGAAGGCGCAATTTACTGTCTGCAACAGGATCTCCCTGCCCAGGCGGTCTTCCGTCCATCTGCGAAGTCAAAGAGCATCGGCGGTTTGTACCTGGCTGGCTCCTCAACCCATCCGGGCGGGGGTGTTCCATCAACCATTGCCTCGGGTATGATGACCAGCAAACTCATCGCCCGAAATGAATGAAAAGGAGGAAAACATGAAAATCCCTGGCTGGTTTGTTTGGGTCGTAATCCTTTCAGCGATCATCGTTGGGGGAGTTGTCTGGTGGAAATTGCTGCCAGCCCACAAACAGGAGTTCTATAAGAATTTTGCCCGGCAGATCAGATTCCTGCCGGCAAGATACGTGGCTTGAGAGCAAAACCTCCCGTTTCCGGGAGGTTTTTATTATTTGGATTCGATTTTCGCCCAGGTATCGCGCAAAGGTACGGTGAGATTGAACACGGGTTTTCCTGGAGCAGAATCTAAATCAGCGCAAAAGAAACCCTTACGCTCAAATTGGAAGTGACTTCCCGATTTGGAGTTCAACAGTGAAGGCTCCAATTTACAACCGGTCAGAACAGTCAGTGACTCTGGATTCAAATGGTCCAGGTAAGTCTTGCCCTCTTCCACTTTGTTCGGGTTAGGAACCTTGAATAGACGATCATACATGCGGACTTCGCCATCAACAGCATGTTCCGCGGAGACCCAGTGAATGGTCCCCTGCACCTTGCGGCCATCCGGGGCATAACCGCCGCGGGTTTCCGGATCATAAGTACAGAATATTTCCTTGATCTCCCCTGTTTGCTCATCCTTGGAAAAACTCTCACATTTAATGATATATCCGTAGCGCAAGCGAACTTCGCGGCCAGGTGCTAGCCTGAAGTACTTTGGTGGCGGTTCTTCACGGAAATCGTCCTGCTCGATGTAGATCTCCCGTGAGAATTGCAGAGTACGAGTTCCTGCAGAAGGGTCTTCGGGATTATTAATGGCTTCCAGTTCTTCTATTTTTCCTTCAGGATAATTGGTGATGATCACCTTGACCGGATTTAACACAGCCAAAACACGTGACGCCGATTTATTCAAAATATCGCGAACATTAAACTCAAGCAGCCCGATATCGATCAAGTTCTCATTTTTTGCCACGCCGACCTGGTCAATAAAATTCCGGATAGAAATCGCCGGGTAACCGCGCCGGCGCATCCCGCAAAGAGTCGGCATACGCGGGTCATCCCATCCACACACATAACCGCCTTCCACAAGCTGTTTCAGAAAACGCTTGCTTAGAATCGTATAGGTGACATTTAAACGGGCAAATTCGATTTGCCTGGTTTTAAAAATCCCCAGTTGATCGATGAACCAGTTGTATAACGGTCGGTGGTCTTCATAAGCAAGGTCGCATAACGAATGTGTAACACCTTCAATTGAATCTGATTGCCCGTGCGCAAAATCATACATGGGGTATATACACCATTTATTGCCTGTGCGGTGATGGGGAGAATGGATGATCCGGTACATGGTTGGATCTCGCATATTGATATTGCTGGATGCCATATCGATTTTCGCCCGCAGCACACAAGCGCCTTCTGGGAACTCACCATTGCGCATTTTATCGAACAAAGCAAGGTTCTCTTCCACTGTTCGATTACGATAAGGGCTTTCTTTGCCTGGCTCGGTCAGTGTACCCCGGTATTCGCGGATCTGATCCGCTGACAGGTCATCAACATAGGCGAGACCCTTCTTGATCAATGCCAGAGCAAACTGGAAAAGTTCTTCAAAGTAGTCCGACGCGTACAGTTCTTTTCCCCAGTGGTACCCGAGCCACTGGATATCTTCTTTGATGGCATCAACGAATTCCACATCTTCCTTGACCGGGTTAGTGTCATCAAAACGAAGGTTGCACACACCATTGAAAAACTCCGCCATACCAAAGTCAATGCACAACGCCTTGGCATGTCCAATATGCAGGTACCCATTTGGCTCAGGTGGAAAACGGGTCTGCACATGATCAAACCGACCTGTTCTCAGGTCTTCCGCGATAGCTTCTTGGATAAAATTTGCAGGAATTGCAGGGGGTTGATTGGTCATTTTACTCCAGTGGTTTCTTCAGGGGAAACCGTCCTTTCTGAGTTTAAGAATAGATGGGGGATCTCCCATCTTTCGAATGCAACGATTGTATCATGCCCGGAATTGAGTGTCCATATAGCTATCAAACATGAGAAATATTCTGTAAAATAGATTCATTGGTGGAGGCTCAAATGAATGTCACAACCAGCAGTGAGAAACATTTTCGGGATATAAAGGTTACCGCTGAAGCTGGCTCAATTGAAAAATGGCGCAAACAGGTAATCGCGGGTCAACCTGAAACAGGCAGATCCTACGCGCTCATCAGCGATGAGGGCAATTACATGCCGGGAGGAGAAGGTACCGCCCCGACCCCTTTGACCTATTTCGTTTCCGGGATGGCTCTTTGACTCCTCTCTCATGTGTCGCAGGTTGCGACCAAAAAGAGACTGGAGATCAACGATGAACGCGTTTCTGTGACCGCTCATTTTCATGAGCAGGGGTCTGTGTTAAAGGGAGACGCCGAGGGATTCTGTGACTCCTTTGAGGTTGAAGTCTCCCTGGATTCGGAAGAAGATCCAAAAAAAATATCTGAACTCATCCGAATAGCCCGCAGGATGTGTTTTACCGAAAAAGCATTAACGGGCTCAATCAAGATAGATGTCAGGCAAAAGCTTAATCAACAACCGTTGCAGTTGGATTAACTGGATTTCAAATTCCGGGTAACGATATCAGCAATCGTTAATCCATGTCTGGATAACAATTGGCTGTTCATCATCTGGATCTGTTTCCGCGGAGAATAGAACACCTCGCTCCAACCATATCCAGCGCAGGCAGTCTCGGCGATTTCAATCCCTTTGTTGTCAACACCCCACCATTCACGGTAGGCTTTTTCCATTTCCGGATGAATGTGAAAACCCGGATCCTCAAAATGCGCAGAATAATAAAAATCCGGTGGGAGTGCATTGAGAATTGTCTCAAAGACATGGACTCTCAAATGAATTCTCCTTGCAGTCTCTGCCTGGGCAAGCCGGCATAAGCCCCGGATGGTTGCCAAAGGTGCGACTACTTCGATCCTTTCCAGATTCTCAAAGCGTTCACTCACCCGCGCGATTACTTCTTTCATCACCAAACCACTAGCAATACTGTCTGCTAGGAATGCCACAGTGATATTTTCTTTCTGCTGTTGGTCTAGATCCTTATCTTTAAAAAGTGTCAGCTCAACCGCCCGGTTGTAAACGGGGACTGAGCTGTCAAAAACATGGTGGGCATCCAGAACGACTTCATCACAGTACAATCCGTAATTAGTGAATAGTGCATCAGCAACTTGATACTTCAACCCCTCTCGTGCAATAGGAAAAACTGCCAGGTTATGTTGATCATAGTGTTGTAATGTCTCCTTCATAACCGGAGAGGCAAAGATATTCATCATGGCGTCACCGATAAGTGCCGATCTTTCGGAACCCAGGCAGAGCTGACCAGGTAAGATCTGCTTATGGGGTTTTTGTTCCTTTTCCCCCTGCAATCCCACAATATCCATGAATTTTCCGTTGACTAAAGTCTCGCGTAAATAAATGAAACTGGCCGTAGCATCGTTGTTGTAGAATACCAATTCCAAATCCTGGATATTGTTGCCGTGAAGGATTGCTTTTCGAAAAATTCCTTTCCTGCTTTTTGCATCTGAATAAAGAACGGGGGACTCGAATTGGAGTTCCCCGTGGATCGGATTACGGATATCTTCAAGAAAATCAAACTTATAAGAAAAATTGCCCATGCTCACCGCCTGCAATGTAATGATTTCTACAATAAATAATTCTACTCCTGAAATCAAATCCTAATTGGAACTCAGGATTGCCTCTACTTCCTGAGCGGTTCCCTGCCACGGACCGGGTTTTTCCTGTTTGAGTGAGGTCACCACACCTGCCCAACGGCAAGCGGTTAGTGGATCTGCCTTGACCCGTTTGGCAATATAGGTGCAAAAGCAGGTGTCCCCTCTGCCTGTCCTGCCCGCAAGGGAGCGGGGAGTAAAGGGGGTTTCGTAAAACTGACCATCTGCAAACACAGTTACGCCCGAAGATTGGGTCAGGACGATCTCCTTTGGACCCATTGCATGCAAAGCCCGGGCAGCTGCACGTAGATCAGCAAGACCAGTCAGATATTCTGCTTCACTGCGGTCAACCTTAAGATAAGTGATATTCTGAAGCCCCTCCTCCATATCACCCCATGGACGAAAATCGAGTCCATCCTCAATCGGAACCCGAACAAATCCCTGGATATCCAGTGAGACTGGAGCGCGTTTTGCCAATTCTTTTAGCAATTCCAGATCAACCTCTCCGGCATAGAGTGGCGAGAGCATGATCACGGTGGCATTGATGTCTGGAATCTGTTCAAGGGTATAGCACCCCCCGAAACCGATAGGCTTGCAAACTCGCGTTTCCATGTTCGTGGATTGATAATAATTAGCGATCCCAGAAGTTCCTTCAGCCGGGATTGGAAATACATCCACACCTGCTTTTTTCATATCCTCAAGACGCCAGAATTCCTTTGGGTGAAGGCGGGTAACCACCGCCACTTTTGCCCCAACGCGTTGAGCGGCAATACTTCCGTAATACACCCCGCCGCCAGAGGCTACTTCTTCAATGCCGTCAACAATCAGTTTGTCGACGGCAAAATTGCCGATCATAAGTATGTCGTATGCTGTCATACTCAACCCTTGGCAGGAAGGATCTGTACACAGTTTTCTGCAATACCAACTGTAACCTCTTCACCCTCAGTAAAGAACTCTACAGTATTCGGATCATTCTCTACCCCGGTCAACTGGTTCCCGGCAACTTCCACGTCGTATTCCATACAGTCCCCCAGGTACACGGCTCTCTTGATTATGCCATTGAACTTCTCACCGGATTTTTTTATTCTCATCATTTCCGGACGCACGATCAGGACGATATCATCGCCTACAGAGAACTTTTGCCGGCTGGAAGCCAATGGCACCTTTTTGCCTGCAACCTCCGCGACAAGCTCCTTGGCGCCTTGTGAAAGAACCCTGCCTTCGATGAAATTGGCACGACCAATAAAATTGGCTACAAATTTCGAGTTCGGGAAGCGATAGATCTCCACCGGAGTTCCAACCTGTTCGATGATTCCCTGGTTCATTACAACAATTTTGTCAGAGAGGGTCATTGCCTCAATTTGATCATGCGTGACATAAACACTGGTGATATCCAGTTCCTTTTGAATACGGCGGATCTCTGTGCGCATTTCCTCCCGCAACTTTGCGTCAAGATTTGACAAAGGCTCATCCATTAACAATACCTTAGGCTCCATAACCAATGCGCGCGCCAGAGCCACCCGTTGCTGTTGTCCTCCGGAAAGCTGACCCGGAGACCGGCTGCCAAACCCTTCAAGATGAACAAGCCCCAGTACCCAATCCACCTTCTTCTGGATCTCCTTCTTCGCCATTTTCTTGACGTTCAACCCGTACGCAATATTTTCAAAGACAGTAAGATGCGGGAAGATCGCATAACTTTGAAAGACCATCGACATATCCCGTTTATGCGGGGGCAGATTATTGATCTTTTCACCATCCAGAATGATCTCACCGCTTGTCGGGAATTCAAAACCGGCGATCATTCTCAAGGTCGTGGTCTTTCCACACCCTGATGGACCCAGCAAGGTCACCAGCTCGCCTTTGGCAATTTCCAGATTGACATCATTTACTGCCGTAACCTCGGCAACATTACCTCTTGGTGGAAATTTCTTGGTGATATTAGATAAAGACAAATACATTGAAGCACCTCGCTGTGAAATTAGGATCACATCTGGCTTAAATCTACACCCTCGCGTCCGCGCAGCAGACGGCTGGTTACGAGATTCAAGATTCCAATGGCTATCATAACGAAAATAATGATCACAGTGGAATACGCAGCGGCGATGCTCACGCCACCCTGTTCCCACTCACTCATGATCGAAGCAGTCACGATCCGCCATTTTGCGCTCACCAGGAAGATGATCGCAGAAAGGCTGGTCATGCTGCGGGTGAAACTGAAGATCAATCCCGCCAGAAGTGCAGGAAGAATCAATGGCAGCGTTACTTTTCTGAAGGTGTATTGGGCATCTGCACCAAGGATATTTGATGCTTCTTCAATGGATGGATCAATTTGCTGCAAGGAGGCCACCCCAGCCCGGACGGATGCCGGAAGACTGCGAACAATGAATGCCGCCATAATGATATAGGCTCCGCCAACCATAGCAAAAGGGATACCAATGAAAAACAGCGTACACGGAATCGCTAAAGCGATAATCCCTGAAATTAATCGTCCCACACGCCCTTTTAGCGATTGACATAATATCACCCCTGCAAAAACCAAAAGGACAGCTAAAAGTGCAGGGGTTGGTTGCAGGACCACTTTAATGTGGTCAGAAAATTGGAATACAGCATTACTCCAGAAATCCTGTTCGAGGGTGCGGCTGAAGGCAGCAATGGGTTTGGCAAGTGCATTCGCCCAATTATTGCTCATCACGTATACACCCAACACCAGTGTAATGAGAGACGGAACCAACTTCCTGCGCTGTGCAAACAATAGAAGAGCAAGGAGAATATACATCCCGCCTAAAACGTAATAGGTGTTGGTGTAATTGATCCGCTTGATGACTGTCTCCACCACGCCACCTGTCAGTGTCGGCAAAATGGTTCCATCCAGTTTTGAAAGGACAATCCCGATGCCAGTACCGACGATCAGAATGACTAGTCGTTCCCAGGAGTTTTTTCCGACCACCAAAGCAAAGAAGATCGCCATGACCGCATAGACGCTAATGGCAAGCGAGATCGATGGAACATTGAATGCCAGGATAAAGCCAATACCAAGGATCGTACCGGGAACTGCACCTCCGAGGTTGGAGCTAAAATCCAGGATCTCCTTACCGCTAAATTTTTTCCGGACCACAAGCCATGCAATGACCATACCCAAAATTGCGGCAAAGGGTGTAGCCAGCGTGCTCAAAAAGGTCGTATCCAGGATGGCTTCGACCCCACGGGTAACGGTCATCGTCCAGTGTTTCAGGGTAGGAGTAAAATCAACCCCCCAGCTTGCGCTGAATGATCCATAGACGATCGTCGCATAGAGCAGAATAATGAAGAGGCAAATCAGATAGGTAATCCCATTGATCACCCAGCGAATAATGGGGTCTTTTTCGGTGACCTGAGCCCCGGAGGGTTTACCTGTTACTGATATATAGGATCGCCGGTTGACATAGTATCTTTGCACGATAAACAATATAAGCGTTGGGATGATCAATACCAGCGAAAGCGCAGAAGCTTTTTGATAATCATATTCGCCGATCACCGCCAGGAAAATCTGTGCAGATAAGACCGTTTTGTTTCCAGCAATGAATAACGGGTTGCCAAGATCAGCCAGGGATTCAACAAATAACAATAGAAACGAACCGGCTATACCGGGAATCAGCAAAGGCAAAGTAACTGTTCGGAAAATATGAAAGCGGGAAGCTCCTAAACTGGCAGCTGCTTCTTCCATTGATGGATTCAAGCGCTCCAGCATGGCTTTAAGCATCAGGTAGGCAACAGAAAAAAAGGTGATGGTTTGTACGATCACAAGACCATCCAAACCATAAATATCATTCATCCCTTTTTCAAAAACAATGCCTAGAATTTTATGAGTTACCAAACCATTCCGACCAAACAGGAGGATCGTTGCCAGAGCGAGGGCAAACGGAGGTGAGACTGTTGGCAGTAAAGCCATCCAGTGGATGAATTTTTTGCCGGGTATATTGCAACGGACCATTGCATACGCAAAAATGAAACCGACCAAGGTACCACTGATCGCTGTTAACAATCCCATTGTCAGGGTATCGTAAAACGACTGCCGCATGGCAGGTCCGTAATAATCATCAAAATACCTGGAGAAATATTTCAAATCCCAGGCACCTTCAGGATTAACAAATCCACCCGAGATTGTCTTAATAATGGGGACAAGGACAAAAATGGTGATAAAAAAGGTGGAAAAAAGCAAACTCATGAAGAGCACCGGATCTCTGAAGATCAATGCAAATTCACGGAGTCTACGGATGATACCTGAATTTCCTTTAGAACTGGGACCTGGAGTTGAGAGAGCCTTCTGCATGTTCCTCCAAGGGGTTATATTTTCTGGGCGGCATTTCTGCCGCCCAGTTTCGGATCAAATTGACTTTATTGTTTCAGATTATCAGCAGCGGCGATCTCGTTGGTGAATTTCTCTACGATTGCTTTTTTGTTAGATCCAGCCCACTGGAAATCATAATCAATTAGATTTACTTCCAGGAGTTCAGGGTGTGAAAGCTCAACACCGTTGACTGTGGGACCCTGGTAAGCATGATATTTTGCTCCCAAGGCTTGCCCTTCGGCTGAAATCTCCCAATCGTACCAGAGGTGAGCAGCCTGAATATTGGTAGCGCCCTTAACAATCGCCATTCCACCGATCTCATAGCCAGTCCCCTCAGCAGGGAAAGTCAGAACCAACGGCATCTGGTTGTTGTCAATCTCATTCACAATATCGTGAGAGAAGACGATAGCAACTGCAGCTTCCCCTAAACCGACGAATTTTGCAGGGGCGGCACCAGATTTGGTGTATTGAGAGATCTGTCCGGCATATTGCTTGATATATTCCCAGCCTGCTTCTTCGCCACGCATCTGAAGAATAGTGGCAAGCGCAGTATAGGAGGTACCGGAGGATGACGGGTGTGCAACCATCACCTGTCCGGTAAACTCAGGTTTCAACAGATCATCCCAGGAAGTGGGGGCTTTCGCATCGGGATGGGCTGCAAGCCAATTGGTATTGGTAGCAAAACCCAAAGAGCCAACATAAACACCCACCCAATAGTGATCTGGGTCCATCATTAAATCAGGATTGATGATATTAACGAGGTTGGGAGATTCGTATTGCTCAAGGACGCCAGATTCCTTCGCCGCAACATAACCATCGATCGGACCACCCCACATGATATCAAAGGTAGGGGCATCTTTTTCAGCCTGGAGTTTTGCCACTGCTTCGCCTGATGACATTCTGATGTAATTCACAGTAATCATCGGGTATTTAGCTTCAAACTCCTGTTTCATACCCTGACACCACTCTTCTTGTGGCACACAGAGCACATTCAATTCGGTGTCTGTGATCACGAGTTCCGTCGGGGCTTCTGTTGGGGCTTCAGTTTCCACAACGGGAGCTTCTGTTGCCACAGGGGCTTCAGTGGCTACGGGTTTTGGCTGGCATGCTGATAAAACAAACATGGCCAACAAGAGCAAGGATACTACTAGCAAACTTGACTTTTTCATTAGCTTCTTCTCCTCTATAAAATTTGCTGACTCTTCTAAGAGTCACCAATAAGAATATTATGCATTTTTCAATAGATAAAAGTCAAGTAAATTGTGAACATCAAATCAGTGACATTTATCAAGGCACTTAGAATTTGTATGCGGCTTTTTTTCCATTCCGTTACACAAGACCTGTCATTACCTTACGGTTTTCCGGAGTTCCGTTTTTTATAAACAAAAAAACCAGCTGCTAGTAAAGGAAAAATAACTAGGATCAGAAGAGGGAGCAGGCTTTTCTTTTCAGAAACTTGATTCTGTTCTCCAGCCAGGATAGAGGAAACCTGATCATCGCAACCGCTTATAAGGCAAACGTCCACTGATTCCTGAATTTCCCTCTGAATACCGTCTGAAAAGCCTTCCCAGTACTGATTACCGATAAAAATCGTCGGTACTTTTGTAGCCTTAAAACCAAATCCCTTTGAAACCGTCATCAGCATCTCGAGATTGGAATCGCTGTTGTAAATTTCGTATTGGTAAAGATGGATGTCGGGGTTGCCGGCTGCTATTGATTCCAGGAAAGGTCTGGCTTTTTCACAATGCGGACATCCTTCACCCCAGAACAGGTAGATATTTACGTTTTGAGCAGCCTGACCATTCAAATTAGCCGAGACATGGAAAGGCTGACCAAAAATTGTTATCAATAATACCAATACCATACTGGCATATAAAATTAATTTTTTCATAGCCCATCTCCTGAGCAGGAAATCTTTGTACAATCATACTTCATAAAGAGGTCCGTTGAGCTGCATAGATGTGTATAATTCGATGTAACAAATCGAGTGAAAAAATGACAAATTGGAATGAAGTTGAGTACCGGGGATGGAAGAATTGTTTTTGCTGGGATAACCGGAAAATAAAAATGATCGTCACTTCAGATGTTGGACCAAGGGTGATTTTCTTTGGTTCACCTGGCGATGATAATGAATTTTTTGAGATTGATGAAGAAGCAGGGTCCACTGGCGGTAATGACTATCATTTCTATGGTGGACACCGATTTTGGACCGCTCCAGAAGATAAGACCCGCAGCTATGCGCTTGATAATTCGCCAGTTTTTGTGCAAACCAATAACGATCAACTGGTGGCAATCGCGCCGCGGGAGCCTGCTGGTATTCAAAAAACACTTTTCATCGAAAATTATCGAAGTGAGAATTCCGTAAAGATCAGCCACCTGCTCGAAAACAAAGGGGATACACCCCTTACTCTTGCTCTGTGGGGATTGAGCATGATGCACCCCGGCGGAACTGCAATCATCCCGATGCCAGCCAAGGTATCACATTCTGCTCAACTAACCCCTACACAATCCATGGCGCTCTGGGGATACACGGACATCACAGATCCACGCTGGGGATGGGGAGAGCAATACCTTTTCCTGCGCCAGGATGATCGGATGGAAACCCCGCAAAAAATTGGTGTTCACAGCGGACAGGATTGGGCTGCATATTTAAACAATGGAACTCTTTTCATTAAAATATCTAAATACAATCCGGAAGCAACCTATCCGGATTTCGGCAGCCATTTTGAATTCTTCACAAACAATCGCTTTTTGGAACTTGAATCTCTCGGAGGGTTAACAACGCTTAACCCCGGTCAGAAACTAGAACATGTTGAATACTGGGCACTCTATGAAAACATTAGAACAGTGATCTCAGAAGAAGGGGTACAAGAAAAAATACTTCCTCTCGTAAATGAAACGCTCCACTTGCTCGATCAATAGGAAAAATTTACGGTTATGAACGGGCAAGGGTAAGAGCACCGACCAATCCTACCCGATCTCCAAGTTTGGCAAAGGCTATTTCCAGGTGCTTAAGATATTCCGGGGTGAATACCCCAGTCTCTAGTGCTTTTTTAAGCGGATTCATCAATAAATCCCCGGCCTTGGTTACCCCACCTCCCATCACAACGATCGTCGGTTCAAAAATCAATAGCATATCTGCAATGGCTTGCCCGAGGAATCGTCCTGCCCGCTCGAATGCCTCAAGTGAAAGTTCATCACCTTGCTGGGCTGCCTGTGTAACTTCACGCGCCGAAATTGTTTGTACCGAGGATGTGAGGATACTTTCTCGTCCATCGGAAATCTGGCTTTTCACATAATTTGCGATCCCTGTGCCGGAGGATAACGCTTCCAAATGTCCCCGTTTTCCACAGCCACATAAAGGTCCTCCAGGGAGGACCGTGATATGACCAACTTCTGCTGCAATTCCATGCGGACCGACCAGCATTTTGTCGTCAATAATGATCCCACCGCCAATTCCGGTACTAATGGTCAGGTAGATCAGGTCATGGTGCCCGATTCCAGCGCCGTGTTTCCATTCGCCAAGTCCCGCCAGGTTCGCATCATTCCCCAACCGGGTTTCCGTTTTAAACCTTGACGAAAGGATTGGACCCAGGGGGAAATCCGTCCAGCCGCTGATGTTAGGTGCATGGTAAACAATGCCAGTCCGTGGATTTACCGGCCCGGCTACGCCCGCAGCGATACATCGAATCGAATCGTCATGCGGCCAGATCGACTCAACCAGATCCCCAAGCCGGTCTTCAGGTTTTTCGTTCCCCTGATGAGTAGCAATACTCCGCAACGTAATCGGCTCAAGTCCTTCTTCAGGGTATAAAGCAGCACGTAACTGGGTGCCCCCGATATCGATCGCGATATACTTCATGGTTTTTTCTTCCCGAATCTATAATTAATCCTATTAAGTATTGTATCAAATACCACTAATCCTTACTGAAAAGATTGCTACTGGTTAAGGCTTGCCCCTTTAACAAAACGTGATATAATTTTCCTTCGCGCCGCTTGGACGGCAAGAAAACTAGTAGCAAGGGTAGAAAAATGAGCGATTTGATTAAAGCATACGATACTCCGGTCAATCCGAACATTCCCGAACTTCGCAGTGGCGATTCGGTCAGTGTTCATGTAAAGATCAAGGAAGGCAACCGCGAACGTATTCAGGAGTTCAAAGGTGTTGTCCTTTACATGCACAACCGCGGAAATGACTCCACTTTCACCGTCCGCCGCATGGCAGCCAATGGTATTGGTGTCGAACGTACTTTCCTGCTGCGCTCCCCCCGGATTGATAAAGTGGTTGTTGAACGGCACGGTAAAGTCCGCCGCTCCCGCTTATACTTCCTGCGGGACCGTTCTGGCAAGAGTGCACGTTTGAAACAAAAATTCAACTAGGATTCACAAAAGTGATATCATCAGGGTGCAACCCGGCAAATGGTTGCGCCCTTTTTGTTTACCTATACCTTCACTGAGGAAGCATGAAGAGACCGGTCATCGCAATTACAACCAATTTCACAAGTAATGAATTAGAAGGAAATCCGATATCCGCATATGCCGCAGCCATCGTAGCCGCTGGCGGAACTGCAAGGCTTATCCCCAGAGATATTCCAGAAAACTCATATACCTCTCTCAGGGAGGAATACGATGGGCTCCTTTTATCCGGCGGCGGAGATGTGGATATCCTCCTTTTTTCCGGTGAAGCAAATCCGGCTATCGGAATACCCTCGCCGCAACGAGATCGACTCGAGATCACCCTGGCAAAACTTGCGGTTGAAAGCGGGTGGCCGTTATTCGGAATCTGCAGGGGCATCCAGGTTTTAAATGTCGCCCTTGGCGGAGCGCTCATCACCGATATACCTTCGCAATATAAAACAAGCATCCAGCATGCGACTCCAGCTGAAGCAGGCCGGCAATACCTGGCTCATACCGTCAAAATTGAGAAGAAAAATCTTCTTGCCCGGATTATCAGGGAAGAGGAAATTTTGGTAAACAGTTTTCATCACCAGGCGATTAAGAGCCCAGCGGAAAGATTGGTGGTAACAGCCCGGGCATGGGATGGGCTAATTGAAGCAGTGGAATTGCCAGGCACAGAAAAACCCGTGATTGGGGTGCAGTGGCACCCTGAAAACTTGCAGCATTTGCAGTCTCATAAAGCCTTGTTCGAAGCATTTGTAGAATCCTGCCGGTAATATGAGGATTTTCTGTGAATAATTCCGAGAGTATTCCGATTGGCGTCTTTGATTCAGGGGTTGGCGGTTTATCAGTTTTACGTGCCATCCGCAACCTGCTGCCGGCTACACCTGTACTCTACCTGGCAGATCAGTATCATGTGCCTTATGGCACCCGCACTCTGGAAGAGGTTCGTCAATTCAGCCAGGCTGTGACTGGGTTTTTGCTTTCGCAGGGGGCAAAACTGATCGTGGTTGCGTGCAACACGGCCTCTGTGGCTGCGTTGAAAAGCCTTCGTGAAGAATTTCCCCAAATCCCATTCGTAGGAATGGAACCGGCAGTTAAACCCGCGGCAGAACAGACCCACTCAAAAGTGGTGGGGGTTCTGGCAACCTACGCAACATTTCAAGGTGAAATGTACAATTCAGTCGTCGAGCGTTTTGCTCATGGAGTATCCATCCTGCAGGATCATTGCCCTGGCTTAGTTGCAGAAATTGAAAAGGGCAACTTCTCTGGAATCGAGACTGAAAGGATATTACGCAAAGCTCTTGAGCCCATGCTCGACCGGGGAGTTGACACGGTTGTTATGGGATGCACTCATTATCCTTTCGTTATTCCTTTGATCGAGGAGATCACTGGTCCTGAGGTTAAAGTCATCGATCCTGCCCCGGCAGTTGCGCGCCAGGTGCAACGCTTATTGGACGCTCATGAATGGCTTCCGAAAACGGATGATCGAGCAGCCGTATCCTTTATCACAACCGGGAATGCCGTTGAATTCAAGAAGATGCTGCCCTGCTTTTCTGATGAGCCTCCCCTGGTTCAACAGGCGTCCTGGACAGGAAATAAAATATCACTGGTGGCGAGTAAATGAAAACGATTCCAGTTTGTCTGGTAGGTTTTGGGAATGTAGGTAAAGCGCTGGTACGCCTGCTTGAGGATAAGAAGCCCTTGATGAGAGAGCAATTCGGTTTTGAGACGGTGATCACCGGGATTGCCACAGGGTCACATGGAATGGCGATTGACTCCGAGGGAATAGATGGGTTTAAAGCCATCCAATTGCTCGAGGTTGGGCATTCGCTGGATATTCTGACCAGGATTCCCAAACCTGACAATGGCGTCGATTTCATCCGCAAATGCAAAGCCCAGGTGATGTTTGAGAATTCACCTGTCAATCACCATACCGGCCAGCCTGCAGGGGACCATTTGAAGACTGCCCTTGAATGCGGCATGCATGCAATTACTGCAAACAAAGGACCGGTGGTTCACCATTTCCAGTCACTATCAACGCTCGCAAAAAAACAGGGTCGACGATTCCTGTTTGAATCTGCGGTGATGGATGGCGCTCCCATATTCTCCTTATTCCGGGGTCCGCTTCCTGCCGTGGAATTGAGAGGCTTTTACGGGATTCTCAATTCCTGTACCAATCTACTTTTGGAATTGATGGAGCAGGGAAGGTCGTTCGATGAAGCGGTTGAATACGGAAAATCGATCGGGATAACAGAGACTGATCCAAGCGCGGATATCGACGGGTGGGATGCTGCCATAAAAGTAAGCGCATTATCTACGGTGCTGATGGGCGTCCCACTCAAACCCGACCAGATTGACCGTGCCGGTATAAGAAATATCTCAATGGAAATGATCTCATCAGCCATGCAAGCCGGTGAACGCTGGAAACTGGTCTGCACATGTAAAAAGGCAGGCGACGCTGTTACTGCAAAAGTCGCTCCGCAGAGGATCCCGCCCTCTAGCCCCCTTTACTGCGTTAATGGCACCAGTTCTTTCGTTCAGTTTGAAATGGATACTCTGCCGGGGTTGGGGATTCTTGAAAACAATCCCGGACCTGAAACAACTGCCTATGGCTTACTGGCTGATCTGATCAATGCAATGCGCGGGGAATAGATCGACGATGACAGGTAAATCCAGTCTTCACCAAATTTATATTGCTTTAGGATCAAATATCGGAGATCGCGCACGCAACCTGCAGACGGCATTGATCTTTATGGCTGAATCAATAGCAATCCTGAAGAAATCCTCCGTCTATGAGACTCCGCCCTGGGGGGTACTTGACCAACCCCCATTTCTTAATCAAGTCATCCAGGGTTCAACACCTCTTACGCCCTTTCGCTTGCTTGCTTTTCTCAAAGGAATTGAGGAAAAAATGGGACGGGAGAAAGCCATCCGGTTCGGTCCCCGGATAATAGACCTCGATATCCTGATCTTTGATGATTTGCAGATACAGCATTCCCGCCTGACCATTCCCCATCCCCGCATGTGCGAACGCACCTTTGTTCTCCTTCCGTTGTCTGAAATTTCCCCTGGCCTGGTCATCCCGGGAACAGGTAGAAAAGTATCTCAGTGGCTTGAGACAGCGGATCAGTCTGGGATCATGAAACTGTAATAATAGGTCTGATTAATATGGAAAAAAGATTGGATTTTGGCAAGCGTACGTACATTATGGGGATACTCAATATCACCCCTGATTCCTTTTCAGGTGACGGTTTGATGGTTGAGAAGGATCCAATCAGGGCAGCCCTCAACCAGGCTGAAGAATTTATCGAAGCCGGCGTAGACATCCTTGATATTGGCGGAGAAAGCACCCGCCCCGGTGCGCAGGGAGTTGCTTCAACGGAAGAAATGGCAAGGATACTACCGGTGATCAAGGCACTACGCGGCAACGGCGTCAACACAATCCTATCCGTGGACACCTACAAGGCGCAGGTTGCGAAAGCCGCTCTGGATTCCGGCGCTGACTGGATCAATGATGTGTGGGGGTTGCAGGCGGATGATCAATTGGCTGCCGTAGCCGCCACCGCTGATGTGCCGGTTATTCTGATGCATAACCGCAGTAAACCCAACCAGGTGGCATTACAGGAAAGGCTTGGTGGGCGATATATTGGCGTGCCTTATGAGAATTTACTCGAAGATATCAAACGAGAACTTATGGCAAGTGTGATGATTGCCAGGGGAGCGGGGGTATCCGATGACAATATCATCCTGGATCCGGGCATCGGTTTTGGCAAAACGGTTGAGCAAAACCTTGAAATTGTGAATAGACTGGATGAGATCAAATACCTGGGGTTCCCGATACTTTTGGGTCCCTCGCGCAAATCCTTTATCGGCTATACACTAGACCTGCCGCCTTCCAAAAGACTTGAAGGGACTCTGGCGGTCTGTGCGGTCGGTATTACCCGAGGTGCAGATATCCTGCGCGTGCATGATATCCCGCAGGTGGTTCGGCTGGCAAAGATGACCGATGCGATTGTGAGGAACCAATGATTGTAATTGGATTGGCAATGGTATATGTCTTGTTTTTATCTTTTATTTTTGGATCTGTAACCAACCTGATAATTGAAAAACAATTGGGAGTCCATAACCAAAAATTCATTATCATCGAATTATTGGGGCTTACTACAATCTCGACGTTTGCAGGTTTTTTTTCGTTGTTCTTCCGGATAAATTGGGAATTTCAGATGGTGCTAATTATTGGTGCAATCACTAGTATGCTTTTTTCCAAATCACTTCGATCATTCTTGAATGTTGAATCTCGGAAATTAACAACCGTGGATTTAATAACACTTCTTATGTCATTCATTATCTGCATACTAGTCCTAAACGCCACATCGTTAGTGCCTTCAAATCCAGATACTGGCATATACCACGCACAAGCCATTCATTGGATTGAAGAATACCCAGTAATTCCAGGTCTGGCAAATCTTCATGCGAGGTTAGGGTACAACTCCAGTTGGTTGTTATTAAATGCAGTTTTTAGCTTTTCCTTCACCGGATTATCCTCATTACATTTTATGACTGGTTTTCTCGTCTTAATAGCGTGTTTTTATTTTGCCTCCGGGATTAAGAACGTAATTATGAAAAGTTCCCGATTCAGTGATTTAATAAAAATTGGCTTTCTAATTTCAATTTTTGTTTTCATCCTTGATCAAACATCTTCACCAGGAACGGATGCACCAGCTACAGTAATAGAATGGGTTATACTCGCAGAAATTATTCAATTATTGGAGCGGAAAGAAAAAGAGATCTCATCAGATTATTTAATCATCGCCATCATGGCTACGTTTTGCGTTACTATCAAGATCAGTGCTTTTCCAATTTTGTTTTCTGCACTGCCTATCTTTTATTTGGCCTTGAAAAATAAACGACCACGGCTATTATTTGGATTAACCACATGCTTATTCTTGGTACTAGTCCCATTCATAATAAGAAACCTGATCCTGTCTGGTTTTCTAGTATATCCAGGTCCACAAATCGATATCTTCAAATTCAACTGGCGTGTTCCATCTTATTGGTTGGCAGAAGATACAAAAACGATTCATTGGTTCGCGATATTACCTTACATTGATCAAGGTGAATTCTATAAAATGACCCCGTCACAATGGATTCCTATCTGGTTTGGAAATTTGATCCCACGACATAAAGCGATCCTGTTTACAATTATTTTTTCACTAGTATTGACAATAATTCTGATTCCCGTGAAGAAATGGCGGCTATTTCTTTATTCTCAAAAACCATTTCTGTTACCATTCACCTTATCAATTTTTGGCGTAATTTTTTGGTTCCTTGCGGCTCCGACATTTAGATTCGGATACGGCTTTTTACTCGGAGTAGTTATTCTAGAACTATCTCTGTTTATCAATTTCCTAATTTATGAGGTCCAATGGTTACAATCAATAATCAAATTTGCTGTTTTGCCGTTGTTACTGATCGGAATAATCGCTACTTCAAGATCAACTTATAATCTTTCATCTATAAAAAATAGGCTTGTTCTTCCAAAAGAATATCCAAGTTGGTCGACAGTTCCATGCAAATTTGGCAACTTTACCATTCTCTGCCAAGCAGAGTATGACTCCTGTTGGTATAGCGCGTTTCCATGTGCCATCACTGGCAATAATAACGTAATCATGAGAGGTTTGGATTTCAGGCAAGGATTCAGAAATCTGGAAAACACCGAAGATTAGGGTAGATAATTTCTCCTAAGGTTGTATTTGAAAATATACCAAATCGCCATCAAGCCGTCTTTGAACCCGATTTTTTTTCCTTCGCCATAAGATCGTCCGGCATAACTTACTGGCACCTCAACGATCCTGCTTCTATTTCTGGCAAGATACGCGGTCACTTCAACCTCGAATCCAAAGCGCTTCGAGTTGATCGGCATTGCCCGGATCAGGTCTCCTTTTATCGCTTTGTAACAGGTTTCAACATCGGACAATCTGAGACTGTTCATCAGATTAGACAGAAAGGTTAACATACGATTGGCAATATAATGCTGCGTATAATGCGAACCCTGTAATCCCCGGTTCATAAAACGCGAGCCATAAACTGCATCAATATCCTGTTGACGAAACACCTGAAGTAGCTTATTGATATCCGCCGGGTCGTACTCAAGATCGGCGTCCTGGATGATCACAACATTACCAGAGGTGGCCGCAATCCCTGTTCGTAAAGCAGCTGTTTTTCCACCATTAACCTGGTGGAAAATGACCTTCAACCGGGGTTCATTTTTTGCATACTCGCGAAGAATTTCTCGGCTGTTGTCCCTTGAGCCATCGTCAACCGCCACAAGCTCGAAAATATCGGTAACCGAGGTGAATACCAAGCGAAGCACTTCCCCTAGCGTGCGGCTTTCGTTGTATACAGGCATGACAACGGATAGTTTTGGTTCTGGCACGATACCCTCTCTACGGTGCGCGCTAATTATAACTGGTCCCTGATAAAAACCGACATGGCCGTTTCTCCCCGGTTCCCCCAATAGAAATATGGAGTGAATTTGATAACCTCACCTGAGGGGGTTGATCCACGCAATACGGGGAAATCACCAACCCTAGCATTGAAATCCACCACAAGAGATGATGGATCGAGAACCTGACCCTCAAAATCACCGGGGTTATCGATTGCTTCTCGGCAATAAAGCACCGGTCCCCTGGAGATTGCGACTAGTCCTCCGCATTTAGGAATCCGCTTGTCCTGCCGTAATAATCGGATGGGCATGTCAAAATCGAGTTCAAGAAGGTCCCCCGATGAAAACTCCCTTTCCAGGATCAGCCAACTTGAAGCAGTGAAATCCAACCCGCATGCCGACTCCCCCTGATAGCCAGATTGAACCTCTGCGACAGAAATTGGTTTGCCATTTAAGTGTATGGAATATTTCTGAGCCCAAATCGGTTTTCTCATTTTCACTAAAATCCGGTTTGGGTTTTCCATTTCAAAGTGGATATTAATCGTTCCATCCATTGGCAGCTGAGAATCGATGCGAATTTTATTCTTTTCGGCTGAATCAAGAACGATCTCACAACCAAAGTATTGGTGAATTATGATCTCATTTTTTCTCCGGGTGACCGCATAATCAGCGAGTGAAGCCCATATTCTTGATAAATTGGATGGGCAACAGGGAATGTCATACCAGGACTCCCGCAGATACCCTCCCTTTGTGATAAGGGGATTATTATAAAAATAAGAACAGCCATCCTGCCCGATCCCAACGGAGGCAGCATTGAATAACTGCCATTCGAACAAGTCATCAAATTCGGGGGACCCGGTCGCCAAAGCCATTTCGTGATTCCACAACATGCATCCCAGCGCCGCGCAGGTTTCGTTGTAAACCACTTCGGGATCCATCTCAAAATCCCGACCGAAACCTTCCGTTAATGGTAAAGAACCAATCCCGCCTGAAACAGACATGCGCCGATTGACCATGTGCTGCCATAAGCGAACCATTCGCGGCAGGTCTGAGTCATCACCTTCATCACTGGCCAGCATTGCTGCAGCTGTATTTAGGTAGGCAAAACGAACCGCATGACCAACAGGCACCTCCTGGACTTGGAGTGGTTGGTGTTGCTGACAATACTGGCCCGAAAGTGTTTGTCCGATGAGCCGCAATGGCATGTCTCGGGGAATCAGGTGCTTGTTGTGCGCTGGCAGGTGGAAGCATTCTTCTGGTTGTCTCTGGTAATATTGCTTTCGCAACGCAGCAACCGTTCTCATTTTTCCTGCGCTCCACAGCGTATCCCATAGGAAGCGTGCCGGGTAGACAGAAATTCGGCCTCTGCGTTCGAGAAAGCGTTTGGCCAGATCACGATAGCGCGAGAGCCCTGTCTGACGGCTCATTTTTATAAGAGCGATCTCGATTTCTTCATGTCCATCCGTATATTTGGGTGGAGCTTCCCAAAATCTTTCCACAAGAAGATTGGCGGCTTTCTTAGCAATATTGAAAAGCCGATCCTTGCCTGTCGCCTGAAAATTAGAAATACCAGCCTCGATCAGGTGCCCAATGCAGTAAAACTCATGTTCAATCTGCAGGCTTTGCCAGCGGGAATTCCCAAAATGGATCTGGTTATAGGTATAGAGATAACCATCATCATCCTGGGCCTTCTCAAGGATGGAAATAAAACCTTCAACAAGATAGGTCAATTTTGGATCAGGATTGATAGCTAGAATGCGCGAAGCGGCATCCAGCCATTTATATGCGTCCGAATCGGAAAAAAAGAAGCCTTCGCGAAAACCTTCCTTCATCCCGGCTGTGATCCTGAAATTGTCGATACATCTGGTCGATTCCAGCATTTCCCATTGGTGGAAAATCGCCCTGGCGGTATTTAATTGCTGTTTCTGAGCCCAGTAACCACTGGTGATGCGAGCGTGTTTGTCCATTAAAACCTCGGAATCAAGATACCCTGATTGTACTAATTTTTAGGTTTGAGGATTGGGTATAATCAAAACCAATATTGAGAAAAGAGGGTTTATGGAAACTTTCGATGTGGTGGTAATCGGGGCTGGACCGGGTGGTTATGTTGCAGCAATTCGTTCTGCACAATTAGGTTTTACTGTTGCCATCGTTGAAAAAGAGTGGCTAGGTGGTGTGTGCCTCAACGTAGGTTGCGTTCCCTCCAAAGCACTGCTCAAGAACGCAGATGTGGCGCACACACTGCGTGAACGGGGCCGCGATTTTGGATTTTCATGCGACAATCTGAAACTGGATTTTTCTACCGCAGTAAAGAGAAGCCGGCAGGTTTCAGACCGTTTAACCCGCGGGGTTGGCTTCCTGATGAAAAAAAACAACGTTACGGTGATCATGGGGACTGCCAGGTTGACTGGAAGTTCAACCATTCAGGTTAAGCAACCAGATGGAACAAATCGAGACCTTCAATCTGCGAACATCATCATTGCCACAGGCGCAAGACCGGCAGTGATCCCGGGGGTCACAATCGATGGAGAGAACATACTCACCTATCGCGAAGCCATCCTGCAGGAAAAATTACCGGCTTCGGTGGTGATCATCGGTGCCGGAGCTATCGGTCTTGAATTTGCCACGGTGTGGAGCGCCTATGGCTCACAGGTCACCCTCGTGGAAATGCTCCCCACTATTGCTCCTATGGAAGATGCAGAAGTAAGCGCTGAACTGGCAAAAGCCTTTTCGAAACGTGGCGTTAAGATCCATGTAGATACTCGCGTAAAATCTGTCAAACCAACACCCGCGGGGGTGAAGGTAATCATTGAAAATTCGGAAGGACTTGCTGAACTGGAAGCTGAGCAGGTGCTGGTAGCCACTGGATTCAAGCCGAATTCTCTCGATCTTGGACTTGAGGAGGTAGGGGTCGAATTGACTGAACGCAAGTTCATCAAGATCGACGATGCTTATGCCACAAATGTACTTGGAATTCGCGCCATTGGAGATGTTACCGGAAAATTCATGCTGGCGCATGTAGCCTCAAAACAGGGCATTCAATGTGCCGAAGCCATTGCCGGAAAGCCCATAGAAGAAATCGATTATGTAATGGTACCCCGCGCCACATACTGCCATCCCCAGGTCGCCAGTTTCGGTTATACGGAAGCCCAGGCACGTGAAACCGGCAAAGAAATCAAGATCGGAAAATTCCCTTTTCAAGCGAATGGTAAAGCCTTAGGTTTGGGTGATTATGCTGGTTTTGCAAAAGTGATCATCGACGAAGAAAATAAACACCTGTTAGGCGCACACCTGGTTGGACCTGAAGTATCGGAACTGCTTCCTGAATTGACCCTGGCTCAGGTAAACAACCTTACTGTTGACCTTATCGCATCCAATATTCATGCCCACCCCACCTTGAGCGAAGCGCTCATGGAAGCTTCCGAAGCTGCTGAAGGAAAGGCAATCCACATTTAGCTGCTTGTTTTTTTCTCTTTTGAATGGATAATATTGATATCATTCAACTACCCCGGGAGGCTCTATGTACACTGATCAGGATATCGCCAATTTAGTTGCGCGTGTTCAACAACTTGAAGCACAAGCCGCTGTGAGACAGCCTGGAAACATACCCAATATTAAGCTGCTCTCGCCGAATTTTCTCTCACGCGCTTTTGCAGTTTGGGGCCACTTCTTTGTGGCTAACTTGCTCATCAGCATCGCCATTTCCTGTTTGTTCGTTATTCTTGGTTTAATCTTTGGAGCTGCCCTTGGTTCAAGTTTCCAGGATATTTTCCAAAATATCATGCAAAATTACGGTTCCGGCTTGTAAGCATTTCCAGACACAAAAACCCCTATGCTATAATCACCTCTTGAAAATAAGAGGTGATTATGGTTTTACAGAAGATCGCACGTGTGTTTGGGGGAGACCCGCATAAAAAGGAAATTGAGAGTCTTTCTCTTGTTGTTGATGAGATCAACAAGTACGAATCTCCTTACGAAGCCTTAGACAACCAGGAATTAGCCGCAAAGACTGTTGAGTTTCGGCAGCGCCTGGAGGATGGTCAGACTCTGACCGATCTCCTTCCGGAAGCCTTTGCCGCAGTGCGTGAAGCCAGTAAACGCACTATTGGGTTACGTCACTATGATATCCAGATGATCGGTGGAATGACCCTTCATAACGGAAAAATTGCTGAAATGCGCACCGGGGAAGGGAAAACCCTTGTCGCCACATTGCCGGTCTACCTGAATGCTTTGACAGGACGCGGCGTGCATGTGGTGACGGTGAACGATTACCTGGCGCGGCGCGATGCCCGCTGGATGTACCCTGTTTACCATGCGCTCGGGATGAGTGTCGGCGTGCTTCAGATGGCAAACCGGACAGAGAATGGCAAGAAGGCGTTCCTGGTGGATCTGGAAAAGCCGAATGCCCGAGAGGATCTGCATCAACTCGCATTGGTTGACCGTGCTGAAGCATATCAGGCAGATATCGTTTATGGCACGAACAGTGAGTTTGGTTTTGATTACTTGAGAGATAATCTGACGATGTCGCTGGCAGAACGCGTTCAACGGGGGCACTATTATGCCATCGTCGACGAGGTCGATAACATTCTTATTGATGAGGCACGAACGCCGCTAATCATTTCAGGTCCCTCGGCAGATAATTCCGCTGGTTACCAGCAAATGTCTCTAGTAGTCCGCGGTCTCACGCCGGAAGATTACGAAGTCAATGAAAAAGAACGCCAGGTTACGCTTACTGAAGCTGGAGAAATCCACGTTTCCGAGATCCTCGGAGAACCTCTAAGGGATCTCGACCGTCCTGAAGATATCAATCCGCACCAGGCACAATTGCAGGGTTTCCTGGAACAGGCACTGAGGGCACAGCACTTGTTCCGGCGCAATAAGGATTACATCGTCCAGGGTGGTAAGGTCATTATTGTTGATGAGTTCACAGGGCGATTAATGCCAGGACGGCGCTGGTCAGAAGGCTTGCATCAGGCAGTTGAAGCAAAAGAAGGCGTCAAGATCGAACCGGAAAATGTTACCTACGCCACCATCACCATCCAGAATTATTTTCGTATGTACGATAAACTGGCTGGCATGACAGGCACAGCCCTCACGGAAGCCGAAGAGTTTGCAAAAATCTACAAGCTTGAGGTTCTTCCCATCCCGATGAACCTGGAATATGTAGCCTCCCGCGAGAATTCACCTTTGGTGATCGTGGATATCAAAGATGAAAACAAGTACCCGGTGCAGTATTATTCCAGGCGCGATGATGATCAAAAGAAGCCTGTCTTTTGGCGCAGGCAGGATTTTCCGGATATGGTTTACCGTACCGAAGAAGGCAAAATCCGCGCCATCACGCGCGAGGTCTTGCACTACTTTGCCATCGGACGACCTCAACTGATCGGTACAACGTCCGTGGAACACTCCGAACGTTTATCATTACGTTTAGGAGCCGAGTCCCTGAGGAGACTTGCTCAAACGATCATCATCCGGGATGCATGGCTTGAAAAATTTGACAAGACTTTCGAACAGGAAATTGCTGAACTGCAATTTCTCAATAAACCACTTCCGGAATTAAATATCGGCGATATGCGCCCAGTCGCCCGCCAGGCTGGTCTGATCTCTACCAACCCCGAAGAACCTGAGAATCTCAAACGGCTGCTGGCAATACTAAAATTGGACGAAACCCATGCTCAACGTGTTCAAGCCGCTATACAGGGTGGGATCCCCCACTCTGTATTAAATGCTCGCAAACACGATGAGGAGTCACAAATCATCGCCCAGGCTGGGGCTTTTGGAGCCGTAACCATTGCCACGAACATGGCCGGGCGAGGTGTAGATATCAAGCTGGGTGGTGAATTGGGCGAAGAAGTGATTGCTGATGTCATCCGGGTGCTAGAGAGAGTTCACCAACCAGACCCTTACGGGATGTCGAATGACAAGCGGCTTGAAGTATTGAAAACTCTCGATAAAGATCAGATCGGGATCTATGAAGAGTCTGTGCACATCTTCTTTGAGCTTTTTGAGGATATGGCCAAAGTCCGGGAACTGGGTGGATTACATGTGATCGGGTCTGAACGGCACGAAGCCCGCCGGATTGACAACCAACTGCGGGGACGCGCCGCCCGCCAGGGTGACCCCGGATCATCCCGGTTCTACCTCTCACTTGAGGATGAGTTGATGCGGTTGTTCGGCGGCGTACAAATGGAAGCCCTGATGGGTCGCCTGAAGGTGGATCCCAGTCTGCCCATTGAAAGCGGATTATTGGGACGTATGGTCGAACAAGCTCAGGAGCGCGTCGAAGGGAACAATTTTGACATCCGCAAGCACCTCCTTGAATATGATGATGTGCTCAACGCTCAAAGGAACCGGATTTACGCAGAACGGGACAGGGCTTTCAATAAAGCCGACTTACATGATGATGTCATTGAACTGCTGCGGACCGAATTACAGGAACGCATTCCGAAAGCGTTGGATGATGAAGAAGGACCCTGGAAATTACTGGCATACCTTGAACAGGTACAACCAACGATGGTCTTCGAACAGGAAGGCGTTAGCTCTCCATCCTACTCCCTCAGCCTGATAAAGAATTCCATCCTGGAGAAAATCGGTCAAGAGCCCTCTACAGAGGTATTAAAAGATAAGCTTCTGGATACTGCAAAGGATTGTCTTGAGGCAGAAAGTGAACACCTGTTAAAGAGTGTCCGTAGTCTGCTCGAAAAAACCGAGGAAACTGCCAAGCAGGTCACCTCTGAACGTCTGGATGCACTGGATACCTATTTCGAGGGATTAGGTCTTGGAGACGGAGAAGAGAATCAACCCATTCGCCGCCCGCAGGAAATCCTGGAAGAAATATCAGGATTGGTGGGCACACCCCTTCGTTTGAATACCGATGAACTACGGAATCTCCCATCAGGGGATGAGGATGCCCGAGCCTCAATTGCTGACCAGATTAACCGAACAGTGAAATCGCTGGCTATTTCACGTACGATTAACGCGATCGAGATTCGTCTCGACGAGAGCGTAAATATGCGCCCGGTTCAACTCATTGATCTTGACTGGGATGAGATCATCGAAGGACTGTTCCAGTCCGTTGAAAATATACTGGAGTCCCGCGAGAATAACCTTCTTGCCACTAACGGCCCGATCAGCCAAAATATCGATAACGTTCTTTCAAAAGAACAAAAGACAACAAAAGATCTACCAACGAAGATCACCGATTTGATGATCGCAATGTCTACAGGCACTCGAATGGCCATTGACCCGCGCACTCATCAAAGAGTAATGAAAAATGTGCGCATCCTTAATTACATTTTTCCTGCTGCCAGGCAACTCCAGGACTCTCCGGTTAAGGAGATCACAGCAGGAATCCTGGAACACCTGGAGGAAATCCGGGGTAACCTGGAGGAAGTATGGGGTAGGATCGAGTTTGACAGGTTCCGTCTGGCTGGGGTTTCATTAACACAGCTGGATGGCAAACTCAAGGTGATGCTTAAGGATGTTCTTGGTGTTGATGAGTTCTCAAGAATTGAACCCAAACAGCCAGATGAGTTAACCGATGAACAACAACAGATTCTGGCTAAAACCCTCGGCACACGCATTCAGAATGAAATTTACCGGCATATCCTTGTGAGCGTTTTCTCTGAACATTGGGTGGAATATCTCACCAAGGTGGATGCATTACGTGTTTCCATTGGAATGGAAGCTTTTGCGCAACGAGATCCTCTCGTGCAATACAAAAATGAGGCTGCCGGGATGTTCAGACAATTATTAAGTGACATCCGCGCTGGCGTAATCAGTAAGATGTTTCTCTTCCAGCCCCGCCGCGCAGGAGCTGCCACAGAAAAAGTGACCAATCCGCAGCCAGCAGCCATAACGCCGAATGTACAGAAAAACGATACTGGAAAGAACAAAAAGAAACGAAAACGCCATTAATCAGTTTTCATACTTGTTTTTTTGATTGATTAATGATGTATAATAAAAAATCTATAAGCCCTTCGCAATGTTCCCCGTTGCGAGTAGATTTTATAATGCATTAATGGGCAAATCTAATCCGTCGGAGTACACAGAGCATATGGACCCTAACGAAGCCAATCAAGAAATAGGTGTTAATCCCGAAAATAATCAGGTCGACAACAATATGGCCTCCCTGCTGGAGTCAGAAGGATTGGCAATTGACTTTCCCAACCAGGGTGAAATTCGCAAGGGTGTGGTTGCGAGTGTAACTCCTGGTCAGATCCTGGTCAGTGTAGGTACCAAATCGGAAGGCGTCATCACCGGTAAGGAATATGAACTGATCCCCAGTGACGAACTGGCAAACCTGAAAATTGGGCAGGAAATTCCCGTTTATGTGATCAACCCGGAAGACTCAAATGGTAACCTGGTCCTCTCCTACATGCGCGCCCGTGAAGAAGAAGGCTGGGCGATCGTAGAGAATATGGTCTCCAAAAAAGAGTCTTTCCACAGTTCTATCATCGGCTACAACAAAGGCGGCTTAATTGTCCCGGTTGGCGGACTGCGCGGATTTGTTCCATCTTCCCAGATCAGTTTCAGCCGGCGATCCAGTATGACTGGAGATACCCCGGAACAGCGCTGGAGCAAAATGATCGGACAGGAAATCGATGTGGTTGTCATCGAAGTGGACCGCGAACGCCGCCGGCTCATTCTTTCTGAACGCCAGGCTTCCTCTGAATCCCGCGATTCTGTTAAGGATCGTGTGATCGATGAGTTAAAAGAAGGACAGGTATTCACCGGTCGGGTTACAAGCCTGGCTGATTTTGGCGTTTTTGTTAACATCAACGGTGCTGATGGATTGGTTCACCTCTCTGAGATCTCATGGGATCGGGTTCAGCATCCCAGTGAGGTTCTCAAAGTCGGTCAGGAAGTCAAGGTCAAGGTAATTGCCATAGACCGCGAAAAACGCCGAATTGGACTTTCAATTCGCCAGCTTCTCTCCGATCCATGGGATAAAAAAGCTGCAACATTCCAGGAAGGACAGCTTGTTGAGGGCACTATTACCCGCCTTACCAAGTTTGGCGCGTTCGCCCGGTTGAACGAGGATATTGAAGGCTTGATTCACATTTCTGAGATCAGTGAAAAACGCATTGAGCATCCACGTGAAGTACTGAAAGAAGGAGATACCTACACCCTTCGGGTCCTCAAGATTGACAATGCGAACCACCGCATCGGATTGAGCCTGCGCCGGGTTGATTCCATGGCATATGCCGATATGGATTGGCAAAGCCTGGAAGGGATCCTCTCAGGAGATGACAAGGAATCCGACACTCCTGAAACCGAACCCGAAAAGTAAAGAAAAAGACAAAATTAGAGCGCGCCACTTCTGGAGCGCTCTTTTTTCATCGGTAAAATATGCCAATTCTAATCGACGCACATCAGGATATCGCTTTCAATGCCCTTACTTTTAACCGGGATATCTGCAAATCTGCATTTGAAATCCGCAGGTTGGAAACTGGCACTGAAA
The DNA here is from genome assembly GCA_964557895.1 of uncultured Anaerolinea sp. Classification (GTDB taxonomy): domain Bacteria; phylum Chloroflexota; class Anaerolineae; order Anaerolineales; family Anaerolineaceae; genus UBA6107. The sequence continues at coordinate 29,982 of CAZLBG010000008.1, forward strand.
TTCCTGTAAGAAATGAAGGTGAAGCGACTGTCGGATGGCCTGAATACCAGGCAGGAAAAGTGGCCGTGATCTTTGCCACAATATGGAATCCTCCCGCGAAGTATAGTAGTGGTGCTTGGGATACATTATCTTTCAGAACTCCAAAGGAAGCCTCCCGACTAGCCCACCAGCAATTTGCTTACTATCATCGCCTGGTGGACGAGCATCCTGATAAATTCTCATTGATCCTGAATCAAGGGGGGCTGCGTCGTGTATTGACCACTTGGCAAAAAACAGATGAAGGAAAATCAAATCCTGTGGGGTTATTGCTCCATATGGAAGGCGCAGAAGGTCTTCAATCGATGTCCGAACTTGAGGAATTTTACGAGTTAGGATTACGCCAGGTAGGACCGGTATGGGCAGGAATGCGTTATTGCGGCGGCTCAAAGGAAATCCGACCTTTTGATAAAGAAGGTTATGAATTATTGGATACCCTTGCTTCTCTTAATATGCCAATGGACATCAGCCATATGAGTGAGTCGGCTGCTCTAACAGCGCTTGACCACTTTAAAGGACCTGTGCTGGCAAGTCACTCTAATGCCCGCGCACTCTTAAAGGGTCGTCCCCCTGAACGGCACCTCTCTGACCAAACCATCCGTTTATTGTTTGAGCGCGAAGGAGTGGTCGGCATTGTCCCCTATAATAAGTTCCTATCGCCAGTATGGGATCTCAAGTCATCACCGGGAACTGTAACCATACTCCATATCATTGACCAAATTGATTATTACTGTCAGATGGCTGGCAATTCAACTCATGTGGGGATTGGATCCGACCTTGATGGAGGATTTGGTTATCCTAATATTCCTATGGAATTTTCCACAATCCAGGATTTCCCAAAATTAGCTCCCGCATTAAAAGAACGGGGTTACAATGATAATGATATTGAAAATATCTTCTGGAAAAATTGGAATAAACATCTGGAGACAATGCTGCCAAGATGAGTGAAGTGAAAAAAAACGTCGAAACGGCTATAAACCCCTCAGATATCAAATTACCTGTTTACCCAATTCCCAGGGTAAGAGTCAGAATTGCCATGGCAGCCGTTCTCCTGGGTTTTTTCATTATGTTGGTAGGCGCTAAACCTTCCTGGTTCGGTATGGACAGGAGTCCGGTTGTGGGGTTCATTCAGATTGCTGTAATGTTGATCGGATTAGCTATCATCTGCATCGGCGGATACGCTGCAATTCGGGCTTTGTGGCGGAAAACTCAGCTCACCATATCCGCGGATATTGGATTGCGGATTGTCAGCACAGGCTATGTGATCGCGCTTTTCTCTGGTTTTGCTGATGTGCTTGGGGTCGGGTCTCACCCGCTGCCCGGTGTACCAGTTTTTGGAGTCTGGCAAGCCCGCGGCATGGAGATAGGGTTAGCTCTCATCGCCATTGGCTTCATCATGATGTTTCCCTATAAGCACAAAGCGAAAACGGATCCTACTTTGCCCCGATAACTGCCAACATTTCCTCGTTGGATGTAAATTTATACTCTTCCAGGTTTTTCTTTTTAGCCTGGAGTTTTTCTGCGCTCTCTAAAATGGGTAAATGCTCCTTTGTAACAATGTCGCATCCAAGTCTATTGAGCCTGTTTTCAAGGTCAACTCTCTCGACTCCTTGATTATCCGCAATATTCATCAGGAACTGGTCAACTGCTTTGGCTGCATTAACCCCATCCTTGCGAGCGGTTCCCACAAGCCCCGAACTGGGTCTCCGCGACCATCCCGCGACAAAAACACCTTGAAGGTTCTGCCTTGTTGAGGGGTCTTCCAACTCAAAAGATTCTCCATCAATTGCGTAAACTGGTTTCTTTGATATAAAAAGTTCGTTGCGGTTAACCGGCAATCCAAGTTCTTCTTGAACTCGGTCGCCAATGGCAAAGATCACGTTGTCCACCGGAATCCGGCTGAATTTACCAGCACCTTTTGCTACAACCTCACCATCCTGCAATGAAAGTTCATTATGTTCAATCTCCAATGCCTCAACCCATTTCTCTCCAATTACCTGCTTTGGGGAGGAGAGAAAATGAAAAGACAACGCAGCTTCTCGGGTGGAAGGTTGCGCTTTTGGTAGCGCTGCCAGGATATTCCGGCTCGCTTCAGATGGATCCTGCCTCACCTTAACCATTTCAGCAGACACACGATTCATTTCTTTTTCGAAAATCGCTCTATTAAGATAGGATATGATCGGTTCCATTTCTTTTTTATCAAATTTGACTTCGCCGGGTCCGCGCCGGATGATAACTGAGATCTCCTCAACTTTTGAATATTTCAGAAGGAAATGCGCAATATCAGCCATTACATTCCCTGCACCAACGATTGCAACTCTTTTCCCAAATTTGTAGGATTTGGATGCAAATGGAGGCAAATGATTGTAGTGGAAGACCAGGTCCTTGGCATGGACCACCCCCTCCAGATTCTCACCGGGTAATTGAAGTGATTTTATGCCCTGCGCACCACAGGTGACCAGAACTGCCTTGAATCCCCAAGCGAACAATGTGGACAATTGGATACATTCATTTACACCAAATCGGATATTTCCATAGTATTCAATGCTCTCAGAACTCAGGATGTTCTTGAATTGAGTACGCAATCCATCCTTCAATTTGTGCTTATCCGGGAAGATCCCATATTCAGCCAATCCCCCTGGTTTGATATCCCGATTGAATAGTGCCACACCGTATCCTCTGTTGGCCAACGCTTCAGCCGCAAATAATCCTGCTGGACCTGCCCCGATTACTGCAATCTGCATGGTCGCCTGTTTTTCCATCATCATCCTCAACGTGGTATAAATGTTTTTCTCTTATCAGTATTTATCACTGTACCCTGATTATAGACTATCTGATTAAGACCCTATGCTATAGTTAATATACTTCATTCTTTAGAGGTTACATGGCTGACAGGATAAATAGCTTTACTTTAGATAATGGGCTTAAAGTTCTACTCAAGGAAATCCACTCCTCACCGATCATCAGCCATTGGGTATGGTACCGGGTAGGTTCGCGGAATGAAGTGGAAGGGAAAACAGGTATCTCCCATTGGGTAGAGCACATGCAATTTAAGGGAACACCCAAATTTCCGCCAGGCATCCTGGACCGGGCAATCTCCCGGGATGGCGGAATGTGGAACGCTTTTACTCACCTGGATTGGACCACCTTCTTCGAGACTGTCCCTGCTGAAAAGATCAATTTACCACTGGAACTCGAATCTGACCGGATGATCAACAGCATCTATGATCCAGTGGAGGTCGAGTCGGAACGGACAGTCATTATTTCTGAACGCCAAGGAAATGAAAATGAGCCGCTGTTCCGGTTGGAAGAGGCCATCCAACTGGCAGCGTTCAAATCTCATCCTTATCGGAGCGAAGTATTGGGTAGTATTGCTGATCTCCAAAACATTCAGAGAGATGATCTATATAACCACTATAAGACATACTACAACCCTCAAAACGCGGTTGTTGCAGTAGCTGGTGATTTTGAACCAGAGAAAATGCTGGAATTGATCAATGACCGGTACGCGGATATCCCAGGCAAACCAGTTCCAGAGGCTCCTGTCAAGATTGAACAGGTTCTACCGCAAGAAAACCAGGTAGAAGTTCATGGCCCTGGTGAAACCACCTACCTGGAATTAACCTGGCGCGCCCCTGCCGCCAGCAGGGATGATTTCTTTGCATTGACTGTTCTTGATAGTTATCTCACCGGCCCAACCAGTTTAAATATGTTTGGCGGAGGTGGCATATCCAACAAAACCAGCCGGCTCTACAAATCATTGGTCGAGAAAGAACTTGCAGTAAGCGTGGTTGGTTCTTTACAGGCAACTATTGACCCATTCCTTTACAACATTACTATCACTGTTCGTCCCGATCGAAATTGGCAGGATGTTCTTACAGCAGTAGACGCGGAAATCGATAAGATCCTTCAAACACCCATTTCACAATCTGCTATTGATCGCGCAGTCAAACAGGCACGGGCGCTTTTTACGTATGGTAGTGAAAACATCACCAACCAGGCGTTTTGGCTGGGATATTCCGAGATGTTTGATAGTTATGGTTGGTTCGTAAATTATGTCGACCGTTTGAAATCTTCGACTCCTTCAATTCTACTTGAGGCAGCCCAACGCTTGTTACCCCGCAACCACCGGGTCCGGGGAGTATTCCTTCCCGATCGAGGTGAAGCATGACAAACAATAGTCACAAGATAAACCTTAAATCACTTCCCGGGCCACATGATATATCCCGCAAGGTTTTGCCCAATGGCATCACCTTGCTGGCTCGTAGTAATTTTCATAGCGCATCAGTGGTCCTTTCGGGTTACGTAGGAGCAGGCAGCTTGCTTGACTCAAAAGAGAAATTGGGGCTGGCACATTTTACTTCGCTTGCCCTGATGCGTGGGACAATTAACCGCGATTTTCAACAAATCTTCGAGAATCTGGAATCCATAGGAGCAAGCCTGGGATTCGGTGCCAGCGTTCATAACACCAACCTAGGAGGTCGCTGCCTCGCGGATGATCTACCACTTGTCGCAGATATTTTGTCTGATTGTCTTGTCAATCCCATCTTCCCGGATAGTTACCTCGAACGACTGCGGACTCAACTTTTGACCAGTCTGGCAATCCGTGCCCAGGATACTGCAGAAATGGCATCATTGGAATTTGACAAGTTACTTTTTGAGAATCATCCATATGGGGTACCTGAAGATGGCTACCCTGAAACCATCCGGGAGATTTCAAGAACTGATTTACAACAATTCCACTCAAATTACTATCGTCCGGAAAACATGGTAATCGTAATCGTCGGAGCCATTGACCACGAATCGGTTTTTGACCTTTTTGAAAGTGCTTTCGCTCAATGGCAAAACCCAAAAACACCGGCAAAATTACAGCTTTCAACTGTAGAACCACCCAAGAACACTATCCGGCGTCACATAGAGTTGTCGGGGAAGAGTCAGAGTGATCTAGTGATGGGAACACTTGGTCCTCGCCGGCATGCCCCTGAATACCTGGCTGCTTCAATAGGAAACAACATCCTTGGGCAATTTGGTATGATGGGACGCATAGGGGATAGCGTTCGTGAGAAAGCTGGACTGGCATATTATGCCTCCACAAGTCTAAACGCATGGATTGAAGCGGGTTCATGGGAAGTTTCCGCGGGAGTCAATCCCTCAAATATTAATAAAGCCGCGGATTTAATCGTCAAAGAGTTGACGCGGTTCTGTTCAGATCCGGTTACCCAGAATGAATTGGAGGACAGTAAATCGAATTTTATCGGCAGGTTGCCACTTTCGCTTGAATCCAACTCGGGGGTTGCGAATGCGATTTTGAACCTTGAACGTTTTAGCCTCGGGCTTGATTATTTGCAGAGGTATCCCGGTATGATCGAAGCAATAACCTCAGAAGATATCCTTAATGCAGCCAAAAAATATATCGATCCGCAGAAACTCATCATCGTGTCTGCGGGCTCACAACAAAAGAGAAAATGACCTATGGTAAAAATCGAGACGGGGATCGATCTGATCGAAATCTCGCGCTTCCATGAGATCAACCCAAAGATCAAACAGCGGTTTCTCAGGCGTGTGTTCACTCGAGCAGAAATTGCAGTTGGTGAAAATCGGGATGAATACTATGCCGGACTTTTTGCCGCAAAAGAGGCTGGTTCTAAAGCTCTTGGAACCGGAATTGGGGATATCCGCTGGCAAGAATTGGAGATTCTCCCGGATAAAAAGGGAAAGCCCTGCTTATGTCTGCATGGAAAAGCAGCTGAGATTGCCAGAAGTAATGGGTGGTACTCCTGGTCAGTATCGATCACTCACACAGGAATCACCGCAATGGCGATAGTAACCGCCCTTTTAGAAGAAAAAGAATGAAGTTACTGGGGATCAGTGATACGGAAATTGCGTTCATCTACAGCCGAATGGTTGTTGAACGCTTTTCTGACATTGACCTGGTGCTCTCCTGCGGAGATCTACCTTATTATTATCTCGAATATATCATTTCAATGCTTAATGTTCCTTTGTATTATGTACGAGGTAACCATGCTAGCCGGATGGAGTTTGGCTCGACCACCAACCGGACTTCGCCATGGGGAGCAATCGATCTTCATCAACGAACCATCGAAGACGATACCGGATTATTATTGGCTGGCCTTGAGGGATGCGTTACCTACAACGATGGCCCTTACCAGTATACCCAGGGGCAGTATTGGGAGCGCGCTTTTCGGCTTGTTCCGCGTTTACTCTTGAATAAAGCTCGTTTAGGTCGTTATCTCGATATTTTCGTAGCCCATGCACCTCCCTGGAAGATCCACGCCATGGATGATCCTGCGCATGTAGGTGTAAAAGCATTTAATTGGTTGATAAAAGTGTTTAGACCCAGTTACTTCCTTCATGGCCATATTCATGTCTACCGGCAGGATACCATAACCAGCACAACGGTTGGCAATACTCAGGTGTTAAATGTTTATGGCTATCGTGAGTTCAGTCTTCCGTTTCCCCAAAAACGTTCTTGGGATTGATCGCCAAGAAAATGGTGAGTGATAATGAGTCAATTTGACCCCCAGGCTAATCCGAGAGAACTTCTATCCACCTTTTCCAGGCAGGATTTTGCACGTGCATATCGCAAAGGATTCTGGCGTTCCGTTCTAAGCTGGATGGGAAATTACGATAACGATCTATTACCTTTCGACGAGGTCCTGAAAAGAGTTTCCCTGAAAGGGCAATCCTATCTGGGGTTGAAACAAATAGAGACCGAAAAGATCATCGGTTCAGTAAGCCGATTTCAGGAATTTGATCGGGCTTTCCTTCCAAAGCAGACCCATACGCGCGAAAGATGGGAGAGTATTGACCAGGCATATTATAAGGATGTAATACTGCCTCCCATTGACGTTTACCAGATTGGAGATATCTATTTCGTGAAAGATGGCAATCATCGTGTCTCGGTTGCCCGTGAACGCGGACAGCTATACATGGACGCATTTGTAGTAAAGATTTCGATCCCCGGTAATTTAGATAAAAATACGAACCTCGATAAATTGGTCCTGGAACAAGAGTATCAGGGGTTTATTGATGCCACAAACCTGAACGAACTGACCCCCAGGGAGGATTTTCATCTTTCGATTGCCGGACAATATGATAAGTTATTAAACCACATCAGTGTTCATCGCTGGTATATGGGAGAAAAACTTCAGCGCCCGATAGAAAAAGACGAAGCTGTTCTTGGCTGGCTGAATGAAGTCTATCATCCATTGGTTCGAATCATTCGCAAATACAATATCCTCAAGGAATTCCCGCAAAGGACCGAAACCGATCTTTACCTCTGGATTATCGAACATCGGTGGTATATGATCGAGGAACAACACAAAAAGGTCAGTCTGGAATCAGCTGCCAGGCATTTTGCGCGAGAATTCTCCCGAAAACCTTTCCATCATCTCCGTCAATTTCTTTTTTACTTTTCAAAAAAAATAAGGAAACTCCTAAAAAAGAGACCCTGATTTTGAAGTGAACCCTATTGAGTAGACACTAATAAAGAAAGCCCCCTGTGGCTAAGT
>CAZLBG010000009.1:0-28367 GCA_964557895.1 uncultured Anaerolinea sp.
CTTAGCCACAGGGGGCTTTCTTTATTAGTGTCTACTCAATAGGGTTCACTTCAGAAACGGGGTCTTTTTTATTTATTCAATTGCTGTGATCGTAAATTTTTTATTCCCCATCGGAGTTGTAACTTCGACAATTTCACCCTTTGAGTGACCAAGCAGTGCCTGACCAATGGGTGAATTAAAGGACATCTTTCCATTCATCGGATCAGCTTCCTGAGATCCTACTATGGTGTACGACATCTCAGGATTTTTTCCCTCCTGGATTGTTACCGTAGAGCCGATTTCCACCCTATCGCTCCGACCCTTGTTTTCCTCAATGATTACAACATTTCGCAGCAACTGAGTAATGTAGGCAATTCTGCCTTCAATAAAACCCTGTTCTTCCTTGGCTGCATGGTAATCTGCATTTTCTGAGAGGTCCCCCATTTGGATAGCAGAACGCAAACGCTTGGAAAGTTCAACTCGGACTGTACCTGTTAAATGCTCCAGTTCAGCACGTAGTTTTTTTTCGCCTTCTTCAGTTAAATAGGTTGCTTGATCCATGCATACTCCATAAGGTATTAAGGCAGTAGAGAAGGATCAAAAAGCCGTTGATATTCCTCTACTGCAAACCGGTCAGTCATCCCGGCAAGGTAATCACAAATTGTACGCTCTTTTCCTTTTTCGTCAATCAAATCCTGGAACTGATTGGGTAACATAGCAGGCTCACGAACATAGGCATTGAATAGTTCAGTTAGCACCCGTTCTGCTTTCTGCTGCATGCGTACCACACGATAGTGGCGATACATATTCTTAAAGAGGAAATCTTTCAGGATGCGATTCCTTTTCTTCATAAGATCGTCAAACCCGACAACGTTGTAGGGAAGGGATTGAAGTTCAAGGTGTGTTTTTACTCCACTAATATCAATTTTCTCCTTAGAACTATAGATCATGCTATTTACTTCCAGACCAACCAGTTCGCGGATGATCTGATGGCGGGTTAGATCATCGAGTGCGCAAGATTCGCGGCCAAAATTTTCTACTACCATATCCCAAAGTTCAATCCCGTTCAACATGTCAGTTGTGATCATTCCTGATCTTAAGCCATCGTCCAGGTCATGGGATGTATACGCCAATTCATCTGCCACATTGGTAATCTGTGCTTCCAGGTGGCCGCGGAGGTTTGGGTCAAATTCCAATGCATCGGTCTTGTCGTACTCAGTTTCATGTTTGACAATACCTTCCAGCACCTCCCAGGAAAGATTAAGCCCTGGAAATTCAGGATAGCGTTTTTCTATCTCCGTAACAATCCTATAGGAGTGGTGATTATGGTTGAATCCACCGTGCTCTTTCATTAAGGTGTTTAGGGTTGCCTCTCCTGAATGTCCAAAAGGAGGATGCCCCATGTCGTGTGCCATACAAATGGACTCTACCAGGTCCTCGTTGGCACCAAGGGCGCGGGCCAGGCTTCTCCCTATTTGAGTCACTTCCAGTGTATGGGTTAATCGCGTACGGTAATAATCTCCCTCGTAATTGATAAAAACCTGCGTCTTATATTCCAGCCGGCGGAAAGCACTTGTGTGTAAAATGCGATCGCGGTCCCGCTGAAAACAGGTGCGGAAACTTGGCTCAGATTCACGGTAACGTCTTCCCCTTGAATCTTTGGCATGCACAGCGTAAGGGGCTAAAAGAACATCCTCAATTTTTTCCTGATTTTCGCGATTGAAAAGCATATTATCCCCTTTCATCACAAGTAAGAAGAGTACCTAAACTTTTACCAGTTAGCGATGAATAAATATTACCAGATTCAATACCAGAAAAGATTGAAATCGATGTATGCGGACTGTTCTCAATGATTTTGAACATAGAAGATATTTTTGAACCCATCCCCCCGGTAACGTCCGGACTTGAAGAGAGCATATGTTGTGTTGGAAGTGAAATAAAGGATGTTGGGGTGATCTTCGGAACAATGAAATCTCGCCTTTCATATTCATTCCAAACCCCTGGTTCAATTCCAGCGAGCAAGATGCGTTCAGGAGTCAACCTTCTGGATAAATAAGCGAAAAGTTCCTCAGTCGAAAGAATAGTTCCTCCTATGGTCCGGTCAAAAACAACATCTCCATGAATCAAAGGAACCAGTTGGTTCTTTATTGCTTGTTCAATTTGAAAAGTATCCCAGGTGCTAATATTGTGGTTCTGCGCAACTATGTTGCAAGAGGGTGAAAAGGAAATAACTGGGACATTATTCTTGGTTAGAGATTCAACCATCAGGGAATTGAGGGCATGGGCTCTTTCCCATACATGAGCAAACCCCAGCCATTCCTCAGGAGAACTCACGCCATCTCGAGTTCCATTTAACTTTGCGGCATGGTGTCCGAAGGACCCGGATCCATGGCCGAGAACCAAATGCAGACCAGGAGTATCTTTAAGGGCGTTCGCGATTTCCGCAGAAATCTCAGAAATTTTCCCCAGATCAGGTGTATCTTTTTTATCCTTATCGGTTATTAGAGATCCGCCAAGCTTTAGAAAAACGAGGTCCATCTTAGTTACCCTCTCGATAATTGAACCTTGCGGCAATTACATTTTTTGCTCCATTGCCAATGAGGGCTTGCGAGATTGATTCTTTTTTTTCTTGTGGTACGAGGGCTATTATATTTCCACCTAAACCACCGCCTGACATTTTTGCCCCATAAGAACCTGCATGAATTGCGGTTTCAACCAAAGAATCAAGTTTGATAGTTGAAACGTTAAGCTTCTGAAGTAAATGATGATTCGCTGCCATCAGTTTACCAACTTCGATATGTATTCCTGACAAAAGTGCTTCTCTCATGGCCTTGGTTATTGTTCCTATATCAGAAAATATTGCTTCATACCTGTTCGGGTCTGCTGCCCAGCTTTCCTTAACGTGCATTACTGCTTTGGCAGTTGACCCCTTCATTCCTGAATTAGCAATCAGGAATAATAAATCGGAGGAAATTTCCAGCCATTCCAACGGATTATTCTTAACAAAGAAGACTGGTCTCCCATATGTGATCACAGAGTTATCGATACCCGAAGGGGTTTTGTGGTGGAGTCTTTCAATTTCAAATGCGATTTCGTTAACATCATCGTCATCCAATGGGTGTCCGATAAATGAAGAGACTGCTCGGGCTAATGCCACTGCTACCGAAGCACTGGATCCCAAACCACCGCCAATGGGGATCGACGAATGAATCTGAATCTCACATGCAGGTAAATGATCAATAGATAGAGCAGCAAGGACGAGGGTGATGGTTTTCCGGATGGGGTGATCTGGCGGCAGATTAGCGAGGTTGCTTTTAAGGTCAATTGCGTGATCGTTGATGAGCACTTCACCATTTTGGTCACCCGGTTTGGCCAAAACAACACACCTGGTCTGAATATTAAAAACTGGAAGTGCAATCGCCGGTTGACCGTAAACCACTGCATGCTCGCCACATAAAATTACTTTTCCAGGAGCAGAACCAGAAATGGCAGGCATTTTGCTTACCTTGAGAGGTAAAAAATCAAAAGGACTGCAATACCCCAAAGAACTACAGTAATCTGAAGTGGCCGATCGTTTATCAAAAGATCTTCAGGTTCACCACCTTTTTTGCTGATTTGCATTAATGACAGGTATCTAAAAATTCCATAAAGGACAAAGGGAATCGTCAACATCATAGTGTGGTTTTCAGGTAGATTTGGGGCTGAGAAGGTGTATAAGGAATAAGCAATGATGGTAGTTGCCGAAACGATTGTTATCAATTGGTCGATCAGGTCGATAGAGTAACCTGCTAAAACTTTCCGGTGAGAAGTGGTATTTTCCGGTACCAGGACCATAAGTTCAGCTCGGCGTTTGCCAAATCCGATATACAAGGCTAGCAATGTCATCACTACGTACAACCAGGGTGAAAATCTTTCAACCTGGATGACTGATACACCAACCGCCACACGTAAAACAAAGCATGCCGCGATAACAAGTACATCAATGATTGAGATGTGTTTGAGCCATTTTGAGTAAGCCAAATTTAGAAGGAAGTAGGCTAAGAAGAAGAGAAACGTTGTCAGGTTTAATAGATAAGCACCTGTCATCGAGAGAATTGCGAAAAGGACCGCAAAAACGAACGCAATTTTTGTATTCAGTTTTCCTGAGGCAATCGGACGGTTCCTCTTGACTGGATGAAGGCGATCAGCATCGCGGTCCATGATGTCATTGATGAGGTAAACGCTGCTAGCCATCAGGCAAAACAGGAAAAAAGCGATAACCGTTCGTTCAAGTGAAGGTAGGTGGAATAATTTCCGGTCAAAAACCAGGGCGGCAAAAATGAAGATGTTTTTCGTCCACTGCTTGGGACGCATCGCTTTGATCAGGTACTTAAGCATGTGTTAACTATATCACATGCCTCTTTCCAGAGTAAAATTCTGTTATGGGAAAAACCAGATTGGATATTTTTTTGGCAGAACATGGACTCGCCGAGAGCAGATCAGCCGCCCAAAGGCTGGTCATGGCTGGAAGTGTTCGAGTTAATGACCAGGTTGTCTATAAACCAGCCGATTCAATCGATGTTCATGATAAAGTCACAATTGATAATCCCCCCATGTTTGTTTCAAGAGGTGGAGAGAAACTTTTAGGTGCATTGAAGGAATTTAACCTGTTAAATCTTGCCGGCTTGACATGTGTGGATGTAGGGGCAAGCACAGGCGGTTTTACTGATTGCTTGCTCCATCATGGCGCAAAAAAGGTTTATGCCGTTGATGTCGGTCATGGAATTCTTCATTGGAAATTACGGCAGGATCCCAGAGTTGTGGTGATGGAGAAAACCAATGCTCGTTTCATTAAGGGGTTTCCAGAAGAAATAAATCTTGTAACAATAGACGCCTCTTTTATTTCATTGAGAACTCTCTTGCCAAATATTAAATCATGGTTGACCGATTCAAAGAGCATGGTTATTGCATTGATAAAACCCCAGTTTGAAGCAGGCAGGCAGGATGCGGCAAAAGGAGAAGGGGTTATCCGAGATACTTCCATCCATAAAAGAATTCTCACGGAGATTATTGGATTTGCAACAAAAACCGAATTTCAAGTAGGCGGATTGGTTCGCTCCCCATTGATAGGACCAAAAGGGAATATTGAATTTCTGATTCTCCTGCAGAATGAACGTGGGGATGGAGGAATGCTCATGGATTGGGTCGAGGGAGTTTTCCCAGCCTTGGGAGAAGTACCCTTACCTTAACTTTTGGTTACTGGAAATTTTTATAAGGTATACTAAACTCCGACTATGTCCAGAGACCTGATCAGGAATTTTTGCATCATAGCCCATGTAGATCATGGAAAATCCACCCTGGCTGACCGGATGCTCCAGATAACCGGTACTGTTTCCGATAGGGAAATGGTTGAACAGGTATTGGATTCTATGGACCTTGAGCGAGAGAAGGGTGTAACGATCAAGGCTTCTGCAGTTCGGATGAAATACTCGTACAACAGAACCGAGTACGAACTGAATCTCATTGATACTCCTGGACATGTAGATTTCAATTATGAGGTTAGCCGGGCATTAGAAGCGTGTGAAGGTGCCCTTCTGGTTGTGGATGCAACCCAGGGGATAGAAGCTCAGACACTGGCAAATTTATACCTTGCGATCGAAGCTAATCTCACCATTATTCCTGTAATAAATAAGATCGACCTGGCTTCAGCCAGACCTGATGAGGTTGCTGAAGAGATCGAAGCTCTAATTGGAACCCCTGCCGAATCGATTCTAAAAGTTTCCGCCAAAGACGGGGTGAATGTAGAGAGTGTGCTTCAGGAAATTGTTGAAAAAATTCCTCATCCACGTGGGAATCTGGATAGCCCGTTAAGGGCATTGGTATTTGATTCTCATTATGATTCCTACAAAGGGGTGATTGCTTACGTTCGTATTGTTGAAGGGGTGGTTCAATCAAATAACATCGTCCGCATGATGGCGACGAACGCTGATGTTAAGCCAGTTGAAATTGGTATTTTTTCTCCTGGAATGGTTCCAATAAATGAATTGTCGGCAGGTGATGTTGGCTACATTGCCACGGGACTGAAAACAGTTAAGGAATGCAGGGTCGGCGATACCTTGACGCTGGCAGGCAATCCAGCAGCAAATCCTCTGCCCGGTTACCGCCATCCAAAACCGATGGTCTTTGCAGGAATTTTCCCGGTTGACGGGGAAGATTATGGAGAATTAAAAGACTCTATAGAAAAACTTCAATTGAATGATGCCTCACTGGTTTATGAGCCTGAAACTTCTCAAGCCCTCAATTTTGGATTCCGCTGTGGGTTCTTGGGATTGTTCCACATGGAAATCATCCAGGAACGCATCGAACGTGAATATGACCTGGATATTGTTGTAACCGCACCCAGCGTGGAATACGAAGTTCAACTATTGACAGGTGAGACAATCGCTGTTTCCTCTCCTGCTAAGTTACCTGAAGAGGGAACCATTGCGGAAGTACGTGAACCCTGGATGCGCCTCGAGGTAATAAGCCCTACTGAATTCTATGGCACAATCATGGAGTTGGTAACCAAACGACGTGGGATTTTTATATCGCAAGATTATCCTGCACCCAAGCGAGTTCAATTAAATTATGATATTCCTCTATCAGAATTGATCGTAGATTTCTTTGATGATCTGAAATCCCGCACTCGAGGCTATGCTTCAATGGATTACCACTTTCTTGATTATCGGCCGGGGAGTCTTGTTAAATTGGAAATCCTTGTTGATAATGAACCGGTAGATGCTCTAGCTGCAATTGTTCACAAGGAAGATGCATATCACAAAGGACAGTTCCTGGTTACTAAGTTGAAAGCTCTCATCCCCAGGCAAATGTTTGATGTGGCTATCCAGGCTTCAGCAAGTGGCAGGGTAATCTCCCGGGCGAATGTTAAGGCTTTAAGGAAAGATGTACTAGCCAAATGCTATGGGGGTGATATTACCCGCAAAAAGAAGTTGCTTGAGAAACAGAAAAAAGGGAAACGCAGAATGAAGATGGTTGGAGATGTTGAGATTCCTCAGGAAGCGTTCATGGCAGTGCTTAAACTCGAAGAGGATTAATGAAAGAAAAAAAGGGTAGCTCAATCTGGCTGCGGGTTATTCCAGGAATAATAATCAGTGCACTTGCGATTTACGCAGTGCTTCAGTTTGTAAACCCACAAGATCTAAAAAATGCTTTATCGACGGTAAGTCTCCAATTCATTCTGGTGATCGTTGCATTCAATCTGGTTAGCATATTACTTCGGGGAAAAGCCTGGCAAACCATCCTTGGAAATAAGATTGGTTTCTGGCAGGCTTTTTTCGGTGTCAGTGAGGGGTATTTTCTGAATAATATCCTCCCATTCAGAGCCGGGGAATTCGGGCGTTCCTTTTTTGTTGGAAGAATCTCCGGATTGGGTACTATGTATACCCTTTCTACCATTGTCATTGAACGAGCCCTCGATATCGGGTTCGCTGCTGTCCTTGTTGTGCTGACCTTACCAAATCTGACCGGGTTGGATTGGATGCGGCCGATTGCGATTATCGCTTTACTTGTTGTCTTGGTTGGGTTAGTCGGTCTCTTCTTATTATCACGAATGAAAGATAAAGTGATCGACTGGCTCAATCGATATGAGGGAAAATCTCGTTTCTTTTCATTCGTAATCCCGCTTGTCAAGAATCTCATTGAAGGTTTTTCGACCATAAAAAAACCTTCGCAGTTTCTCTATGCTGTTTTCTGGATCGCGATTTGCTGGGCAGTCTGGTCGGGTTTGTACTATTACATGTTGATTCAGATTTTGCCTGGTCAGCCATTTTGGACTGGAGCTTTTATTTGCAGTGTTCTGGCTCTCGGCATTGCAATCCCATCAGCTCCGGCTGCGCTTGGAGTTTTTGAAGCGGCTTTAACAGGTGCAGTGGTTCTGCTGGGAGGAACTACAAGTAGTGGTTTTGCATACGGTTTAATGGTTCACCTTATTCATTTCGTCGTAGTTGCCATTATCGGATTGTGGGGATTATCACGGGATCAGATGAGCCTTTCAACTTTATTTAACGAGATTCTCCGGAAAAACCCTCCGAGAGACAGGACAGTACCCGACTGAGGAGTCACAATGAGCGGATTCACATTGATCACGGGTGGAGCAGGATTTATCGGGTCAAATTATGCAGCCCGATGTTTGCAGCGAGGCGAATTAATAAAGATCTTTGATAACCTCTCTAGGGCAGGTTCTCGGCTTAACCTCATGTGGCTTGAAAACTCCTATGGAAAAAAGTCCTTTGAGCTGATAGAAGGAGATGTGCGGGATTCAACTGCAATCAACAAAGCAGCCAAAGGTGCAAAGAGAATTCTCCACCTGGCTGCTCAGGTTGCTGTAACAACCTCGGTTACTGACCCGGAAACTGATTTTGCCATTAATGCGCAGGGAACTTTTAACGTGCTTGAAGCTGCCCGTAATTCCGGAGAAAATCCAGCATTCATTTTTGCATCCACTAATAAAGTTTATGGCGGGATGGAAATTGTTGAAGTAGAAGAAAAAAGTACACGCTATGATTATAAGGACCTCCCTCAAGGAGTATCAGAGGATCAACCGCTGGATTTCCACTCCCCTTATGGATGTTCTAAGGGAAGTGGTGACCAATATGTAAGGGACTATCACCGCATCTATGAACTTCCAACACTTGTATTTCGGCAATCCTGTATTTATGGTCGGCGTCAATTTGGAATCGAAGATCAAGGTTGGGTTGCCTGGTTTATCATTGCCGCTGTTTTAGGAAAACCGATCACTATTTATGGGAACGGAAAGCAAGTCAGGGATATCCTATTTGTGGATGATCTTGTTGATGCCTACGATGCTGGTTTTGCTCATTTACCGGAAAAAGGTGGCCAGATTTTTAATATTGGTGGCGGTAGAAAGAATACAATTTCGATCTGGACGGAATTCAAACCTATACTCGAGAACCTTCTCGGAAAGGAAATAGTCACTTCCACATCGGGTTGGCGCCCTGGAGACCAACCTGTTTTCATTTCCGACATCCGCAAAGCCCAAAACATGCTCAGCTGGGCTCCCAAGATATCCGCCGAAAAAGGGATCGGGTTTTTGTTCGATTGGGTAAGGGAAAATATTAACCTGTTTAATTAATTTTCAATGAAAATACTTATCGTCCTCACTTATTACCGACCTCATATCAGCGGATTGACCATCTATGCTGAAAGGCTTGCCAAGGCATTTGCTCTCCGCGGGCATGAGGTAACCATATTAACTTCCCAGTTCGAAAAGACTCTTGCTCGTGAAGAGGTAACTGATGGAGTGAAGATCATTCGTGCGCCTGTTCTATTCCGCCTCAGTAAAGGGGTGATCATGCCCAGCTTTGGATGGTTGGCATCAAAACTAGTGGCTGAAACTGATGTGGTCCAATTACATCTACCCCAGTTTGATGCTGCAGGAATTTCATTCCGCAGCAGATTGTTGAAAAAACCGACCATCATCACCTACCATTGTGATTTGCAGCTTCCCCCTGGTATTTTCAATCGAATTGCCAACCTGGCAGTTGAATTCATGAACTGGCTGACCGCGATATTTACACATCGAATCGTAACTTATACGAAAGATTATGCGGAACATTCCGATTACTTAAAAAGAAGAATTTATAAAGTGGAGATTATTTCCCCTCCAGTTGAATTACCAGAATCAACTCCTGAGAAAATAAAATCATTTGCGAAAACACATAACCCGCGTTTACAACGTCCTGTTATCGGCATGGGGCCACGTTTTGCAACTGAAAAAGGGGTGGAAATATTACTGGAGGCTTTGCCAATAATATTGGAAAAATATCCAGAAGCTTTAGTTCAATTTGCTGGTCCTTATAAAAACATCATCGGAGAAGAAGAATACTTTCAGCGTTTATCGACTCGAATTAACGAATTTCAAAAAAAGGGGAATTGGAGATTCCTCGGACCATTAAATCCTGAACAAATGGCAGCTTTTTACCCTAATTTGGATGTTGAGGTACTGGCCAGTCTGAATTCTACTGAATCCTTTGGATTAATTCAAATCGAAGCAATGATGAACGGAATTCCCTG
The DNA here is from genome assembly GCA_964557895.1 of uncultured Anaerolinea sp. Classification (GTDB taxonomy): domain Bacteria; phylum Chloroflexota; class Anaerolineae; order Anaerolineales; family Anaerolineaceae; genus UBA6107. The sequence goes on from CAZLBG010000009.1 coordinate 10,051, forward strand.
TACCACATCAGATCTTCCGGGTGTTCGCCAACCAGTGTTGCGCCACGGAATGGGGAGGATTTTCCCTATAGGTGATTCGAAGGGGTTGGCAGATGCATTGCTGGAAGTATTAACCAATAAAAATGAGTATATTACAAACAAATCCTCATTTTCCATCTATGATCCTGATATGGTCGCAATCGAATATGAGAAATTATTCGAAATAATCCGAAAAGAGATCTGATTCCCGGAGTCTTGACTGTGGCTGCATCATCTGAGATAAATTCCCAAAACGCAACAAAGAAAAAATTTTCCTGGGTATGGGATGTTCTCTTAATTCTTGTCCTGGTTATGGCAGTCTATTTCCGAACTGTCGGCATTCAATGGGATGATAACCATCACCTTCATCCAGATGAACGTTTCCTCACGATGGTCGAAACCAGTATTGAACCCGTCAAGTCCCTTGGTGAGTACTTTGATACAGCCAGTTCTTCTCTGAATCCAAATAACCGTGGATACAGCTTCTACGTGTATGGAACATTGCCAATTTTTATCGTACGGTATGTTGCTGAATGGCTGGGACAGTCAGGATACGACCAGGTAAACGTGGTTGGTCGTGTGATCTCAGGGGTATTTGACCTGGGGACGATCGTAATGATCTACCTGATTGGCAAACGATTGTATCGCAATTCTAAACTGGGTTTATTGGCTGCGCTGTTTCTTGCATTATCGGTTTTACCAATTCAACTCTCGCATTATTTTGCAGTTGATACGTTTACGAACTTTTTTGTCTATTCGGCTTTATTTACTGCTATATGTATCGCAGACCCGGGTAAATTACGAGGCAAAACAGCGGATAATAATTCGACCGAAAAACCTAAAGAAAAGAATTGGTGTCTTCAAAATTGGTGGGAGTTTATCCCGTATGGTCTGTTCGGTTTACTCTATGGAATGGCTCTCGCATCCAAGGTAAGTGTCTATCTACTTGCATTGGCTCTCCCGATTGCAGCTTTAATAAGCTACTTGCAAGTGCCGGAGGAAGAACGACAGGATAAAATTTCATTTCTGTTTCGACACCTTATTCTTGCAGGGATTATCGCCTTTATTACTTTTCGCGTTTTCCAGCCATATTCTTTTATGGGACCGGGCTTCTTTGGTTTGCAGATCAATCAGAATTGGTTAAACAGCCTGCGGGAAATCAAAAATATTAGCAGCGGAAATGTCGATGTACCGTATGCCCTTCAATGGGCGCGGAGACCAATAACCTTCTCCTGGTTGAATATGGTCAAATGGGGTTTAGGTATTCCCCTTGGAATTGTTGCCTGGGCTGGGTTTGCATGGATGGTCTGGCGATCCTTCAAGGGTGACTGGAAACGACATGTGCTGATCCTGTTTTGGGTCGGATTGGTATTTTTCATTCAATCCATTGCTCATGTCAAAGCCATGCGATATCAACTTCCCATATACCCCGGACTTGCATTAATGGCAGCCTGGTTTATTCTTAAACTTTGGGAAATTAAGCCAAAGAGGGTTCCAAAGATCACCCGGATAAATTTTAACTGGGCAAAAATATTATCCATATCGCTTTTAGTGATCACAATTTCGTTAACAGCTTTGTGGGCCTTTGCTTTTACCCGCATCTATACCAGGCCAGTCACCCGCGTAGCGGCAAGCGAATGGATCTATGGACACATTCCTGCTGCGATAAATCTAAAGGTTGATCCTGAAGCAGGAATGCAATTCATGCAACCTGTGTCTTATCAGAATGCTGCATACATCTCAAGTGAGAAACCTTACATCTATGGATACAGTCCGCTTAATGATGAAAAAATTACCGGTTTCACGATCGAGTATGTTCTTTCCCAACAAGCCGTTACAAACCCGGTCACTTTTGTTGTCTATATCCGTGAGCCTGAAGATAATGGTTTTACTTACAAAGGTGTAGGTTTCTACCAATCAGTTTTTGATTCCTCCAGCGGTGACCAGGGAGGGAAGGTAGAGATAGCATTTGAGAAAGGGGTCACCCTTACCAGAGATAAGTATTATGAGATAGTTCTGGAAGCAGCGGAACCCAACGTGCTTCTTAGGATTAATGGCGGGGTTTGGCTGGATGTTCAATCGACGGCAGGTGATCGGGTTCAGTACCTATCTCAACCCGTTGCACGACTAACGAAAAACGCACCTTTTGAAACGACTTTTCTCGCACAAGCTACCGGTAGTATAAGCGCGATCCAGTTTGGACATATCGTTGATATTCTTAATCTCCCGATTGAAAAAACGGTATCAGTTTCTGTCATTGATCCTGCAAATAATAACCTAGAGATAGGGCATGGCAACCTGACTGACCAGTTCCTGATGGGGGATGATCCGCGGGGAAATACCAAATGGATTGAACTGGAGAATCCTGCAGTTCTGGAGAAGGGGAAAGTTTACCTCCTAAGATTATCCTTAGGAAACACTGCGGGTGCACTTGGTTTGTTTAATGACACATTGGTGATGGAGTCCTCCTGGGATGATGCAATTCCGCTGGGTATGTCGGGGTACGGACCTTTTGGTTACGAAACCGGATTGTATGGTAATAACCGCAATCTTGAGATTTATTGGAATGACAACCAGGAAAAACTGGAGCGTTTTTATTCTGTATTAGATCAATCCGATGTCATCGTGATCACCTCAAACAGGCAGTGGGGAACGACGGTGAGGGTTCCAGAACGGTACCCGTTAACATCCGAGTATTACCGGGCATTGCTCGGTTGTCCGATTGGGGAGGATCTTCTCAAGTGTTATGCGACGGCTCAACCGGAAGTGAATACTGGCCAATTGGGATTTGAATTATCAGCAGTCTTTGAGAGCAATCCCAACATCGGAAGTTTTGCGATCAATGATCAATTGGCTGAAGAAGCTTTTACTGTCTATGATCATCCCAAGGTATTGATATTCCGGAAAACGGAACAGTACAGCCAACAAAGGGTTCGCGAAATCTTGGGGAGCGTGGATTTAGGCGGGGTTGTTCAATTGACTCCAGCTCAAGCCAGCAAATACAAAGGAAACCTTCTTCTTTCAGAAGAGGAGAGAAAGGTACAAACCGAAGGTGGCACTTGGTCTCAATTATTCCCATCAAACTCTCTTCTGAATCTACAACCCTGGCTGGCTGTAATCTGCTGGTATTTGGTGATTACTCTATTAGGTTTGCTTAACTATCCGCTGGTTCGAAAAGTTTTTAAAGATCTGCCTGATAAAGGCTATCCGCTCGTGAGAATCTCCGGGATCGTCCTACTCGCTTATTTCACCTGGCTGGTTGCATCAATTGGTGGGCAGTTTTCCAGGTTGACGATATTCCTCGTTATTGTTGCACTTCTTCTACTAAATAGTTATCTAGTTTACCGCAACCGTGATGAGATAGGGCTGGAATTGCGATCAAGGTGGAAGTATTATCTTGCAGTTGAGATCGTCAGTTTATTGCTATTTGGCTTGATGCTTTCTATCCGTTATGGGAACCCTGATCTGTGGCATCCATGGCGTGGTGGTGAAAAACCAATGGATTTATCCTATTTTACCGCAGTGCTCAAAAGTACGATATTTCCGCCTTATGATCCTTGGTATTCCAGTGGATACATCAACTACTACTATTTCGGTTTTGTTTTGGCAGCTGTACCGACCAAGCTGCTCGGAATAGTACCTTACGTCGCTTATAACTTGATCATCCCTACATTTTTTGCATTAACCGGACTCGGTGTTTTTAGTGTAGGTTGGAATCTGATCCGATACTCGCAGCATCTTGAGGAACCTTCAAAAGAAGAGACTAAATCTGCAGATCGAAAGAGTTTCCTCGCAGGGGTTTTAGGCATTTTCTTTACACTGATTGCTGGAAATCTTGGTACAGTCCGGCTAATATGGCAGGCTTTTCAGAAACTTGCTGCGCCGGATGGAGTTATCGAAGGCGCAAGATTTATTGAACACATTTCCTGGTTCTTCAAAGGATTATCTGTTTATGCCAAGGGTGGAGTCGAACTGCCGATAGGATTCGGGGATTGGTTTTGGGTCCCATCCCGGGCTTTGCCAGGAGATACCATTACTGAATTTCCATTTTTTACGTTTACCTATGCAGATTTACATGCTCATATGATCGCGTTACCAATAACCCTGATCGCAATCAGCCTTTCGCTAATGTTCCTGTTCACTAAATGGCACAAAATTGATCTTTCAAAACTAAAAAACCTGGGGAATCTTGCAATCAAAGTTACTTTTGCAGGATTAATACTGGGGGTTTTAAAGGCAACTAACACCTGGGATTGGCCAACCTTTACAGCCTTGCTTTGTATCACAATCCTTTATGCTGTATTCCGATTTTTTGAGATCCCAAAATGGCTTTTCCCCAAGCAACCGACCTGGATACGAAAAACCGTTATGGTAATTATGATCGTTGTTTTTATGCTGGCAGTATCAAGTTTGTTTTTCTTGCCGTTTTCAACAAATTATGCCCAGGCATATGGTTCAATCGAAAAATGGACTGGAGAGCATTCTCCTCTAGGTTCTTATTTAGTTCATTGGGGTTTGCCGCTCTTTCTCATCATCAGCTGGTTTGCGGTGGAAACTCATCAATGGCTTGCATCCACACCAGCAGCTTCGATAAGGAAAATCCAACCGTTCATTACCTATTTACAAGTTCTAGTGATCCTCTTCTTTGCCATCCTGATATTACTAACAGCTTTGGGCGTAAAGATCGGCTGGTTCGTTGGAATTCTGGCAGCCTGGGACCTGGTTTTGTTATTGCGTAGCGGGATAAGCGATGAAAAACGGTTCGTCCATTTCCTGATTGGCACTGCTTTGGTACTAACGTTGTTTGTAGAAATTTTTGTCCTCGTCGGCGATGTGGGACGGATGAATACAGTATTCAAATTCTATTATCAGGCATGGACATTATTGACCATTAGTGCGACTGCCAGTTTAATGTGGTTAAGTCTATCCGCAAAAATTGCCTGGAAGGAACGGAGTTCCACTATTTGGCAATTTGCCCTTGCTATCCTTTTAATTGGCGTTTACCTCTACCCGGTGACTGCTGCGACCGATAAGCTTCGAGATCGGATGTCAAAGTTGACTCCCAAATCTCTGGATGGATTGGAATTCATGAAAACCTCAACATACTGGGATATGGACAGGGAAATGGATCTTGGGCAGGATTACCGGGCGATAAAGTGGATGCAAGAGAATGTTATCGGGTCTCCGGTCATTGTTGAAACCAATACTGTTGAATACAAATGGGGTAACCGATACACCATCTACACTGGGCTTCCTGGCGTTTTGGGGTGGAACTGGCATCAAAGGCAACAAAGGGGGGCGTTGGATTATTATGGTATTCAGGATCGTTTGGTGGAGATTCCAGCTTTCTACATGACAGAAGATATAGACCAGGCACGAGAGTTCCTAGAAAAATATAATGTGGAATATATCATTCTAGGACAGCAGGAGCAGGCATACTTTCCGGGAAATGGGCTAAACAAGTTTAAGGTATTTGATGGCATCTATTGGCAAGAAGTCTACCGGGAACTTGATACGGTCATCTACCGGGTAATCCGATGAATCCCAGGGAATAAAGATGAGCGGCGTCCTTTCATTTATTAGCTGGTATACAGTAATTACCTTCATAGGAATATTGTCATTTCCTATTGCGTTCAGCTTCTTCCCACGACTCAACAGCCGTGGATATGCGTTGATTAGACCACTCAGTTTACTTATCTGGGGATTTCTATTCTGGTTGTTTTGTTCGCTCGGAGTCTTACAAAACGATCTTGGGGGCGTTTTGGTAAGTCTGGGAATTCTTCCCTTATTTTCAATTCTCTTATTGCGAAACGGAAAATGGGTTCAACTGAAAACCTGGATTAAGAATAACTGGCACTTGATACTGGTTTCTGAACTGGTATTTTTGATCCTTTTTTCAGCTTGGACCATAGTTCGCGCCGCCAACCCCGATGCTGCCTATACTGAAAAACCTATGGAGCTGGCTTTCATCAATTCCATTCTAAAGTCAACGAACTTCCCCCCTGAAGACCCCTGGCTTTCAGGATACGCTATTTCTTATTATTATTTTGGTTATGTATTGATTTCCATGTTGATTCGAGTTACCGGGGTTGCTTCGTCAGTTGCTTTTAACCTGGGCTCGTCATTGTGGTTCGGTTTAACAGGACTTGCAGCCTATGGAATAGTCTATGATGTTGTTTGTGCATGGAAAATCCAAAGGATCAATTTTCAGGGGGGTATTTCCAATTTTATTGCATCAAGCAAAGAAAGAATTGGAGCCTTACTGGGTCCATTTTTCCTGTTATTAATCGGAAACCTGGAAGGATTCTTTGAGTTCTTATATGCCCGTCATATCTTTTGGAAACCCGGTCCAGATGGAGAGTTGACTTCAAAATTTTGGGAGTGGCTTGGGGTCCTTGAGTTAAATGTTGCCCCAACTCAACCTGTTTCCTGGCTACCTAACCGGACTAATGGCTGGTTATGGTGGCGGGGTTCACGAGTTATACAGGATTTGAGTATTTCAGGATCCAATATCGAGGTTATTGACGAGTTCCCTTTCTTCACTTACTTAATATCGGATCTCCACCCACATCTTCTAGCAATGCCGTTCTGCCTCTTGGCATTAGCTCTTTCGTTGAATGCCTTCTTATCCATAGATGATCCAGTATTCCCATTTCCCATCAGTTTAGCCTGGCTGAAGAGATGGCAGACCTGGTTGGTTTTTTTGATTCTTGGGAGTCTTGCATTCTTTAATACCTGGGATTTTCCGATCTATGTTGGCTTGTTCGCTTTAGTATTAAGTTTCAAACAAATTCAAGTGCATGGATGGTTGTCGAAAAGGCGGATCCTGGAATTCCTCGGAAGTGTTTTAGTCCTTGGTGTAGGGGGAGTGGTTTTATTCCTGCCGTTCTACCTCGGTTTTCAATCTCAAGCTGGAGGGTTGCTCCCGAGTTTGGAATATGTAACCAGGGGCATAAATTTTTGGATCATGTTTGGGGTTTTTCTCAGCCTGATCATCATCTGGTTGGTTTTCCAGTGGCGATCAGAGGAAATCCCATTTTCTGGTAGGAGATCATTGCAGGTGACCCTACTGGTTTTTGCTTTCCTATTTGCTGCCTCAATACTTTGGGGATTATTAATTCTAGGAATTCCCGGGTTGGGAACTTCAATGGCTGCCTCGCAGAATCCTACGATTGCATCCCTGGGCAACCGGTTGATGACCGGGCAGACAGCGTTTGCTGGACTTCATGAGAACTATCCCACTGCAGACATTTTGAAGCAGGCGGTTTTGCGCCGAATGAGCTCTCCGGGAACCTGGATAACACTCGGTATCATCTTTTTCCTGGTTTTAGGATTTTTGATAAAGTTGTTTGCAAAGGGTGAGGCAACTGACTCAGAATCAAATTCAGAACAAAAATCTCTTTCTACCCCCAATATTAAATTCTTTATCCTATTTTTGGTGCTCATTGGTGGTGGGTTAACCCTATTCCCTGAATACTTCTATCTGCGCGATCAATTTGGCTGGAGAATGAATACGATATTCAAGTTCTACTTCCAGGCATGGATATTCTGGGCAATGGCTGCTGCTTTTATAAGTTACGAATTATTAACCTCCCTCCGGCGGTGGCGATCTGGAATTTTTTCGGTTTTTTGGATTATCCTGGTAACCGCGGGAATGGCATATCCGATATTAATGGTCCTGAATAAAACAAATAATTTCTCTCCACAAGTATGGACGCTGGATGGAAACGAATACATTTCCAGGTATACGCCGGATGATTATCTGGCGATGCAGTGGCTTGGGGGTCAGGACAAGGGGATTGTTGCAGAAGCTGTGGGCGGTAGTTACACTGATTTTGCCAGAGTCTCGACGAGGACAGGATTTCCAACGGTTTTGGGGTGGCCCGGGCATGAAAGTCAATGGCGGGGTGGATCGACCGAGATGGGGGGGAGATATGAGGATATTCAAAGGTTGTATGAAACCGACTCCCAGGCAGAAGCCATTTCGATTCTTCAAAAATACGATATCCGGTATGTATATATCGGTAGTCTTGAAAGTATGCAATATAATGTTTTCCAAGCAAAATTTGAAGAACTGCTGGATATTGTCTATTCAAACGCTAATGTAATTATTTATGAAGTTCCTTTGGATTTATGAGGGTATCACATTGAGCGATCAAAATAGGCGGAATTCAAATGTAACGCTGGAGATAATCCTTTATACGATTCTACTGTGTATTGGTTTTGCATTTCGCATCGGGGCTTTAGGTCAAACAGGATTATCGAATCACGAGGCTGACTATGCACTCCAGGCATATAGGATTTCCACAGATAAATTTACTCTGATAGGTGGAGAACCCGGATACATTGGCTTGACAGCAGGTTTGTTCCATCTCTTTGAAGCCAATGATTTTACGGCACGCATCTTTTCTGTTTTATTTGGTAGCTTGTTGATATTGGTTCCGATCCTTTTCAGGAAGTACTTAGGCAAGGGTACGACATTAGTTCTAACTGCATTAATTGTTTTCGATCCAGGAATGATCACGCTTTCTCGGACAGCAGCCAGTTCAATCATGGGAATTACCTGCTTTTTTGCAGGTTTCGGATTCCTGATCAATCGGCGGCAAATCCTTGCAAGCTTGAGTTGGGGATTATTCCTGAGTGCTGGCACAAGTATTTGGATAGGAGCCCTGGTTTTCCTCATTATTTATCTATCCCTGAATCCGTTTATCAATCAAGACTCCGAACATTTGAAAATCAATTGGCGAAAAATGATTGTTCCGGGGGCAGCATTATTGGTCATTATCACCACCCAATTCATGATTTATCCCAACGGGTTAAGCGGTATCGGATCCAGCCTAGAGGAATATTATAGATCGTGGCAACAACAACAGCAGGTTACCCTTGGAGTGTTTTTTATAGAAATGATTCTGCTGCAATTACCGATGCTTGCTATCAGTCTCGTTGGAATGGTTAAAGGAATTCTGCAAAAGGATAAGATCGTGTTATTCATGGCTGCATGGTGGGGATTAAATCTCATTCTAGTTCTGCTTAATCCAACCCGTAATCCACTCCAATTGGGGTGGTTAACCCTGCCGCTGCTTATAGTTGCATCAATGACAATTACCAGATTTTTCTCTAAAGTGCGTTTTGATAATCCATGGATTGGGTATGGGCAGATCGTTTTTAGTTTTTTGATGTTTGCTGTCACATTCCTCTACCTATTGAATGTAACCAATTTCCCCGAACTGGATCCAATCCTTTACCGGAATAAAATTCTTGCGATTTTCTTGCCAATGATTCTACTCGCTGCCATTACTGGATTGTTCACCTGGGGTTGGAGTTCACAATCAGCAAAATCCGGTTTGCTAATATCCCTGTTCATTCTTGGAATCGTAGTTTTTCTTAGCAGCGCTTGGAAAGCCACGAATTGGACAAGTCCTTCGTCAATGAGCCTGTGGAAAAATGGACAAAGTGTCACGGGTGATCAGTTACTGAAAAACGAACTAAATGATCTGGCAAAATGGAAAAGCGGGCAGAGCGGAACCTTGGATATTGAAGTTTCTGGAATATCATTGCCATCGTTAGATTGGGCTTTGCGAAAAAATAAAGAGGTCAGCTTCTCCTCACAAGTAAACAAGAATACTGCTAAGGAAGTTATTATTACCTCCACATCAACCATATTTGAACCAGGTGCCTCCTATCGTGGGCAATTAATAAAATGGTCACAACAACCCGATCTTTCACTTTTCACGGTGTGGGATTGGATAAAATGGTTCATAGATAAAGACTCACCTGTGCAAACGCATGACATCATTGTGTGGGTTAGAAACGATTTGTTCAAAGGGGTAGTCCAATAAAATGACCACTAAGGAAAATCAATGACACCAGAGAAAATCATTGCGATCGATGGACCGGCAGCTTCAGGTAAGTCCACTCTTGCGGAGATCATTGCTCAAAAATTGGGTTTTTTTTATTTTGACACTGGTGTAATGTATCGTGCCGCCACTCTTGAAGCTCTTGAAAGATTTAAAAGTGTTGATGATGAGGCAATGGTTTCTGAGTTGGCATCTCAAATCCAGATCGATGTGCAAGCTCCCACGGTCTTGGATGATAGGAGAATGGATGTTCTCGTTGACGGAAAAGATGTGACCTGGGAAATTCGGACACCTCTAGTGGATAAGAATGTGTCAAAAGTATCTGCATATAAGGGGGTCAGAGATGCTTTAACCGAACAACAGCGTCGGATCGGCTCACGGGGATATATGGTTATGGTTGGCAGGGATATCGGCACGGTTGTTTTCCCGGATGCTTCAAAGAAAATATACCTGGACGCCAGTCCAGAAGAACGAGCGATGCGGCGATATAAAGAGAACCTCTGCCGAGGAGGCAAATCTTCATATGAAGATATCCTGGCGTCGATAAAGAACCGGGACAAAATTGATTCTTCCAGATCAGTTGCGCCACTGCGAATTGCTGAGGATGCCTGTATCATCAATTCTGACGGGAAAACAGTAGCCCAGGTTGTTTCGGAAGCAATGGATTACCTTACTCACTAATTCGGAAAATGTTAGATAATTGATATTGTTGAAGTAGCTCTTCGGTTTTCTCTTGAGGAGGGTAATGTGTGTGATACGCTAGTTGCCTTGGGAAATTCGACAAAAGATGGCAGTGTGATTTTTGCCAAGAATTCAGATCGAGATTCGAATGAAGCGCACGAGGTAGTCATCATCCCACGTCAAAAACATGCGCCCGGTTCTTCTATAAAGTGTACCTACATAGAAATTCCGCAAGTGGGTGAGACGTATAAGATCCTTTTATGTAAGCCTTTCTGGATTTGGGGTGCAGAAATGGGGGCAAACGAATTTGGGGTTACTATAGGTAACGAGGCCGTTTTTACGCGGATCCCTTATGGAAAAACTCCAGGGCTGATAGGAATGGACTTTCTACGATTGGCCTTAGAGAGAGCGACAACCGCAGATGAAGCGTTGGAGGTAATAACCGATTTACTCGAGAAATATGGGCAGAGTGGAAACTGTGGTTTTTCACATCCAATGTTTTATCACAACAGTTTTATAATTTGTGATAGAAACAGTGCCTGGGTGTTGGAAACTGCAGGAAAGGAATGGGCTGCAGAAAAGGTAAAATCCTTCCGTTCGATCTCGAATGCCATCACCATCGGAAACCACTGGGATAAAGCTTCAACCAACCTGGTGTCATTTGCCATCGAAAAAGGATGGTGTAAGGGGGAAGATGATTTTAATTTTGCCCGGTGTTATTCGGAGCCTATCTATACCCGATTTAGTGATGCCCACGCCCGTCAAGTTTGTACTATAAGCGCATTATCCAACAGCAGCGGAAAAATCACACCTGAATTGATGATCGAAATGCTGCGAAGCCATTCTGTCCAGCGAACCGAGAACTGGCGACCTGATTCAGGGATAACCGGGGCTGATGTTTGCATGCATAGCGGGTGGGGACCCATCAGATTAAGTCAAACAACTGGATCGCTGGTTACTCATAATACAGAAAATTTATCAACACATTGGGTAACTGCCACGGCTTCACCTTGCACTTCAATCTTTAAACCGGTTTGGCTGGATACTGGTATACCTGACACTGGCTCATCTCCGGCTGGAGAATTTGACCTCAATTCATTATTCTGGCGACATGAACTGGTACATCGCAGAATCCTTGAGGACTATCCTGAAAGAATTGGAATCATTAGAAATGATATTTCAGAGGTTGAGAATTACTTCTTTTTGAAATCAGGGACCCTGTTTTCTGGATCATTTGAAGATCGGAAAACTTTTTCATTTGATTGTTTCAAGAAATCGGATACACTTGAAAGAGAATGGTCGGAGAAGATCAATAAACATCCAATTAGGAATAAGAATCGCTTGCTATATCGACTGGCTTGGAGAAAGACAAACCAAGCCGCTAGATTCCCAGATTAAGGATATCTTTTTCGAAACATGGCTCTGACAACGCTTTTTGAGAATACCCCTTACATAAACCTTCCCTTCAATCTCATTGGGTGGGTCGGTTGGTTTGTACTGGCAGCGTTGATTATCTGGGTTTTACGCAAGCATTTTTCCTTGGAAGTAACGGAGCGCTACTGGTGGATTTTCGGGATTCTGGCTTTTACATCACTTGCGACAGCCATTTTTTTTGTTGTTAAATTGCAAGGGACTGGAGCAATTCCTCTTCCAAAGATACCCCAGGAAATTACATCTCCAGTCATTCAAGTATTTATTGCTATTCCATGGATATTGGCAGCCGGGTTACTCGGAATTTGGCCTGCAGTAACGTTTGCTTTTTTGGCTGGAGTAATCAGTGCATTTTGGGGAACGCATAATGTTTTTACTCCGCTGGAATTTGCCATCGGTGGGTTGCTGTTAGCATTAGCATTGCGGCAAAATTACCGATCAAAAGTATTTACCTGGCTACGGACACCGTTGGGTGCAGGTATTGGCGCTGCTATATTGATTACACCATTATTTCTATTGACAACATTCTTCAGTACAAATGGTAACCTGGCAGCGCGTCTGGACTTTGCTTTCACCCAATCGTGGCAAAGTATGCTTACAAATGCATTGCAATTGATCATTGCAGGTTTCGCCTGTGAAGTTTTCCAGGTTGTCAAAATAAAAAACTGGGTGAAAATAAATAATCTTGTCCCATCGCCTTTTGAAACAGGTTTGCAGGACAGAGTTCTTTTTATCTCGTTGCCGTTGGTTATTGTTTTACTTCTGACACTAGCCGTTACTGACTGGATTGTGGCTGGAAAAGCAGCCCGCGAAATGATGGAAACCCGATTGGAGAGTACTGCAAAAATTGCAGCAGAGAATATTCCTTCAGTCATCGACACAGGGCAAGGCTTAATTCTGGACATGGTCTCCAGTGGAATCCCTTTGGATAGGCAGGATATTGCGCTGGAGTTTCTGAAAGCGAAATTTCGAACGGTGCCTTTTTTCTCCCAGTTGTACCTTTTTGACCTAACAGGCGTTCCCATAACGGGTTATCCCATAATTGATCTGACAGAAGTTCAATTGAGCGCCGAAGAAACTTCAGGAATAAACCTGGCATTGAATGGGGTATTAGTTCAGAATTACCTGATCGCACCTCAGGCTGGTGAGTCATCGGCATATGTCGTCTATATTGCTGCCATTCCTGATGAATATGGACTTCCCAAAGGAGTCATCATTGCACGTTCCAATCTTGCAATCAGCCTGTTTGCCCAACCGGCTATTCAGTCTTTGCAGGAAATAACTGACGAAGGCGGCGATGGTGTAATACTTGACGTGGGCAACCGTATTTTGTATAGCACAAATCCGGAGATCGTTTTTACTGAATATAAAGGAAGCATTCCCCAAACCTCCTCATTTTTTACAGAAACGGGCGCCGATGGCAACCAAATTGTTTCCTTTGCTGCTGTGACGGATAAGCAGGATTGGAAAGTGATTCTGTCTCTTCCTTTAAGCTATGCACAAAAGTTAGCTCTCGAAACAGCTATCCCATTACTAGCCATTTCCTTATTAATCTCGTTGGTTGCGTATTTCATGGTGCGATTTATGATCGGAGGTCTCACACAAACACTCTCCTCTTTGGCTGAAAAAGCAGATGAGATATCCAAAGGTGGCTTGGATAAGCAAATTGAAATTCAAGGCGTGGATGAAATCGGAAGGTTGGGTTCTGCCTTTGAGCAAATGCGTATAAGCTTAAAAAATCGATTGGAAGAGTTGGACACCTTACTGGATGTTAGCCAGGGAATTGCAGCAAATTTTGGACTAGAACAAATCTCAAAGCACATTCTGAATGCATGTACCTCTCATGGAGCCGATGCAGCTCGGTTAGTGTTAAGGGGTGAATATTTCTCCGGGGTTAATCAGAAATACCTTTACTATTCAGCCGGGTCTTCGGGCGATGCTTACAAAGAGTTGGATAAGATATTTTTAGACCAACTGGTTGAAGATCCAGTTTTGGTTATTCCATCCAAACCCCGGATAAAACGTTTGGTGAGTGATAAGAATTCCGTTATTCCTTCATCAATAGCCGGATGGTCACTTAAGGACGGTGATCAGCAGTTGGGTATCTTGTGGGTTGGTTACGACCAACCTCACCGCTTCTTGGAGGATGAGATCCGTTTCCTGAATACTATTGCCGGACAGACTGTGATAGCCATATCCAATGCCGGGTTATATATGAAAGCAGAGGTTGGTAAACAACGGTTGGAATCCGTATTAGCAGCTTCGCATGAAATTGTGTTAGTAGTTGATGATGAGGATACGGTTTTGATTGCGAACCAGGCAGCCAAAGGTGTTGAAGGGATATTAATATCTGATCAAACAGGATTGAGTCCAGTTTGGCACATCAATTCTCCGCTGCTTCTGGAGTTCATAAATTCAATGCGAGAAGGACTTGAGGAAAACAAAGAGATTACACTTGAGGACGGAAGAATTTATGAAGCATTCGTCTCAGAAATGGAAGTTGGTGAATCCACAATAGGTAAAGTGTGTGTTCTCCGGGATATCACCGATTACCGGGAACTTGAGAGATTAAAGGCAGATTTCATAACGACTGTTAGCCATGAGTTACGTACTCCCATGGGGATTCTCAAGGGGTACGCTACGATGATCCAAATGGTTGGAGATTTGAATCAACAACAGAAGGAATACGCCATCAAAATCAACGATGGTCTTGAGGGCTTAGACCAGATGGTGGGAAAATTGCTCGATATCGGCAGAATTGAATCTGGAGTGGAGCTGCAGTTTGAGAGCATAGGTCCAATGGATTTGATTGATCACGTTGTATGTTTGCTTCAACCACAAGCGGCCCAACGAAAAGTTCAAATCTTGCGGGAGCTAACACTATCGCAGGAAGTGCAGATCGAGGCTGATAAAACCTTACTACAGCAAGCCTTGTATAACCTGATCGATAATGCGATAAAGTTCTCGCCATTAAATGGTAAAGTCTTTTTGCGTCTTCAGATACTCGATGACACGGTGGTTTTCGAAATACAAGATCAGGGGCCAGGTATCGCTCCCTTGGATATTCCGAAAATATTTGATCGGGGATCCTCAACAACAAAAGGACAGGAAGAGTCTAATAAGAGGAGTGGGCTAGGTTTGACAATTGTTAAGTCAATTGCTGAGCGCCATAATGGACGGGTCTATGTGAAGAGTAACCTTGGACGGGGGAGCACATTCTTCCTTGAACTTCCAGTCACTCAACAGAAAAAAGAAAATTTTGATTGAGTATTTGATTTTCCAGAATTAGTGGTATAATTTGCGGTTGCATGATTTTTAAGGACTCTTCTCCTTCAATTTGATGAGCGCTTAATTTATGCGCTTATTATAGTTTAACTGCATAAGGTTCCCATTCAGGAGGCATTTTAGTGGAAACAAAAAGTTTGATCGCTCTCCAGATTAATCTTGCATCACCTGAAACTATTCGGAGTTGGTCGTATGGTGAGGTATTAAAACCCGAAACGATTAATTACCGCCGTCTTCGACCGGAGAAAGACGGTCTGTTTTGTGAGGCGATATTTGGTCCTTCACGCGATTATCAGTGTTATTGCGGTAAGTACAAGAATCCCAGGTATAAAGGTATCATTTGCGACAAATGCGGGGTTGAAGTAACCCGTTCTTTGGTCCGCCGTGAACGAATGGGTCATATCGATCTGGCAACCCCTGTTGCTCATATTTGGTATACACGACGTACTCCCTCATATCTTGGATTGCTGCTGGATATTACCCGTCGCAACCTCGATAGAGTATTATATTTTGCTCAATACATTGTGACCTATGTTGATGAAGACGCCCGCCAGAAAGCTCTGCGCCGGCTAGAGGATGAGATCAATAACTCAGAACGAGCCCAGGCTAGTGAGATCAATGCCAGGATCCTTGATGTGAAGACAGGTCGGGACAAGAAGATCGCTGAACTTCAGCAGCGCAAAGTTGATATCGAATCCAAAGCCGACGAACAGATCGCTTCAATGCTTGCACCTGTTATAGAAGAAGGCCAATCACTTGAGCGGATGTTGACTGACAAGAACGGGCAGGTACTTAAGAAGAAAGTTTTATTTGAGAAGGCTTCCTTGCTGATAGCAGAAGCCGGAGAAACAGTAACTTCAAAACACATATCCAGTGTTCAGAAAGCAGTCAAGGAATCACTTGAAGAAATCGAAAGTAGTTTCAAAAGTGGACTAAAACGTGATCTTGAACAGATTAAGATGAGTATCGAACAGATCAAGGCGGAAGCCGATGAAACAATGGAATCACTCCGCAATGAACTTGAAGATCAATCGTCAGTTTCACAGGATCAAAACTCTCATCTGCGGGATGAATTACAGGAACTTCATCCATTTACCTTCCTGACAGAAACTCGATATCGGGAATTAAAATCCCGCTGGGGTCAGGTTTTCCGCGCAGATATGGGTGCCGAAGCATTTTATGATATTTTACGAAGGCTTGACCTGGATAAACTAGCTGAAGATCTCTGGACTGAAGTTCGAACATCCAAGAGCAAACAGAAACGAAAGAAGGCGACAACAAGGCTTAAGGTCGTCGAATCGTTTCGCAGATCTGGAAATAGACCGGAATGGATGATCCTAACCGTCCTCCCAGTCATCCCCCCTGACCTCAGGCCAATGGTTCCGCTGGATGGCGGTCGATTTGCCACCTCAGACATGAATGATCTATATCGCCGGGTTATCAACCGGAATAACCGGCTAAAAAGGTTGTTGGAACTTGGAGCTCCAGATGTTATTGTTCGTAATGAAAAGCGAATGCTCCAGGAAGCGGTGGACTCTCTCATCGATAATTCGCAGCGCGGAAAAGCACTTTCCCGCCGTGGACGCCGTGAACTAAAATCATTGAGTGATATGTTGAAAGGCAAGAAGGGTCGCTTCCGCCGGAATCTGTTAGGAAAACGCGTAGATTACTCTGGACGTTCGGTAATCGTTGTTGGTCCCCAGCTAAAACTATACCAATGCGGACTTCCCAAGACTATGGCTTTGGAATTATTCCGCCCATTCGTTATTAGCCGACTTAATAAACGTTCATACACAACAAACGTGAAAGGCGCACGCCGCTTAATCGAGCGCAACAAACCCGAGGTTTACGAAGTGTTGGAAGAGGTTATTAAGGAACGACCAGTGCTTCTGAACCGTGCGCCGACTTTGCATCGCTTGGGTATCCAGGCATTTGAACCGATCCTCATCGAGGGAAGCGCAATCCAACTGCACCCATTGGTAACCACAGCATTCAATGCAGATTTTGATGGTGACCAGATGGCTGTACACGTTCCATTATCTGAAAAAGCAGTAAAGGAAGCTCGCTCTTTAATGTTGTCTTCCAAAAACCTGCTCAAACCTGCAGATGGAGAGCCTATTATCAGCCCATCTAAAGACATGGTTCTTGGTGTCTACTATCTGACTATGGATGACAACCGTGCTCACCGGGGCGATGGACGCAATTATGCCGACATGGATGAGGTTGAGTTGGCATATGCGCTAGGACAGGTTGAATTACACACGGATGTTAATATCCGTGTAAAAACATGGTTCAATGAAAAACATGATCGGTTACCAGCACAGCAGGAGATTTTCTTAAAGACAACAGTAGGGCGGGTGTTATTCAATCGCATTTTGCCACCTGAGGTTCAATTCGATAACCGCGTTTTGGACAAAACCGGGGTAAAAAACCTTATCGCTGATGTGTATGATCTTTGCGGAGAAACAGTAACAACTGAAGTCGCCGACCACATTAAGGATATTGGATTCCAGTATGCCATGATATCTGGAACCACCATAGCTGTGGCAGACATCTCGGTACCTGAAGAAAAAACCAAGATCCTTGATGAAGCCTACAAGGAAGTTGATAAACTGAATTATTACGTTCAATACGGTTTTTCTACCGACCTGGAACGGAATGAAAAAGTGATCAATCTCTGGCAGGAAACGACCAAGAAGGTCGGAGAAGCTGTGAAGAACCATATGGATCCCAACGGGAATCTGGCAGTTATGGCAAGTTCCGGTGCCACGAAAGGTGGTTTTGGACCGATTGCCCAGTTGGCTGGTATGCGCGGATTAATGGCTGATCCGGCTGGTCGTATTATTCGATTGCCGATTACCTCTAACTTCCGTGAAGGTTTGACGGCATTAGAGTACTTTATTTCTACTCATGGTGCTCGAAAGGGTCTGGCAGATACAGCTCTCCGTACAGCCGATGCCGGTTACTTGACCCGCCGCCTTGTGGATATTGCCCAGGACATAATTATTAATGAAGTTGATTGTGGAACTGAAGACGGCATCTGGA
>CAZLBG010000010.1:0-24605 GCA_964557895.1 uncultured Anaerolinea sp.
ACTGCTGACCGCGTTGGGTATCCGAACAGCGCATATTGGCGGCATCTCCTACGGCGGCGAGATCAGCATGGTGTTCGCGCTCAAGTACCCGCAATTTGTGCGCAGCCTGGTCCTTTCTTCCACCGTCAGCCAGATCGACCCGATGCTGAAGGTGATGGGCGCCAGCTGGATGAGCGCGCTGCACAACAACGATGCCGATACCCTGTTCGAGGTGACCTTCCCGGCGAATTTCTCCGAGCCGTGGATTGCTGCCAACCAGGGGATCCTGGATCCAACCCGGCGCAAGTATCACCAGATGGATCTCAAGGCGGCAGAGCAATTAATGCTGGCCTTTACCCGGGTGGATTTTACGAAGGATCTGAAAAAGATCTCCGCTCCAGCGCTGGTGATGGTAGGCGAGCTGGATATCCTCAAAGGACGCCAATATGCCGAGATCATCGCCCGCGAGATCCCGGGGGCTGAGTTGATCCTTATCCCGGAAGCAGGGCACGCGCTGTGCCTGGAGAAGCCGGGAGCCTTTAATAGTGCATTACTGGGATTTGTGCTTAAACACTGCGAGGTAGTGGCATGAGTGTCAGTATCTCCCCGGTATTGCTTCCTGGATTGCAGGAAACCTTCAGCAAGGTGATCACGGAAGGGGAAACTGCCCTTTATGCAGGGCTGGTGGGAGACAACCGCTCGCTGATGCAGGCGTCTGTCGCAGGAGAGCTGATTCCCCTGAGATCGAAGGTGCATCCATTATTTTTGGTAGGGATCATCGGTGGATTGCTGAACACGCGCATCCCCGGTGAAGGTTCACAATGCATTTCGATGCAACATGAGTATCTTGCGCCGGTCTATTGCGGCGACCGAATTGATACGGTCATTGAACTGACCGCAGTCGATCCGGCAAAACACCTGGCAACCTTCCGTATTAACTGCTACACACAGGAGAAGTTGCAGGTTCTCACCGGGCAGGCGGTAATGCTTGTTCCTGCCCAATCTCTGCGCTAATAACAGAGCTGGATACTGAGGAGGTGGAAAAAGGAAAAAATACTGGATAATGAAAGAGCCAACCATCAAATTTTGATCGAAAATTTTTATGGAGGAGAAAAGAAATGAAAAAGTTGTTTACCCTTGTAAGTGTGATTGTTGTGCTTTCCATGCTGCTGGCAGCATGTGCAAAGCCGACCGCTGCTCCCACTGAAGCACCGGTTGCCACTGAAGCCCCCACCGAAGCCGCGACTCCTGAACCGACTGCGGTTCCCCTCGGCCCGGTTCTCAAGATCGGCATGATCAGTTCAGTCTCTGGTGCTATGGCGCTTTATAGCCTGCAGCAGCAACGTGGTTTTGATCTGGGATTGGAATATGCTTCTGGCGGAGTAAAAGATGCTGAAGGCCGCTGGGTCATCGCCAATCGCCCTGTGGAAGTCATCCTGAAGGATGATGAACTCAATGCGGAAAAGGGTGTTGCCTTAGCCCGTGAATTGATCGAGAAAGATGGCGTTGAGATCCTGCAGGGACCTGTCAGCTCTGCTGTAGCAGTTGCCCTCACCACGGTTGCTCTTGAGAACAAAATGATCCTCATGATCGACCCCGCTGCCTCCGCTTTCACCACTGGTGCCAGCTTCAACCCGTATGTCTTCCGCACCTCCCGCACCAGCTATGATGACACCATGGTCATCGCCAAGTACCTTGTTGAGAATGTCGGCAAGAACTTTGCCCACATTTATATCGATAATGCTTTTGGTCAGGGCAGTGAAGTAGCCCTGGAGTTCGCAGTTGGTCAGTATGGTGGTACAGTAACGACCCCCATCCCTGCTCCTGCTGACACCACCGATTACACTGCTTACATCCAGAAAGCCATGGATTCCGGTGCAGAATGCCTCTTCCTCACCTGGTCCGGTATCGGATATGTTCAGCTCTTCAAACAGCTTTCCGAGCTTGGAGCCCTTGAGAAGATGACCGTCTCTACCGGTTTTGGTGACAATGCCTCCTTTGCTGCCGTCTATATGGACGCTGTTGGCACAGTTGGTTTGAATGTCTACCACTATACCGTTCCCACCAACCCGGTCAACGACTTCCTCGTGGCACGCCACCTCGAACTCTACGGCGAACCGCCTGATCTTTTCACCGCTGGTGGTATGGCTTCCGCAATTGCTTTAGCCGCAGCCCTCGAAAAAACCGCTGGTGATGCCTCCGGTGATGCATTGATTCCTGCTCTTGAGGGTCTGCAGTTCGAAGGCCCCAAGGGAACTTACTACATCCGCCCCGGCGATCATGTGTGTGAGCAGCCCATGAACATCCTCAAGCTCGTCAATGTCAATCCCGACAGTGATGGTGATGGAAAGAACGATTACAAATTCTTTGAAACCATCTATGTCAGCGAATATGACGAACTGGGTATCCCCTGCACGCTCGCCGGCGATTATGCCGCCCGCTGCGACATGAACGCTAAATAATCTGGAAAAGTTCTATGCTGGTAGGTAAGGGGTTATTCCCCTTACCTACCTCACTTATTCATAAGGAATGATTGATGGTGCCTGAAACGAAGATCCTTCTCGAAGCGCGGAATTTACGCAAGGAATTTGGTGGTTTGGTTGCCGTAGAGGATGTCAGCATTTGCATTCATGAGCACACCACCCATTCGATCATCGGTCCAAATGGAGCCGGTAAGACCACCCTGTTCAATATGATCTCTGGGGTACTCCGGCCTACCCGCGGATCAGTGATCTTCAAGGGAAAAGACATCACCCATCTCCCGGTGAACAAAATTGCCCATGAGGGAATTGGCAGATCCTTTCAGATCACCAATATATTTCCATCCCTGTCCGTTCTGGAAAACATCCGGCTTTCAGCCCAGGCGATGGGAAAAGATAATCTGCGGTTCTTTACCGCTGCGGATTCGCATAAACAATACATTAACCGGGCAGAAGAAGTGATCAGCCTGGTGGGATTAAACGGCAGGGAAGGTGCGCTGGCACTAAATCTGTCGCATGGTGAAAAGCGAAAACTGGAAATTGCAATCATGCTGGCATCAGATCCTGAGCTCTTACTTCTGGACGAACCTACAGCGGGAATGTCCAGCGAACAGGTGCCAGCACTCTTGGATATTATTCAGACAATTCGCGGATTGGGTACAAAGACCATCGTGCTGGTGGAACACCGCATGGATATGGTGATGAGTATTTCGGACCGCATAACAGTGATGCATTTAGGGAATGTGTTAGCAGAGGGAACGCCCCTGGAAATCTCCAATACGCAATCTGTTCAGGATGCTTACCTGGGGGCTCTGTACGGCGACCTTACCAAGAAAAAGGAGGGATGAGTGGAGAATATGCTTAAGTTGGATTCCATCCATACCTTCATCGGGCAGTTCCACATCCTTGAAGGGGTTTCGATCGAAGTGCCACGGGATAATATCACGGTACTGTTAGGACGAAATGGTGCGGGTAAAACCACAACATTGAAGTCCATTATTGGCCTGACTCCTCCACGGCACGGAAAAGTGATCTTCGATGGGGATGAAGTCCAGGGCAAGCGTGCTTATGATATTGCTGCCATGGGAATTGGCTATGTCCCTGAACACCGTGCAGTATTCCGCAACCTTTCGGTGATGGAAAATTTAAAAATTGCTGAGAAAAAACGCGGTGATCTGGACCGGAAATCAGATTTCATTTTCGGGTTATTCCCGGATCTCAAACGCTTGTATAGATTACCGGGAAACCATCTTTCTGGCGGGCAGCAGCAAATGCTTGCAGTTGCCCGGGCACTGGTGGCAGATAACAAACTCCTGCTGATTGATGAACCCAGCGAAGGTCTGGCTCCGATCCTGATCGAGCAAATGATGGTTGCGATCAAGGAATTGAGCAAAACCACCACCATACTCCTCGTGGAGCAGAATTTCATTATGGCCAGTCAGTTGGGCGACACTTATTACATAATTGACGACGGAAAATCAGTGAAGAACGGTAAAATGGCTGACCTGGTTAAGGATGAGGGATTAGTGAAAGAATATCTTGGTGTGAGCCTGGGGAAAAAAGGAGGTGCGAAATGATGCGCCGGATGACATTGAAACAGATCCTCCCCGGTTTGATCGTGATCGGTGTGATCGTCGTGCTGGGTGTGTTGGCTTACCGTTATATGGGCTCTGAAAGTTTCATCCGCACCACGCTATCCGGTCTCACCCTCAGCGCCTTATACTTCATGGTTGCAGCCGGGCTGACGATCATCTTTGGTTTGATGGATGTGCTCAATTTTGCCCATGGTGCTATGTTCATGACCGGCGCCTATATGGGCTGGCAATTCTATACCAATCCTACTTTCCTGTTTGGTTTGTTGCCGCTTGTGCTTGCTTTTGTAACCGGTATCTCAACGACAGGATTATGGATCCCCCTGGTAAGCAAATGGAAGATCAGTGATGCCTGGCGGAAGCGTTTATCGATCGTACTGGTAGTTGCTGCCCTGGGTATTGCAGTGCTCGGGTTCTTAAAATTCGACCTGCTGGGTTTGGCGAAAACCGCCATGGTAACTGCTATGAACGCCGGTAATCCCCTGGCAGAAGCAACCCCTCAGGAAGCTCTGGCGTTATTTTGGAAACGACCGTTTTTACTGTTGATCAGTGGTCTCCTGCTTGCCATTTCGGCAGCACGCCCGGGCGACGATACCCAGGTGACCCAATCCACGAAGAAAGTGCTCCCCTGGGTACGGCTGGCTGTGCTTGTGGGTGTGATCCTCGCTGCCATTTTCCTTCGGGAAAGTGCCAGTATTGCTGTATTAAAAATGAATGGCAGCTTGCGATTCTTTATTGCCTTACTGGTTGGTGCTGGCGTAGGGGCTGGACTGGGATCCTTGATAGAAGTAAGCCTGATCCGTCCTCTCTATGCACGACCGTTCTACATTGTTCTCCTGACGCTGGGATTGGGTTATGTGCTGCGTGAAGTGATCCAGGTCTTATGGGATCCCATTGCTTATTCAATGGATGTGCCTCCATTATTTGCACAGCCTGGGAAGGCGGAGAACCTGCTGGCATGGTTCAGCGGCCATAACCTGACCATCGACATTGCCGGGGTCACCTTCCCCAGCTATCGTCTGTTTATCATTGTGCTGGGTGGGCTCATGTTGCTGGGGTTGTTCCTGTTGATGCGCTACAGCCGGCTGGGGATGATCATCCGGGCCGGGGTGCAGGACCGCAGCATGGTGGAAGCACTGGGAATTAATGTCAAGGCGGTTTTCTCTGCCGTATTTGCCATCGGTGTCGGTCTGGCTGCCCTGGGGGGTATCGGCGCAGCGCCATTCATCCCGGTGACCCCAAATATGGGGGATGCCTACCAGATGCAAGGTTTCATCACGGTTGTTATTGGTGGAATGGGGAGTTATGGCGGTGCCGGGGTGGGTGCGCTTTTGTTAGGCATGGCGCGAGCCTTTGGGGATTTCCTGGCGTTGAAGTTTGATATGTCTCCGGCTATCGCCGAAGCATCAACCGTAATCGTGATGATCATCGTTCTCCTTGTTAAACCCTCCGGGTTGTTCGGGAAAAAGGAGTAGCCATGACGAAGAACTCCTTAAAAACGATCGATGCAAAAAATGCTTCCGGAAATTTCCTGGCAGCACTTAAACGGGATTCGGGTTTACTGGCTGCGCTTGTCGTATTCATCCTTTTCCCGTTCGTTTTTGCCTGGGTTACCGGCGGGTCCCCGGTACAGGGACCTTCGAAATACTGGCAGGGGCAGTTGATCACCTTCTTCATCCTGGCAGTTTTTTCGATGAGCTACGACCTGGTGATCGGTTATTCTGGCATTCTTTCCTTCGGGCACGCGGCTTTCTTTGGGGGCGGGGCATATGCGATGGCAATATTCTATAAACACATCGCTCCTGTCTGGGTAGAGAGCGGGAAATTCCACGTGCAGCTCGGTGGTGTTGACCTCACCGATGCAGCGCTTTTCATTGTGGCTATCCTGATAGTATTTCTTGTGGTCATTCTCATTGGCTTGCTTTTCACGGTGGTTTCGGTCCGCGTAAAAGGTATCTATTTTGCCATGATCAGCCTGGCAATGGCAAATGCATTGTTTCTCCTCGTTAAAGCCACAGATTTTGTGGAGTGGACAGGAGCGGATGAAGGCTTGCATGGCGTTCCCTTCCCGAGTTGGATGAACCCGAATGCCAACCGCTTGGGATTCTACATGGTCACGCTTGGATTTCTGGCGGTCATGTATCTGGTAATGCGCCGCATCGTAAATTCCCCAACAGGGAGAGTGATGATCGCCATCCGGGACAATGAAAGTCGGGTGAGCATGATCGGCTACAATCCTGCCATCTACCGGTCCGTAGCCTTCATGATCTCAGGGCTGGTGGCCGGGCTGGCGGGTGCACTAAATGCGGTCTGGAACCTTGGGGCAACCCCGGCCATGGCCTCAGCGCTGACGACGATCAACGCATTGATCATCACCATCCTGGGAGGCATGGGAACATTAATCGGACCAATACTAGGTGCTGGCATCTGGCAGTTCATCAGCCAGTTCTTCTTTGAATGGTTTGGAGCGCGCTGGCCGCTGGTGTTTGGAATCCTTTTTGTGCTGATCGTCATGTTCCTGCCCTATGGAATTGTAGGAACCTACCGGGTTAAAAAACTCGGGTGGAAGAAAGCCTGGCAGGAGGGATGGAAAAAATTGACGGGGTTGTTGAAAACAAAAAACCACTAGTAAACAAATTTTTGTGAGATAAACAGAGCGTTGATAATCACAACGCTCTGTTTTTAATTACTGGTTAAGATTGGACAAACCTATTGGCCCTCTCAAAAGGTAAAAACATTATCATTGCCGATGGATATTTGTGCATCCTTTCCTGATTATTTCAATTCCTTCCTGTGCTTCAGGAGCGATGATAGCGGTTATATGCATATGGGATTCCAATCGTGTGTTCGCCTTAGGCACCCATTCTCGTTTTCCATCTGTGCATCGAACCAGGATGCATCCAGCAGGTAGTCCGAGGGAATTAACCTGTTTTCCTGCAAAAGGAGCATCTGTTTGGATTTCTAACTCTAAGACGGTAGGTTCTGTTATTAGAGGGAGTACTCCCATGCCTTTCAAATCACGATCAAGTAATGCTTCGTATATTGGAATATCTTTAAGAGCTTCCGCAACAATAAAAGCGCAAAAACAACTTATCAATAACGGTAACATTTGCGAATAATTCCCAGTCATTTCGACGATGAGCATTATTCCTGTTAATGGAGCTCTAACAATGGCTGTAAAAAATGCTGCCATCCCGACAACCGCAAATACAGCCGGGATAGGAACAACGAGTGGGGTGAGAGAATGGACAACTTCTCCTATAGCCAATCCAAGCAGTGATCCTAACACCAGTAAGGGTGCAAAAATACCCCCTGGCGCACCAGTTCCATAACTTGTTATGGTTAGAAAATACCTGAGGAAAAAATAGATAGGAATTAGTGATAGTGCTACTTTTCCACTAAGAACTTCTTCTGCTAACCCGTGCCCGCTTCCGATCATGAGTGGAGAAAACCAACCAGCAAATCCAATCATTGCACCAATTAATGCTACCAAGGGCATCTTTAAAGGTCTGGGCATGTGTTTGAAAATTCTTAAGGAAGCAAGCAAACCTTTATTATATAGAACTCCAAAAAGTCCAGCAATAACTCCTAATATCGCAAAAAAGGGTAGTGATTCGAGTGGAGGCACAGGATAACTGGGAACTGAAAAAACTGGAAATTGGCCTGATCCAATTCTGGCTATGATGTCAGCAATAACTGCCGCCACGAAAGTAGCCCCAAACACGATAGGTTGAAAATCACGGCGCACTTCTTCAAGGACAAAAATCAACCCCGACAATGGCGCATTGAAGGCTGCAGCCAATCCTGCCCCTGCTCCAGCAGTGGTGAGAGTAAGACGGTCCCTTTCAGAGACTTTTAGAAACCTGGAAATGGCGTCTCCAACCGCTCCACCCATTTGGACAGTGGGACCCTCTCGGCCTAAGGCGAGTCCACTGCCAATGGCAATAATGCCGCCCAAAAACTTCACCGGTAAAATCCTTTTCCAGTCTAAGTTGCGAAACCGAAGAAGTACTGCTTTAAGGTGAGGGATTCCGCTGCCACTAGCCTCAGGGGCAAAATGCCTTGTAATTGCAACAGCGATTAGTGCTCCAGACATGGAAAAAATTACCGGGAATATCCATCCATAACTAGGAAAATGGTGCGCCCAAATTATGAAATCATTCCGGAAAGTATCGACGCTAGATAAGATAACCCGGAAAAGTAAAGCTACCACTCCAGCGCAAATCCCAACCAGCGCTGCCCGTGGAAAAACCCGCCTTCGCAGTTGTCTGGTATTTAAATAATCCTGTAATTCTGAATCAACACCTTCTGTAGAATTTTTTTGGGGCTTTTTATCACCAGGTTCATGAAATCGATAATCAACAAACAAAGGCTACCCCTTAACCTGCTTAGTATGATTCTCGTTGGAACAATGGAATCGGGAGCAGGGCATCAATCAAAAATTATACTACGGGCAAAAATGGAAAAAACCAATCCATCTTGAAGAGGACTATTTTTTCATCAGGATTTCCCCTATTTTGATTACCAAATGGATCAGGTTAGTTTACCCTTTTAATGAGTCAATTCATCGTAAAGGGAGATCGTTTCGTCGGAAGGCTCAACATCCATGTCTTCGCGTAGGATCGATACGCATCGCTGATACACACTGTGAACCGCAGAACGGTTGCCCCGGGCTGCGTGGCAGCGCATGAGTGTCCGAAAGGCTGGCTCATGACATGGGTCAACCGCGAGGAGATCATGACAGATCCTCATGGACTCATCCCATTGACCTGTATCGAAAAGTATGGTTGCAAGTCGGTCGCCACTCTGAAGGTACAGCTCCCGCAGGCGATCCCGCAAGGGGGCTGACCAGGATTCCGAGCAGTTCTCACAAAGGTAATCCCCCTGGTATATGGTATGAGCGGTTTGCAGGTCTTCAAGTTCCGCTGAATTTGCCAGTACCTGGAAGTCATCAATATCCAGATCGATCTTGGCTGCAGGATTGACCCCATAGAGGTTGTCCCGCCGGGTGATGAAAAATGGCGCCTGTCCGGGTTCACGCAAAGGCTCAAGCGCGCGGGTGAGGGCATTCAGCGCAACTTTTAAATTCTGTGCGGAGGCTTCCGCATCCAGGTCGGGCCAGAGCCGGTCCGCCAGCTGTTCGCGGGTGAACCATTTTCCCTGTGAACTAATGAAGAACTGGAAGAGTTGACGGGCTTTTTCCCGCTGCCAGTCCCGCGGGGTGGTAAGGGTCTTTCCGCGCCAGACCTCGGTCATTCCCAAAGTACGAACTGACAGACCATACCCGGGGTGATAGTCTAGGGACTCCAGGTCCAACCCGTGGGGGAGAGAAGCAAGCCACTGGGGATCGATGCCTTTTCTGTAAGCTTCATGAAGGAGGGGAAGCAGCGGCTGCACATCCTGCAAGCCCAGATGAGAGGGTCGGGTGAGCAGGAATCCAAAGTTCTCCTTCTTAAGTAGGGGAATAACGCTGGTAAATAAATTCAACGCGTCCACCCGGCTGGCATTTTGCCAGTAATTGAATACCTGGGCAACTCTGGCTGCGGATAAACCGAAAATATCGCTTACGTCTGTGAAACGTTCGATGCTCAACTTCAACCAGTGGTCCGCCTGGGTGAATTCCCCTGCAAGAGCAAAGGAAGTGCCCAGAGTGGTCTGGATGAGCCCAACAAACCAGTTATCTCCAGAGGAATCGGCAATATCGATCGCCTGGTCTGCCAGCCTGGCAGCTTCGGTGAGATGTCCCTGGTACCCGTAAGAACGGCATAAGCCCCACAAGGGTTCCACCTGGACCCGAACGACGTTGAAGGGCCGCACCAGTTCGATGGCGCGTTCATAGAAGCTCACTGCCTGGTCAAGACGTTTGGACTGCCAGGGAAGCTGGGGTTTCAACTGCGATGCATGTCCAAGCCGCATCCAGCCGACCGCTTCAACAAATGGTGAATCCAGTTTGTGCCCGATCTCCACACCCTGCCGGGCAAAATGCTCCCCCTTATCGACATTCCCGAGCATGAGATGGATGAGTGAGAGTAACAGCGGCATTTCCCGGTGAAACCGCTGGGGACGCAGGAGCGTGGTGACATCGATCTTTTCAAGATTGTAGGACTCGAAACGCTCCACTGCCTGGAATAACCGGCCGGTCCGCAGGAGCGCCCTGGCTTCCAGGTAGATATCATCCGGGGCGGATTCTGAGCGTAGCATATTGGCTTCCCTGTGCATTGCCCGGGCTTCATCGGGTTTGCCCATGTTCAACTTGTTTTCAGCAAGTGCATCCATCAGATCCGCTACCTCAGATGGATGTTCCTGAGGCTCCAGGAGTGCCAGCGCCTCTTCCAAAAGGCTGGAAGCCTTGAGCGGCCGGATGGTATCCAGGTAAACCTGGGCCATACTGCGCAGGGCCTGACTGCGACCGTAGAGGTTCTTCATGCGGGAGAAGATCTTCTCCGCACGACTGTATGAGTTGATCGCATCCTCGAATTGCGAACGCAGGCGTTGCACATCCCCCTGCAGGATCAGGATTCCGGGATGGATTTCCAGCAGTCCATCCTCCAGTTTCTCGATCCACTTGGAAAGGGTGCGCAAGCGCCCGATCTCGAGCAAGCGGGGTCCGGTGGATTCGATCATTTCAGCAGCTCTGCTGTTCTCTCCGCAGGCAAAAAAATGGTAAATGGCTTCTTCTGGATCATTGGCGTTGCTGAAATACGCTGCAGCCCGCTTGTGCAGCGTGGTAGATCTTTCCGGGCTATCCTTCCCCTGGTCGAGCAGGAAATCCTGGAAGAGGCGTTGATACCGGTAGCTGACATCATCCACGGAAAAGGTGAACAGTCCCCTTTCGGACAGGGACTTCAGGATCTCAGCGCTGTTCCCGATTTCCAATAAGGCATTGCAGGCATTGGCGTCCAGCTGGCGCAGGACAGCGCTGGAAAGGAGAAAAGACTGAAGTTCTTCGTGCTGACGGTGCAGCACCTCCTGGGCAAGGAAATTAAAGATCTCTGAAAGCTGGGTGGGCAGTTCAGAGAGGATCCGGTCGAGGTTCTTGGTCCGGCTGGTCTGCAGGCGCTGCCAGATCATTTGCAGGGCGATGATCCAACCATCTGTATAAGAAAAGATGGTTTGCGCCTGTTCTGCAGATATGGGAAATCCATACTGGCTGGTAAAAAGATCCCGGATCTCGTCGATCGTGAAGGAAAGGTCGGATTGGTCGATGATCAGCAGTGATCCTTTCACCCGCCAGCGGATAAAGGCAGGGGTCTCAGGGACCTTCCGACAGGCAATCGCAATATGCAGGCGGGGTGGACGGTTTTCGATCAACTGCTCGAACCAGTGGTTGATATCCGTGACATCGCTCACCAGGTGGTAATCATCCAGCACAAGGAGGACTTCCTCTTCCAGATCCAGGGTGAGCTGGTTAAGGAGGGCGGTTAGCACCGCTGCACCGGCAATGTGACCGCCGTTCTCAAGTCTCTGCAGAAGGTCATCAGAAGTTGGGGCGCAGGCGCTGATCAGATGCGCCAGGAAGAGCATCGGGTCTCGATCAGGATCCGTTACCTGGTACCAGTAGATTTTTTGGTAAAGGGAACCCAACTCCAACAGCGTAGTAGTCTTGCCAAATCCAGTCCCGGCATGAATGAGGGTTAATGGAGAACCAACGGTGCCTTTAAGCAGGGTGTGCAGACGCTCACGCTTGAAGACCCCCCGGTGCGGCCGGGGCGGCATCAACTTGCTATGGATGATCATGTCAGAAAGAGGCACAACTGTATTTTACCTTTTATTGCCTTAGTGAAGAGGTTATTACAGAACATGAGGATTTTCTGGTGTGGAAGGGTTTTTTAGTCTGGGATCATTTGCTTCACGCGTAATGGTTAACCTAAAGCGGATTAGCCAATAACCCAATGATGAAGGACTTAAGATTTTCTCCAGTCTTTAATTTAATGTAAAATACATGTATTATCCTTTTCTCAACAAAATTCAGCGTTTCTTTATGGGGTAAATTGAGTATGTCAACTCTTCACATGGATACAGAACAAGTAAGACTGGTGGCGACTGACCTGGAAAGGAAAGCAGATGTAATTCGCGAAGCGATACAAGACTTAGCTAGCCAGGTTCGGCATTTGAATTGGATAAGCCAAAGTAGTGATTCCTTTCGTACTGACTTTGCCGCTCTTCAGAAACAGACAGAGACAAACTGCGACCAGGCAGTCGCGCTTAGCCTGCGTGTCCAGCGCGAGGTCAACGAATGGCTGGAAGTAGATGAAAGCGGAACTTCACGGCTGATGCCCAATCCTGCGGCTTGGGACGTGATTACCCGTTCCATCAGGGATTTGGGTTTATACCTTTTCTTCCCCTATACGCTTCAAGAGGGATTTGATCACCTCATGGACCTGCCCGCTGGAATGCAATTAATCGATGAATTGATTGCAGCCAAGATCAGGATTCAAATTGTTGGAGATGGCTCTTATGGGTATCAAGGAGCAGATGCCAAGATCATCACTCTTAATTGGGGTGAATCCGTCGGGGGCGGAGAATACGATCCGGGAACTGATTCAATCAGTATTCCAAATGACCTTTTGTCCCGTATCGATCAGAACAGCGATCATCTCGCACAAGTCATCGGGCACGAGCTGCAACACGCTCTTGACGATCAAACTAATACCTACACAGGAAATTTCTCTTCAGAAGATCTCAAAAATTATAGCAATCAGTCCCCGGAAGTTCAAAATGCACTCTGCGAGGAGTTGGCAAACGAACTTGAACAAAATCACATTGATTCGGAAATCCGTGCGTATGAACGTATGAATGCAATATCTACCAATGAATCCTACCAGGATGATGGGATCAATACAGGGGCAGAAAGGCAAGCCATTCTCGATACACAGCTTAATGCTCAAAATACTTACGAATCCTATTATGAAAAGGCACTGGGTGAAAAATTTCCAGGTCTTGAATTTGACATTACGATCGATTCCAGCGGGGAAGTCCACGTAAGAATTATCGATACCGGACTTGCCAATTCTGGAAACTAGGAGCAGGCATATGGTGACTTCAAAACAATACCAAGGAAAATACTGGTCCTTTCATTATCCGCGAGATGGACAAATTGTTGAATCTCTCCGTCCGGATAACACATACTTAATCCGCTTGCTCTGGCACAAAAACGAAGTGAAATATCGCTATGATCTTGAAAAACTTAACGAAGCGACTCCGGCCAAAGATCTGGCTGAGCGATACTTCCATCACCCAATTGCCCAGCCTGAAGACCTTGCCCCGGAAAAGGTCACGATTGGCAAGCAAGTAGCCTGGCATACTCGTAAAGTTGTCTTTGATGGCTTAAGGGCTGTGTTGATCTATGACGCTTATTTTTTTGAGTCCAAGGGTGAAAATTTTCGCTGGCAATATATGGCTTATGGGAAGGAATACCAAGAAGGTCTTCCTACGTTTGAGGTAGTAATCAATTCTTTCTCATCATGTAGCTAAAAACAGCATTGAGGAAAGCCCAAGACTTTATTTGGACCTAAATCATCTATCCAACTAACCTGTTACCCTGATTCTCGAAGAGGATCGATTTTTTCTTCCATTTTTCTCCGAAACCCAGTTGGGGCCTAAAAGTAGAAGGATTTGCCAGGGTTTTAGGTCAGGAATTGCTTGCGAATGCAGCGTTCAAGCCTTCTTCCCAGGATAGAAAACCTAGGTTGAAATGGTCCTGGAATTTTCTTATCGAAAGGGAGGTATTCAACGGCCTTGTGGCTGATGTGGGAAAATCGCTTGTTTTTGCAGGCAATAAATTCTTGAGCACTTGGCTCTTTTTGTCAGGGTCAAGAAAGAGGATCCGTCTAACCCAATGATATCGGGTCGTCGATCCTGCTCCACCCAGGTGGTAAATGCCTTTATGATGTTGCCAAAATAGATCTGGTTCTGAGGTAACCACGGAGACCACTTGGGCAGTGGTTTCAGCTAATGGGCGTGCCCAGGTGGGGGATCCAATCTGGTCGTCTACAACCCTTACGGTCTCCATTTCATGTGCCCATCGCAACACCCTGGTAACGAAACTATCATGATGCATGCTGTAGAGCCAGCTTGTGCGGAGGTTCAAATAACTATCACAGGATGCTCTCACCAGGGATTCGCCCTCTAGTTTGTTGGAACCATAATTGTTTACTGGATTGGGGGGATCCGTTTCGACATAGGGATTCCCCTTGGTTCAATCAAAAACGTAATCCGTTGAGTATCCCAAAAAGAGCCACAAAGGGTATAAGTAAAAGCGCTGGAAATGGCGCCCAGTAAAGGTAGTAACTCTATATTAAAATGATCAGGTCATGAACAGAACGAGGGGGTAATTCCCGTAACCAGGTCTGGTTATGGAGGAAGGCATCTGCAAGATAATTGTAGTAAGGGTGATCGGATGGTCTGAAAATCTGTCCTTTAAGGTAGGAGACCAATAAGTAAACCCCAGCAGCTGTTAAAGCAGTTCCCCATGGAGAGAGCGAAAACGTTAATGCTTTTTGGAGAAGGGAAGTAAGAAATCCCCTTTTCATAGTTCATAATCCTGAGTACTGATGGCAGATCATTTTGCTGCAGAAAAAGGTGCTGCAAAACAAATTTCACCTTATTTTACTTTATCTGGAAATGGTTTCCGGGGGAAGGACAAACCTGGCAAATAGACCGGTTGCAAAATACCGGATGACCGCTGAGGCAATCAGCAGACCGATGAACATCCATGTTCCAATAAGCGCGCTGCCTGTCAGTGCACCCAGCGCAAGGGCAAGGGAGATGACCACCATGTAGATCGCCGAGTAGTGCGGAACCTGGTTTTTAGGGATGGAGGTCAGTAAGAGATTAAAGGAAGACAGGTTATACGCTCCCCAGAACACCCCATTAAAGATATTCAGGATGGCAATGTGCCAGACTTTGGTGACGAAGATCCAGCCGACGGGTAACAAGGGAATGAGGATCATGCTGATTAGTTGAAGTTTTCGCGGACCGATCCGATCCGACATGGATCCCAGCTTGTTCTGCATAAGCAGCATGCTAAGGACGTTGACCACATTGAGGAGACCGATCTCAGAGGCATTGAAATTCAGGTCCTCGAGCATGTGCATGCTAAAGAAGGGCCCGGAGATATTAATGGCGTAATTCCAGATGGCTGCAGAGAGCACCAGCAGGAGGAACTGCTTCTGGGTTTTCAGGCTGCTGAATAACTGTCGGAGGGACAACCTTGTCCGATCTTCTGTGTCGTCAAGGAAGGATTCCGGTCGGATATGCGCATAGCTGAAAGCAGAGGAGATTCCCAAGACGAATGCCACCGCCAGGGCGATCTGGTAGCCGAGCTGGCCGACAAAAAGGGTGATCAGCTTACCGGTGAGCAGGGTCACCAGGATGCCCGCGATGTTCATGATGAAATTGCGAGAACCGAAATAGCGGCCGCGGCCTTCAAGGGGAACGATCTCGTTGGTGACCGCCATCCAGGCAGGATAACCAAGGTTGGCAAAGCTATCCCGTAAAACGGAAAACAGGATCGCTGCCCACACCAGCCCCGGTCCTTTGAAGAAGATGGGAACAAACACGAGCAAGAGGATCGAAAACCTGGCAAGTCCACCGATAAAGAGCATGGCGATCTTGTGCTTATTGATGTAACGATCGGCGATGAAGGCTCCCGGCAAGAGGAGCAAGGCAGCCGCGAGGTTGGAGAAGGAACTTAACAGTCCAACCTGTGCCTGCGTGGCTCCCAGAACCAGAACATACAGGCTGATGTAATTGGCGTAGATATTGTCGTGGGCAGAGGAAAACAAGCCATCCAGCCAGAACCAACGTAAGTTTCGCTGAACTGGTGCTGACTGTTGCTTTCCCCAACTGCCGCCAACCGGCAGCTCGGAGATCCACTGCCTCGTTTTCTTCATCACGTTAGTTATTTGCATCGGGCACCAAATGTAATCCGTTATACCCCATTTTTGGAGAAAGGACTACCAAATCCTTAGTTCAAGGATATTTTGAGTATCACTTCTTGAAGTGAACGATTCGTGTTCAGGACCTAAGAAATGCAGCAGATCGATCAATCGGAAAAGCCGTGTCTGTATCCTTCGGGCGGCTTTTCTTGACCAGGGTGATTAACAAATTTGCAAGTGCAGGCTTTTGCGTTGACTTTACTACTTACAAAATATATAATCATTACATCGTCCCATTTTCAATTCATTTAGGAGGAAAAGTATGGCCACGCTTCACATGGAAACTGATACCGCGCGAAGTACGCAAAGCAACATAACCAATACTCATCAACAACTTACGGGTATGCTTCAAAGTATGACCAGTGCTGTGACAGGTTTGCAACCAGCCTGGATGGGGAACTCGGCAACCGAGTTTTATGGCGTCTATGATCAATGGCGTTCCCAGATGAATAACCTTCTGGATCAGCTGCAGCAACTTTCCTCCAGACTTCAAACAGAGATTACTGAATGGGAGTCAATGTCCCAGAAATTATCCTAAAAAAGTATCTAAATTATTAAACTCTACCCCATCCCGGCATCTGACGTTGTTGGGATGGGGTAGGTTTAGGGACTGAGTACTCATGCCATCCATTTCACCTGAAAAAACTTCTGATACCGCAAACAAGACAAATTCCTCATTCAGTCCCACTAAACGTTTTAGCATTGCGCAAAGAGAACCGTGGAACCTGCCGGATTGTGAAATCGAGGTTCCCGCTCCAAAACAAGTCTCCGGTCCCCCTCCAACAATTAATCTTCTTACCACGCTATTGCCTCCGGCCCTCATGGCGATCGGAATGGTTATCGTTCCATTGGTGATGGGAACTGCTAAAGGAGCTGCGCTTATACCCATGGCACTTGTGGGTATAGGGGGACCCTTAGCAAGTCTGATCAGTTTTAATAGTCAGAAAAAAAAGTACCAGAATAACTTGATCGAACGTGAGCGAGGTTACAAAAAGACACTCGATCAGGAAAAAGCGAAGATTCAAAAGCTATGCGAGGAACAGCGGGAAACATTAGAACGCGAGTATCCCACACTTGGGGAACTTGAACGAATTGCGGCCGATGGCACTAAACGATTGTGGTGGCGGCGACCGATGGACAATGATTTCTTATCCTTGAGAATTGGTTCTGGAGAAGGTGTTGCTTCATTTAAAGTCTCTGCTCCAAGGTATTCAGATGCCAATGAACCCTTATTGCAGTCAGCACTAGAGCTTGTTCAGAGCAGTCAAAATAACCCAAGAATTCCACTTCTCCTAAACTTGGGAAAGGTAGGAAGTGTTGCAATTTCTGCCAATACCTCTGCTGCCGGATATGATCTTGCCAGGCGATTAACTTTGGATATCCTGGTACACCATTCACCCCAGGATGTTCAGTTAGCAATTTTTGCCAATACCAGGGATGCAGAAAATCGTTGGTCCTGGTTAAGATGGGCTCCGCATACCGCAGCCCTAAACTCAGGTGAGAAACCTAGACGGGTAATTTTTACTGCAGAACACTTCGACCAATATCTTAAGTGGTTATCTGATGAATACCAATCTCGTTTACGGCAAGTTTCCGGGTTTGGTGGAAGTGGGAAGAAAATAACCACAAGGTCTGCGATCGTACTTCTACTGGATGATGATGGTCTTGCCAGGCAAACCCCAGAAATAGGACAGATTGCTCTTGGGGGTGTCGACGTTGGCATTTTTCTTATCTTTATCGGGGGACAAAATTGGCCGCGAGAATGTCGTTCAAAACTGACGATTTCTGGAGCATCAGACTTTACTTATGTTGAAACCTGGGACTCCAGCGGCAAAGCCATCAAATTTTCTGGCAAGATTGAGCCAACCACAATAGAAGTCTGTGATCATGTTTCCAGGTCTTTGTCAGGACTGGAAGTAATGGGTACATCCGGAATTGCTCAGTTACCCGAAAACATCAGGTTATCTGCGGTTTTGGGATCCGACTCCCTGGACACCGTGAATATTCAGAAAGCATGGTCAAGGATTTTTAATGCTGAAGACTTGCTGCAGTTCCCGATTGGGGTAACGACAAATAGAGATCAGCTTGAAAAAATAGAGATCAACCTTCTCCCTGAAAACAAGGGTGGAGTCGATGCGTATCACACAATTCTGATCGGTACTACCGGAAGTGGAAAAAGTGAGTTTATGAAGTCCATGGTCATGGGAGCTGCTTTACGGTATCCCCCTGACCAATTAAATTTCTTCTTCCTGGATTTTAAAGGAGGAGCCGCGTTTAGCGTGTTTGAACAACTTCCACATGTCAGCGGAATTGTGACGAATTTAAAACCAGAGCTGGTTGATCGCGGTCTGGAATCCATTCGGAGTGAGATCGATCGCAGACAATCCCGATTTTCGATTGCCCAGGTTCAGAATATCTGGACCTATAACCAGCAAAATCCGGATAGTAAAATCCCTCACCTCGTTTTACTCCTTGACGAATTTGCCAGAGGGTTGGCAGATTTCCCGAAATTACGTGAAACCCTTGATCTGCTTGTCAGGTTGGGTCGATCACTTGGGATGTATCTGATTCTTGCCAACCAGGATTCGAATGCTGAAGTGGATAAGTTGCTCAATAATGTCGGTTGGCGGATTGCATTAAAGGTTGGAAAAGACGAAGAAATCAGCATGATTGACAGAGCATTAATGAATGAATCCGGCAAGATTCCCAGAAGAGCCGGAGAAGGCTACTTGCGGTCCATTAAAGCGGTGATCAGTCATTTTCAAGCCGGTTATGCAGGAGTACCGGTGGTCACAACCTCCAACCAGGATCATGAGGAATTTACGATTTTCCGGGTTGAGCCGGATGGTAATCTAACCAAGTTTTTCCGAAGTAAATCTCAGACCTCAAAAGAGGAAAACCTGATCCGACCTCCCAGCATCACTGAGGAGGAAAAAATTATTGAAAATATCAAGATTGCAACGCGAGAGCTAAATATTAAACCAGTGCCCCGAATCTATCTGGATCCCCTTCCGGATAATATTGATCTTGTTGATGTCATCAATGATAGCAATTCAAAGGTGAAATTTGTTGACCATGACTGGACATCTGATACCGTTTCCTTCGGCAATCTGGTGACGCCAATAGGCGTCTTTGATTCTCCAACAGATTGTCTGCAAGACACATTAAACGTGGATTTCGGTCAACAGGACGGGCATTTATGGATAGTTGGTGCACCAGGGAGTGGAAAAGCCATGACCCTGACCTCCATAATCCTTTCGTTAGCATTGACCCACATCCCAGCCGAACTTCACATCTATATTCTCGAATTTGGAGCTGGGACCTTAAAGAACCTTGAAATGCTTCCACATGTTGGAGCTGTCATTCGTCTTCAGGAGAAGGAAAGAATCCAGCGGTTACTAACTTTCCTTGATAAGGAGATGGAACGGAGAACAGCCCATGATACCCAAGTTGAACGAGCACATCTCAATCCTGATTTGTTCGTGATTATCAATAATTATGCTGAGATGCGGGCAACCTACCCGGATGAAGCAGACCGGATCTCCCGTTATGTTCGAGATGGAAAATCGGCAGGAATCCATTTGATCATCACAACGAATAGAGGCGCAGAATTAAATCGGGCTATCGCAAGCAACCTGGCTCGTAAACTGGTCCTGCAACTGGCCTCAAAAGATGAATACATGGATGTGGTCGGAAGGATGGTTGCCCCCATTTCCGTTCGCTCTGAAGGTCGGGGATATTGGATAACCGATCGCGTTTTCGAGTGTCAGGTTGCCAGTCCAAAGGCCCTGGTAGTAAAAACCATTGCTCGAGAAATGGAAGAACGTTGGAAAGGCTCCAAACCTTTACCCATCGGTACGATACCCAACTGTATATCATTATCTACGCTCTGGGGGTATGTCTCCGGGGAGAAAGACCACCAGTGGAATCATCTGCCCCTGGGCATTGCGTTTGACGATCTGAATGTTCATACGGCTGACCTCTCCCGGGAATTATCACAATGGTTAGTGATTGGTCCGCGGGAAAGTGGAAAAAGCAATTTCCTGGCCTGCACCGTCAAAACGTTGCTGGAATTGGGGGAAGGTAAGTGGGAAGTCTTTGCGTTCTCACTACGGCGTTCGCTTTTAAGCGAGTTAAAGTTTGACTCCCCAAACTTCCATTTTTCCAACTCTCTCGAAGCCACTGCAGAACTACTGAATGGATTCACAGAAAAGATCCAGAATTGCATCCCTGACCAAGAGAAGAGATTCATGTTGATAATCGATGACCTGGGGGCAATATACGAATCCGGTCGGGAGATCATTCCAGGGGCGATCAATACTTTGCTGCCGATCCTTTCCGGAAAGGAAAATGTTCATGTGATGGCAGCGGGACTGATCGACGAACTACGAAACCAGGTGGGGACGACCTTCATAAAAAACCTCAAACAGAGTAGAACAGGTATGGTATTTTCCAAGGATGCAAGTGATTTGGATTGGTTGGGCGCAGCCCTACCCCTGGAATTTCGAAAACTTGAAATGCCTGTGGGCAGGGGTTTCTTTGTCAGCAAAGGAAAACTCACCTACCTTCAAACCCCATTTCTGAAGCAGTGTCAGGGAAAAGACAAGCCAGGTGGATAAGTTGAGGAAAAACAATGACTAAGATTCACATGGATACGGATGAAACCCGCAACCTGGCTAGAACGATCAGCAGGCAGGTTGGGAATATTGATGATTTGATAGACCAACTCAGGCGTTCGAAGGGAAGGTTATCCTCTGCCTGGCATGGTGGATCGCGGTCTGCCAGGTTCTTGAATTCCTTTAGTACATTAATATCTACTTTGGATAATAAAAACCACGAGCTTGACACCCTGGCACTACGGGTAAATCGGGAAATCGACCAATGGTTGGACGTTGACTCAAATTTCGCAGCCAGAAATCGCTATCCGCCAGGAAAGTTTTACAAGCCTGGTGAAAAACGAAAACCAACCTTTGAATTCTTCCCCAAAAAAGAAATTGATCTCAAAATCCTAGAGGGATCGGATACGGTTAATAAGTGGACTCCATCAGACGGCTGGGAAGAGGAATCTGGTGATCCCAAAATTGATGTGGGCGTTGAAATTCCCATTATCGGGGGAAATCTGGGCGAGGGTGAAGTTCATGCTCAGAATAAGGAATTTGGTTTTCTACCAGTTAGCTCCTCAGCAAGTTATGAGTTGGGGGAATACGAAGCGGGCATTAAGGCAGGATATGACTTTACAGACCAGGAGGCTTCATTCGGATTATTCGGGGAGGTCACAGCGGCCAAAGCCTCAGCAACGAGGACCGTGGGTACAGCTATGTTTGGCTTTACAACCGGTGTGGCTGCTACGGCAGGGAACGTAGAAGGATTTCTTGGGTATAAGGATGGGACTGCTGGTGCATCAATCGGGGCGACGGCAGGCTCACTGGAGATAAACCAGGGTCTCAATATCGCAGGGTATAACATTGGCGTCAGCGCTGGAGTTTCTGCGGGGTTTGAAGCAGGGATAAAAGTTGGTCCTGAAGTCAAGGTTAAGTTCGGCCCCTTCAGAGCAGGATTGCATTTTGGAAAAGCAATCGTATAGACTGGATTGGAAATTGTGACTAATAACCAGGTATTAATATTATCCTCAAATGATTTAGCGCTGCTAGCTCAACTAACCGGTGCAGATCAGTTATTTGGATTTCCGAAGGAATTCCTTCACACGGATACGAAGGATAGTAAAGACTCGGAACTCAAACTTCTCAAGCAGGGTGTTATTGACAAAGATGACGATGGTCTCACCCTCAACCCTGAATATTTACCCTTAATAACGAGCATATTTCGACCAGAACGGGTTTTTGAGATCATTAAAGACACAGTTGGCAAAGGTAAGCAGCGGGTGATTTTCATATCCTCGGCAGGGAAATTGATTTTGCATGTTCAGCCGGAGGAGGGTGTTCACTCCTTAAAGCTCCTGGATAGGGATCAAATCTCCAGCCTTATCGCAGAATGGTTCAAGGATATCCCCGAGGGATCAGTAGAAGCTTTTACGATGAGTATTTTGGAATCACAATTTGACGAAATCCGGGTCCTTTGTGAAACAAATCAGAGAGAAAAAGCGATACAGACGTTAGAACAAATAGGC
Organism: uncultured Anaerolinea sp.; assembly: GCA_964557895.1. Classification (GTDB taxonomy): domain Bacteria; phylum Chloroflexota; class Anaerolineae; order Anaerolineales; family Anaerolineaceae; genus UBA6107. Next base: position 22,118 of record CAZLBG010000010.1, read on the forward strand.
ACACCGCGGTCTCAAGCCGAAACCATTTTTTCCCAGATCAAGAACCGACGCGTGAGCAGTGTTTTTGCTTTTTATGAGTTTACGGATGCTATCGCAACTGAAGTTTCCTCCTTCTCATTCTTTGCAGGAGATTCCTCAACCTGGTTGATCCTGGAGGACGGGGATGCAGATAAGGTTAAGGTGAGTAGCCGCCCCAATCTTTTTGAAATAACCGTTAATGAGTTTAAGGAGAAATTCCTGATGAATAAAGAGGCTCTATTCAGATCCTTCGTTCTCACAAAAAACATGCTGGCTGTATCTTTAAATTTAATAAACCAAACGCAACTGGGATTACAGCTTTTAAAAGGTAAAGGACAAACCGCGACTTTCCTGGAGCTCGAGGAAGTATATGAAGATACGGTTGCTGAAATGAATAAACTCGGTCTACTCATGCAACCATCTAATAGTCCTGTACCCCATTTGCTTCCGACGTTTGAGCTTGCCTTTAGTCCTATCGTGGTCTGCAATGAGTTGGTAATTGCTCGGCTGGCTCGGACAGGGTTTGGAGCCGATGCCAGGATTTTCTGCTCAAGGGATAAGTCTTTTTCGTCTCTTCTTGAAAATAACGACCGGTATGTACTCGAAACAGGCAGGTATGAAAATCTACCAATTTACTTACTGGAGCTATTCAAGGGATTTCATCCCGTCGAAGAACCAGGTGATATGAAGGATTTCACTATTCCGTACCAATCCTTGATCGAAGTGATCGGTGGCGGCAGATCGGTTAAAAGAGTTAGCGAGCAGCTAACTGCCTGGATCGAGGATGCTTCCACAAGGGAGGCACTTTCCTCAGATATTGTGGAGACTGTATTCCGGGGATCCATTCAAAAGATGGATTATCCTGTGATTACCGACGATGATGCTACTCAGAATACGAAAAAACCCATACTCATGCTGCTGCAAGGAAAACGGTATAGCTGGTTGTTTACATATAAAGACGAAGTCAGCACTTTTCCTGGTACGGGGCAGTTGGTTACGCGGGAACAATTTGCCACGAAATTGACGGATTTCTTCAAATAGGAGTAGTGTTTTTACCATGCAACCCATCCATGTACAGACAGATGACCTACGGGATTTCAGCCGAAAAATGATGCATGCGGTCAATTTATTGTTGGAGGAGGAATTTAAACTCCGGAAAGCATTGACCTGCTTGGAAATGGATTGGGTAGGTGGGAGTTCAGAAGATTTCTTTGCCAGTGCAAAATCGCTCCAGGAGAATCTGCACGCCAGGATTGATGACTATTATGAACTGGCGCGGAAAGTGCTTCACGAATCTGATCGCTGGGAAGAATGTGATCACAGCTGGGTCCAAGAGTATCGAAAGAATCTTGTTAAATAATCAGGAATTGGATAAATCAGTATGGCTATCGTAGCGATAACATTGGAATATGGCAAACAGCAGACTGTTGATCTGGGATTACCCCTGGAGATCACCTGTCGGGTTTTGACCGAATCACTTGCCCAAGCATTCCACCTTGAATCTGATGTCGGTGAAACATTGGTGTTGGTTGATAAAAGTAGTGCTGCGAACCGGGTCCTGGCTGCAAATGCCACGCTGGGGGATCTGGAAATTCTTCATGGAACTAAGCTGGCACTCGTAAGTCAGAAAAATATTGAAGCTCGACCAGTACCACAAGGTCGAGCATACCTGGTAATCAATGGTCGGGAAGTTAGCATCAAAGGAGCATATTTATCAATTGGGCGTCGAGATCCAAAAAGAGGATATTTCCCGGATGTGGACCTGTCCGATTTGGATGTATCGAAAATTTGCTCACGGAAGCATGCCGCAATTGAATTCAATGAAAAAGGGTATGTCATTAAAGATCTGGGAAGTTCCAATGGTACCTGGATAAATGGTCACCGTATCCCACCTGAGAATGCTCAACCAATTATTAACGGGGATGAAATTGTCTTCGGTAAGAACGGGGTAAAAATGGTTTTCAAGAGGGGGGATCAGGGTGGAGAAATTACCGAAGTCTCGATGTAAACCGGAATAAATTTCCGCGGCAAATGCTCCCGGATTTTTCAAACTCATTGAACCCTAGAAAATGGAGATTAACAGCTTAACGGCCAGGTAAATTCGCCTGTTCCGGAATAGTCCAACCATTTATGAGATGTGCAGGTTGCTTCACCCCCAACCTGACACGACCAGGTTTCATGTTTTCCGGAGAGTATTTGTAATTCACCAATGCTCTGGGCACCAATAATGATAGATGGTTTTCCATCAATGTAAAATTGTTGATCGGTAAAACACTGATTCATAATTCTAAGGGTTTTCAGGAAAGCAGTACTCGTAGGTGCGACGGTGCGGGTACTAAATAGGGTCGCAGTTGGCAGGACCGCAGTCTCGCTTGGAGTAGGTTCTATTGTGAGCGTCGGGGGATTGACGGTAAAGGTATTGGTGGATTGGGGGGGAATTTGGCTGGTAGATCGGGTTTCCTGAATGAGC
>CAZLBG010000010.1:24705-27667 GCA_964557895.1 uncultured Anaerolinea sp.
CCCTCATAACTTCTTCTGCCGTCTGATAACGTTTTGAAGGGTCTTTTTCCAGCATCTTATAAATAAAACTTTCTACGAATGCAGGTAGGTCATTAACATATTGCGATGGCGCAGGAATATTATCCCTTGCGTGCATCACCATCACTGCAAGGGGAGTATCTGCTTGAAATGGTTTTTGACCTGTGATCACTTCAAAAAAAACCACACCGAGTGCGTAAATGTCAGCCCGAGCATCAATCTCTTTTCCCTTAGATTGTTCAGGAGCCATATATTCGGGGGTGCCGATGATCGCTGCGGTACCCGTCAGTTCTGAAGGATTGTCCTGTTGTAAAACTTTGGCGATACCAAAATCAGTTAACATCGGTGTTCCCAAACCTGTGATCAGGATATTGGATGGCTTGATATCGCGATGGATTATCTTATTCTGATGAGCATAATGAAGTGCATCAACGATAGGTAGAAGTAATTTTGCTGCTTCCTGATAAGAGAATCTTCCATGAGCCTTCAGCAGTTCTTTTAAGGTTCCACCAGGTTGATATTCCATCACCAGGAAAGGAGAGGTTTCATAATGGCCATAATCGGTGACTTTGATGATATTGGGATGTGAAAGCTTGGCCAGGAGGTGGGCTTCCAGCGCGAATCTCTTCAGCATTTTGGTTTCAGAATTTCGAGGAAGGTTCTCAGTCCGGAGAAATTTAACGGCAACGATCCGTTCCAGCGAAGTATCAAACGCCTTGTAAACTTTCCCTATCCCACCCTCACCTATGAGGTCAAGTATTTTATAACGTTGATTAATCAGCACATCGCTCATCATGAAATCCAATCCTGTTTAGGGATAAGAGCAACTACCCTTATACATATTTGAGCGTACATCGCTGAATAGTGATTTGATATATGGATAGATACCATAAGATTTACTCTTGACATTGTCACAAAAATATAACGAAGGATTATTCTCACAATAGGCAATTGCGGATGTAGACCAGCTGTTCGCGCAGGCAGCACTGGGAAAACCGCTAAACTGAGTGAATGCGCCAGAAAAACTTGCCATGTAATAAATGGTCTCGGTAACTTGGGGTGGGTCAACCACAGGTAAATCAAATACAGCCTGGTCAATACTGAAATGAGATCGATCTATCCAGCATTGTCCCTTGGTATTTGCCGGATCGTGAATCACCAGCCAATTTCCTGTTTGATTTCTGCCAGTAATCTCAAAGAATTCTGCGTTCACTTCACCTGCCTGAGGATAAAGGAACTGACCGGGACCGGTATAACAAAATACTACGTTTGAACCGAATCGTTCTTTTAGGAAAAAAGAATTGGTTGTTGGCGAGGAAATGGGTTGAAGCGTCTGGGTGGGTGTAGATTGAACAGAAGTGGCGGTTGGGATTACTGTGGGTTGGACACTGGGGGAAGGTGTAAGCAGAGGCAGTATAGGAATAGGGGTAATTGATTTTTCTAAGGCCATTTTATTACGTACAGAGTTACCAGCCAAAAAAAGCAATCCAAAAATGGAGATAATTCCAAACCCATACAAGAACCAAATCCTTTTAGATCGATATCCCTTTACTCGAAAATGGGGTGGCTTAAAGGTTTCGACTGGAAATCCGGGATTGTTTGAGGACTCAATAATATCCAACAACCCTGACATGGCTGCCGACATCTCGCTGGCATTTTGAAAACGGTCATCCGGCTTTTTTGCAAGAGCTCTTTCAAGAAAGCGGTTTAGCTCCTTTGGTTTCCCGATAGAAGCTCCTGAGATTCTCGGGATTGGATCTCTTGACTGCTTGACCATTACTTCCAGCGGTGTTTCGGCTTCAAAGGGACGTTTTCCGCTAATCAGCTCATAGAAGACTATTCCAAGTGCATATAAATCAGTTCTTTCATCTGCTGTAGTAGAAGTGATTTGCTCTGGAGCCATATACTCCGGAGTCCCTATGGCTGTGTTCGTTCCTGTTAAATCTTGAGTAATGTCTGCTTCGAGTATCTTGGCGATCCCGAAATCAGAAAGTAAAGGTCTTCCAGATTCCGTTAAAAGAATATTAGAAGGCTTAATATCCCGATGGATCACTCCTTGGGCGTGGGAGTACCCAAGCGCTTCGGCAATCGGTTGCAGGAGTTGGATAGCTTCGCTTGCAGGGATTTGTTTACGTTCGGATAGGAAGGAGCGTAAGGTTCTTCCTTTTATATATTCCATGACCAGGTATGGATTTCCTTCGTCTTCACCAAAATCCAAGACCTTGATAATATTGGGATGAGAAAGTCTCGCCACCACCTTGGCTTCGCGTTCAAACCTTTGGCGTAATATCTTCTCGCTGCTGCGTGGAATGAAATCTGAACGAATGACTTTGAGCGCTACCTCACAATCGAGGCGGGTATCGAATGCTCGATAAACACTCGCCATTCCCCCTTTACCGAGAGAATCAAGTATCTGATAGCGCTCCAATAAAACCGGTTTTTGATCATCCATCATGTAGGAATATTCTCAATGTACTTGATCATCGATTACCTTGTGAGAAAGATTAAGTTCTCCCCGAAGTTCCACGGGCGTATTATCAGCCTATTTTAAGAACCTGAAATAAGACCAATCGGAATAATTTTCGGTTCCATCGCTAAGAATAGCAGCAACTCGCCATCTCACTTCGTTAGCCCCATAATAATCCTGGATCGTGTAATGGGTATCCGAGGTGATGTAAGTATCAATCCGTTTTTCATTTACTTCCGAACACCATTTTCCTCCAATACAGCAGTTAAAGCAGTCGAGTTGAAGTTGATATCTTACTGCACCCTCTATTTTGGTCCACTCAAAAAATACTTTTCTGGGAAGAACATCGACCTGAGCATAATTGGGAGGCGATATCAACGAGGGTCCACTAACCGCGGACTTAAGTACATTACAGCTAACAACATAAGCCGTGTCCGAATTCCATTCTGAATTACACAAAGTGTTCATGCAGCTGGT
>CAZLBG010000011.1:0-23302 GCA_964557895.1 uncultured Anaerolinea sp.
TAGCCACAGGGGGCTTTCTTTATTAGTGTCTACTCAATAGGGTTCACTTCAATTTCGGGGGTGTTTCATTATTCGCGGGTGACAGACCCGAAAACCTGTGCGCCAATAGCGGCAGCTTCTGATGGATTGGAGTCTTCCAGGGCAACGACAAGGACCAATGGTAATCCCCGCCAGTTTTGCGGAGTTCCCTGGATGTACCAATCCAGCGTGCCTGTTTGAATGGGTACCGTGGAGGAAATGGACCACCCAGTGATTTCTGTTCCTGAGGGGTGCTCAAGGATAGGTGATATTTTTTCCTCGAGGAAGTGTACCTCTGAAGAATTAGAAAGCAGCTGCCAGGGGAATCCTGGTATCCTGTAAGCGGTTACCAGCACTGGTTGGATGACCTTGCCGCCATTAGAAAATGGAGCATATGCCAGGGCTACCTGCAACGGTGTTACTAGCAAGGTGGATCGCCCAGTCAGAAGTGCATCAATATCGTTAAAGGTCTCAAGATTTACGCTTGCAGCACTCTCGATCTGGACTTCCGGTTGAGTTAACAATCCAAATTGACTATATAGATTGTATAGATCGACTGGTTTAAGAGTTGAAACCAGGCGGTTAAGTGCCGATGGACATCCAGCTGAGATCAGTTGAACCCAGCTGGTTGCAATCTCAACCCTGCGGGAGCAATAATACGACTCATCCAAGTTCATCGAGGAATAAAAGGCGGGAATTTCAGGGAGAGCATTGTTTTTTGAGGCGAGACTATTCAAGATCAAACCGCCAATGATACTACCAGGAGGATAAAGACCCTGGGTACTTCTATTCAAAAGAGGAGATTCAGGATCGGATTTCCAGGTTGGCATGGACTCGGCGAGATGATTTGCATCAAACGTGGGTGATGTGGCTATTGCCAGAATTTCACCGCTTTCAGCGTTCATCACTAAAATCGAACCATTATGATCTTGAAGTTGCTTATCGATCTCAGTTTGAATATCCAGAGAAATGCTCGTGCGCAGATCAAATCCCCTGGGATATTGCCCAAAGAGGAGCCTTGATTGGAATATAGACCAGTAGTCGTTTTCAGTGACACCCCGTAAATAACCATCCTGGCTTGCCTGTAAACCCGCCTGACCATAGATGGAATCTGTGTAGCCGATTACTCCACTTAGGAGCGGGTAGGTCAGGGTTTGTGAATACGCTCCCGGATTTCCTGTAGTGGAGACCAGTAATTGTTCATTTTGATCATAAATTGACCCACGGGAGACATAGAAATCGGAGATAAAGCGCCGGGGATTGTCGTTTCGGGATAGCAGGTTATTACTCTGGAATACTGCCCACCATGTGCTTAAGAGAATGAGCGACGCATATCCTGCAAGGAAAATACCCCCGACAAGGCGATAAGGCTGGCTTCGCTCCAATGGGGCTGATTGATGCTCAGAATCGGAACTGATGACAAGAAGTAAAAATGCCGAAGCGATGAATGTAACCAGGGATGATCCCCCGTAAGACATAAAAGGCAACGTGACCCCGGTCAGCGGAAGCAGGCGAATTGACCCCCCGATAATTAGAATTGACTGAACAGTAATGGCAGTGGTTAATCCTGCCGCAAGGAAACGTTGAAACTGGTTGGGGGCATTGAGAGCAATCGTTAGCCCTCTGATCATAAAAAAGGAATACAAGAGGATAATGCCGGACGACCCTAACAAACCAGTTTCTTCTGCAATTGCGGGGAAAATGAAATCGGAATGTGCGACAGGAATGACACCGGGAGAGCCTAAACCTATCCCCCGGCCAAAAAAACCTCCGTTGGCAACAGCGATAATAGATTGAACGATCTGATAAGAGCGTCCATTGGGATCTGCCCAGGGATTCAACCAGGCTTCGATGCGAAGCTGGATGACATCGTATACGGCATACCCTGCAAATAATGCCACAATAATCGTAACCATGCTGATGAGTAACAATCGGCTCTTGCCAGACGCCAGATAGATGGTCACAGCGTAAATTGCGATGAATAATGAAGCTGTACCAAGGTCATGCTGTGCAACCAGAATCAGAAAAGCTGCCCCTACGAGAATCAGGGTAGGCAACAATAACTGAAGGAGGTTGAAACGGATCCGAAGATTGTCGGCAAGATAGGAAGCCAGGAAAATGACTAAGAGTACCTTAAGCAGTTCAGAGGGTTGAAGATATAGGCCGAATAGATTTAACCAGAGGGCAGGTCCAGTTCCTCCAGGGTAAACTCCGATAACGAACGTAAGCAGAGTAAGCAGCAAGCCACCTGTAAGCCATATGTACTTGTAACGCCGGAGAAAGGTGAGTATCCCTTGGATTCTCAAGACCAGATAACCGATGATAAAACTGAGCAGAAGCCAAATGGTCTGCCTGAGTCCAAAATCCACATCGAGACGATAAATCGTTAACAATCCCCACGCTGTCAGGATGCTGATCAGGGGGAAGATATAAGGATCCCGGTCCGGTACCCTTTTAGAGATTATCTTGTTTAAAGAAATAATCCCAATTACCCAAACAAGAAAACCTATCCATTGATTCCATCGTAAATCCGCCGACCAACTGTGCAGCCGAACAACCGGTGCAAGGGTTAGTAAAAGGCATCCGATAAAGTTAAATACAATCACCAGGCGGATGAGACGGTTCTGGATCAAATCCTGATGTGAATTTACTTTAGTGAATATGGTGTTCACTTCTTATATTTTTCCAGAAGAACACCGAGTTTCAGAACAGCTTTTTCATCCTGGGAAGATTTCTGGGTAATAATGGCATTCTCGAGGGTGTGATTGCAGGAGCAATCCTTGTGCTCATCAATTGCTGAGACCAAATTGATTATAGTTTGCTGAGCCAGTTCAGTATTCTTATGCAACGTCTTTATTACCAGATCCACATTTACAGACTCTTCAGCGATGTGCCAGACATCATAATCCGTGACGTGAGCCATTACGGCATAACATATTTCAGCCTCCCTTGCCAGAAAGGCTTCTGGGGAGGTTGTCATACCGATTAGTGATAATCCCCAGGAACGGTAGGTATTGGATTCTATTTTGGTTGAAAATCTTGGTCCCTCAATGGTGATCATTGCACCGCCTATATGGGCTGTGGCACCAACAGAGGTTAGAGTCTGGTGAAGGAGGGTTGAGAGGGTCGGACAAAAAGGTTCCGCGACACTGACATGAGCGACCAACCCTTCCTCAAAAAAGGAACGTTTACGTAGATGGGTGTAATCAAATAACTGCGAAGGAACAACGATCTGACCTGGTACAAAATCTTCGCGAAGCGAACCACAAGCACTGACGCTGATGATCTGTTGTATCCCGAGTGTCTTTAATGCGTAGATATTGGCACGATAATTCACTTCACTTGGGTTGTAAATATGCCCGATCCCGTGCCTAGCTAAGAACGCGACCTTTTTTCCATCAAGGGTTCCAACTATGATCGGAGCACTTGGCTTTCCATACGGAGTATCAATCGATAATTTTTCAACTTTTTCGAGGGCAGGAAATTCATAGAGCCCTGACCCACCGATTACCGCCAATACTGGTTTTTGATTCATTTGGTCTCCCTTACGGTTGATTTTCCGTAATCCTAATCTCGTAAAACTGGTTGCCGATGTGCAAATCATCGCCGGTAATGAGAATTGTGGGCGAACTGACCTTTTCATCATTCAAATATGTTCCGTTAGTCGAGTAAAGATCCTCGATCCACCAATGACCGTTACGGAAGGTTAACGATGCATGGCGGTTTGAAATAATATCATCATCAAGGCAAAGGGTAGTCCCTGCTTCCCGTCCAATAGTGATCTCGGAAACCGAAAAAGTGTTTTCTTTGTTCTCGTTCCCCCCGCTACGTTCAATGAGGGTAATGGCAGGTACTTTCTGAATTTGGGCAGCAAAACTCTTCAGACGCAGATCTTTCCAAAGGGTATAAATAGTCCAACCAAGGAAACTAAACAATACCAGCATTAAGATGATTCGGAGGGTAAGGACAATAATTGCTGCTACCATAAGGAGGTGTTCTCATCTCTGGGATCAGATGACCCTGATTCCTGGTGTGCACCCTCAGCTTCTTCATTTAAATATATAAACTTGTATCCTCCAAGAGAGATAACATCGCCTGAATTAAGCTGCCTTTTATCCACCCTTGTGCCGTTTACAAAAGTCCCTCCTGCAGATCCGGCATCAAAAACAAAAAACCCCTGCGGTGTTTTTCGAATCTGAGCATGGGTTCGAGAAACCCTGATGTCGTCGATAACGATTTCGTTTGTGTTTCTCCGCCCAATATTAATCACCGATAAACTTAAATTGATTTCCTTATCTTCGCCAAATAAAAGTAACGGACAATACTCTTTTTCTTCTGACAGGGGTAGTGAACTACCCGCAGCCAGAACGGAATGGGTTTCGTTTCTGGGGGACCGTTTTTCAGATTCGAGAATCTCGATTTCTTTATCGCTCAAGGAGTTTTTTACCATCAGCGTGAAGTCAGGAGTCAACTCCTGTTCAATTCCATATTCGGTCAATATCGCATGATAAGCATCTTCAAGATCTTTATGCCATGAAGGATTACTCTGCCAGGTTTTTGTATTTCTAGAATTCATTTTTATGATGAACCGGTGTGGAGGAATGACTGACTCTTTACTCAACAAAGTAACCTGGATGCTTTCATTAAGCCTGGACATAATCTCGACCCTTTTTTCGGTCCAAGGGATGAGAGACGCGCTTCTCTCAATGAGAAGTTTGATCCTGGTCTCAATAAAGTCCATTCCGTTCATGATGATGAATTATAACGAATTATCAGAAAGTGTAATTCGAAACAGGTAATTCATGAATGTTGGGTTCACTTTCCACAAAAAATGGGGTTACTGTAAATCCATCCCCTTTTTTGTCCCAGAAAATCGATCTTACATTGAACCCTGTAATAACCCGGTTCAGTGACGTTTTTAACAACCACTGATGTGTTTTCACTAAATTGGATAACATGATTATTATGAATTATCTCAATGTCTGCCCTGGATGGTGTGTGGATTCTAATAGTACCGCCCTGAACGAGCTGTATAGATTCACCTATCTGTGCTACCCGATCTTCATTTTCAAGTGTGAATTTAAAACCCCGAGTTGACGATGGCAAATCATATCCAATAAAGGAACAACCGTTTTGCAAGGCAGAATAGACCTGGCGGCTGTCGATATCCAAATCTTCAGAAAACTCATTTTGGACAAGCAGGTGATTATTGATAGCTGAAAAATGAAAATCGTAAGGCAGGACAGTTTTTCGGAAGAAAGCCTTTTGAAAATCCAAAGCATGAGCATCAGAGCCGCCAACAGCATAAATTTTTTTCCCGGTTGTCAGCAGCTCATCCCATTTTTGCAGAGTTTGAGGATGTGGACTGTGAGCCATGAATTCAGGGAAAAAAGCATAAAATACCGCTTTGGGAAAAGTCCTGGCATAGGTTTTAAACTCACTAAAACCATTCCAGAGTTCAATCCCGGTATATCCTTCCACGTCCCAAGATACCCAAGAAATATCCGGTTCATGGAACATCGGCAGATCGTATTCATGCGGATGTGCGAGGAACGATACTCCATGGTGCTTTGTAACTTCATCGATCAATTTCTGAGGATCGGTTGCGTGGCTGGATAACTCAACATCAGCACCAATCACCAGTGTGTGATTCTTCTGGGGTTGTCGATTCTGATCGTGGATTTCTTCTGCGGTTAGCAAAAGAGTTTTTTTGCCATTCTTTTCAAAATATCTCTCCACACCTTTTACCAGTACGTTGTGATCGGTAACGATAATAACGTCTACACCCTGCCTGATGGCGGCTTGTGCGATGGTGGAATAATTTCCAGTTCCATCAGAGTATAGTGAGTGAATATGGAGATTACAAATGAGTTCTTTCATCAGGTTGACTTTTTTGAGGGTAGGACGGTATAATTTTCGATGTTCTTAATTTCAGGAGGTTCATGTGAAACTTTACGTTGATATAGCCCTAATTATAACTTCTTTGGCTCTTATCGTTAGTGTTATCCTTCAGAACAAAGGAGTTGGATTGGGCGGACTCACCGGCGATAACAGCGGTGGTGTATTCTCTGCACGCCGGGGAATTGAAAAGACACTGTTCTGGATTACCATTGTCTTAAGTGTTCTCTTTTTTATTCTGACCTTTGCAGCTGTTCTGATAACAGGTTAAAATTCCCGAAGGTTATTCGGCAGGTTAACCCAAATCATTCGAGGGCGACTATCCTTGATAAAGGGGTAGTCGCTTTTTGGATAAAAAGATGAAAAAATTCAGATGGCAATTACTTATCTTATTCCTGGCGGGCCTGATCGTAGGTGTTCTTCTAATCCTGGAAAAACGCGGCGGACTTGGTCAGGGTGGAACTCCACAGCCAGTTGAAGGCGGAGTTTATACTGAGGCAATTATCGGGCAGATCTCCCGGCTGAATCCCTTATTGGATGCCAGCAACCAGGCTGATCGCGATCTTGATCAATTGGTGTTTTCTGGTCTGGTCAAGTTTGATTCGACCGGAATTGCTCAACCGGATCTCGCTGAAACGATTGTCACATCCCAGGATGGGCTTCTCTATAACATCAAGTTAAAAGAGAATCTAAAATGGCATGATGGTGAGCCTTTAACCACGGATGATGTCCTTTTTACCATTTCGCTAATGATTGAGGGTGAAGGATATATATCTAAAGATCTCATTCAATTGTGGAAATCGGTGGAGATTTTTAGGCTCGATGATTTAAACTTGCAAATGAAGCTCACAGAAGCTTACGCTCCATTCCAGGATTACCTCTCGTTTGGATTGCTTCCAGAACACATCCTAGGTGATTTGTCGATTAGTCAAATTGCGGATGATCAATTCAATTTACAGCCTGTTGGTAGTGGACCCTTCAAATTTGATTCGTTAACTATTGAAAACTCAGTGGTTACTGGAATTACTCTTCGGGCTAGTGATGATTATTTACCGAACCCTCCATTTATCCAGGAGATCAACTTCAGGTACTATCCAGATGCAGAGAGTGCGCTGCAAGCTTATGCTGATGGATATGTGCAGGGAATCAGCCAGATTCCCAGTCATCTCATAAACCAGGCTCTTTCACTGCCAGGTCTTTCCATTTACACAGGTAGACTTCCTCAAATCGGAATGGTCATGTTCAACCTAAACGATCCGGAAGTTCCGTACTTACAGGATAAAACAATTCGAGAAGCTCTGTTACTGGGAATCAATCGGCAACGAATAATCAATCAATATTTCAATGGACAAGCGATCCTCGCCAACGGAGTGATTCTGCCTGGAACATGGGCATACCTGGAAAATGTTCCTACTTACGATTTCGACACTGAGAAAGCCTCTCTTTTACTTAAGACAGCAGGGTATGTGGTGACTGGGGATGAAAACCCCGTCCGGAAAAATGAAGATACTACTTTGAGAATCGTCTTATCTTATCCAGATGATGATCTTCATAAGAACATCGCAGAAAGTATTCAAAAAGACTGGCAAGCATTGTCTATTGAAGTAGTATTGGAACCAGTTCCGCCGGACTCTTTTCTTGAAGACAAACTTGCTCCCCGCGCCTATCAGGCAGCCTTGGTTGATCTGAATTTATCCAAAACACCCGATCCTGATCCTTACCCATTTTGGGATATGGGTCAAGCAGCTGCAGGGCAGAATTATACCCAATGGAATAATCGGATCGCCAGCGATACAATTGAGCAAGCCAGAATCACTGTCGATCTCGGTGAACGAACGCGGCTTTATCATAATTTCCAATCTATTTTCGCCAATGAACTCCCGGCACTCCCGCTTTACTATCCCGTTTACAATTACGGCGTAACCAACCAAATTATGGGAGTATCGATGGGTCCTTTAATCGACACCAGCAGCAGATTTGCAACTGTAGCAAAATGGTACATGGCAGCAAAGACTATTCAAGAGACAACACCTGCTCCAGGAAAATAACCAATGGCGATTTGGAAGGAGGAAGACAAGAATCTGCTTCTTTCTTTTGCCGCTGAATTTGACGGATATATGGATTCGTCATTGGTTGAATGGAAATCTAGCTCTTCCAGGACAATCATCTCTCCTGGAAGGGTTTTATTTTCTGCTAAACGAATGAGCCTTTTTCAGTATGATGATTCGGAATTGAAGCGGACGATAGATACGGTTCTAGAGAGAATTGAAGGAAGAAAAATATCCTGGCTTCGAAAAGTAGAACAGGAAATCCCACGAAGGTTACTTGTCTGGCACAATGCGATCAAGGAATATATTGAGGACGGTGTAGATCCCTCTTACAAAGCACAGGTGGTTCACCGGGTAATACTTGATCTGCTGGAAAAAGAGGCTCGCATTCTTCCTGCTGACTACCAGAGGAATTTAGATGCGCTAGATGGGGATCTGAAGGGATTGGTATCATCGGGGGAATTTATCTGGGATAATTCTTTAGCAGATATTTTTCCACGGCAAGATTACTGGTTTCTTTTTGTTGAATTAAGGAAAGGAAAAGACCATGCCTAAATATTTCACCGGGAATGGTGATGATGGAACTACCGGTTTGCTGGGCGAAGGACGGGTAAAAAAGTTCGATGTCCGTATGGAAACATTGGGAACCATCGATGAATTATCCGCTTTTCTGGGATTGGCTCGCAGTTTATCGAGAGGGGATGATTGTGAGATTCTGAAAAAGATCCAGGCAAGTCTATATGAAATGATGGCTGAGTTGGCGGCTACAGAGGAAAACCAAACGAAGTACCGGAAAATTGGAGAGGACCATATCCAGTTTCTTGAAAAATACATTGAGGAACTTTCAAAAATTGTGCAGAGCCCGCGGGGCTTCATTTTGCCTGGGGATACCAGGGAAGCAGCATCACTTTCGGTTGCCCGGACAGTTTGCCGGCGGGCTGAACGGCGGGTGGTTGAACTGGTAGATGAAGGAATCGTCACGAACAAATTCCTTCAAGCTTATCTTAATCGGTTATCTTCCTTGTTATTTGTAATGGAGGTTAAAGCGGCTTCGGAAGGAAACGGAACGCCGACTGCGGCAAGGGGACTGGACTAATGATTGGTACTCTTATCAATTTTGCTGCAATCATTGTGGGTGGAGGAATTGGGCTTCTGCTGGGAGCGAAAATATCTGAAAAGATCAAATCCACCATCATTTCGGGTTTGGGGATCTTTACACTCTTATATGCCATATCCCTTTTCCTGAAAACACAGAACTCGCTTGTCGTACTCGGGAGTATCCTGATCGGGGTATTGATAGGAGAGTGGGTCCACATACAGGAAGGTGTTGAAACCCTGGGGGGCTGGTTTGAAGCCCGGTTTTCCAAAAAAAACGCTTCAGAAGAACGTAACAGGTTCATCCGTGGATTTCTAACCACAACGTTGATTTTCTGTATTGGTCCGATGGCGATCCTTGGAGCACTGGAAGACGGACTATCGGGAAATATCCAAACGCTTGTGATCAAGTCAATCCTGGATGGATTTGCTGCGATGGCCTTTGCTTCATCCCTTGGGCTTGGAGTGCTTTTTTCATCCTTTATGGTTCTGCTTTACCAGGGATCCATCGCACTGCTGGCGAAACTCATCCACGGAATTATGACCGAGGCGATGATCGGTGAACTGACAGCTACTGGGGGTGTAATCCTGGCAGCGATTGCGATATCCAATTTGCTTGAAATTAAACGAATCCGGACGGCAAGTTTCATCCCCGCCTTGTTTTTAGCACCGATAATTGTCTATTTGATTTCCCTCATTAAATAAAAAGACCTGCTTTGGAAAAGCAGGTCTTTCTTATCTTACTTGTTTAATGCTGTTTCGATCGCATCTACCAGCGTATCAAGTCCAACTATATTGCCATCGACTAGAAACGATGGAGTAAAAGTCGCGCCGTAGTCACTGGCTGCCTGTGTTGATGCATTAACATCATCCGTATGGATGCCATCCAGAAGACACTGCTCAAACGTCTTTTTATCCAGGTTGATCGCTTCTGCAAAAGCTAGCAATTTTGCCTTGCTGAAAGCTCCCTGATTCTCACCGTTACCGTTTGTATATAGCATAGCCCGGTATTCCCAGAATTTTCCCTGGTCATTTGCACAATAAGCAGCTTCGGCAGATTTCACGGATTCATTCCAGGAACCTGAGCCAAGGAAAGAAAATGGATGATAAACGAATTTTACTTTTCCGGTGTTCACGTAATTTTCAATGATCGTGGGTTCAACCTGTTTCCAATAAACTCCACAGTATGGGCATTGGAAGTCAGCAAACTCAATGACCGTCACTTTTGCATTGGGGTCACCCATTGTCAAACCATCGGTCTG
The DNA here is from genome assembly GCA_964557895.1 of uncultured Anaerolinea sp. Classification (GTDB taxonomy): domain Bacteria; phylum Chloroflexota; class Anaerolineae; order Anaerolineales; family Anaerolineaceae; genus UBA6107. The sequence goes on from CAZLBG010000011.1 coordinate 10,322, forward strand.
GGTGGCTTTTACATATTCCGGGATAATGATGTCTGTTTTAGCAGATGAATTCGCTGACATTTGCGAGGCAATCACAATTACCAGAACAATCAGGACCAATCCACCGATAATCAGGAATGGAATGAGCTCCTTCTGTTTCTCTTTTTTGCGTTGTTGTTGCTTCTCTTTGATCTCTTTGCGGGTTGCCATATCATTCCTCCAAGTGGAAGAATTCTCTCATAAAGGGTAATTATTGTCCAGTATTTGGGGCGCGATTATATTGGAAAATTGGAAATTGCTCATCTGATAGCTGAAACCCAGTCTTCTGGTAGAGGCTAATAGATGCCAGATTTGTATCCTGCGTATTCACAGTTATCTCGTAGACCCCCATGCGGTGAAAGTAGTTTAGCATCGCATGGACGAGCTGGAATCCGACCTTTTCCTTTTGATATTTAGGGAGGACTGCTACCCTAGCCAGGTGGGCAGAAAAGCTGTTGCCAGTGGAAATCTCGTATCCGATAATATTTCCATCCATTTCAGCGACCGAAGCACGAGCAGATTGAAGAAATGCAGCTTTTAGCCCCTGAGAAGAAACAGTCCAGATTGGCTCAAAGGAAGCTCTGTCTATCAAGGCAACAGTGTCAATATCGTTCAATAGCATCGGTCGGATGAACGCTGATGGTTTGAGGAGGACATTGGGTAGACTCTGCTTGTGCTTGAGAACAACTACCTTTTGGATTAATCGAAAATCGTTCAATGTCAGAGTTTTAATGAACCAATCCTGCAACCCAAGGGCTAACATTGGCAAGGTTTTAGCTGGAAGTAATTTTGACGCTTGCTCGAATAAAGTATGAAATACATCGGAAGCCTCTGCCTGGTTTTGGCAGGCAAAGCATTTGATCCAGGCTACCCCAGGAGGATCGGGAGGTGAAACAAAAACCCCCTCAAGCCGATCTTTGATTAAATATTTGAGAAATGGTGTGGAATAAATCCAATCCAGCAAGGGAATCCAGTCCAAGTGTCGATGAACTAAACTGCATGACTCCAGGAAATGCGCAATTTCATTGGAGTCAGACCAAGAAGCTTGTTGGATGGAGGACAAACGGAAAATTCCCTTAGTTTATTTTACAAATTTTCGAAATATTTGACCCAAAGCAGATCCAAGAATCTTTTCCTTGAAGGTCTTTTTTTCCTTCTGGTCGTAGCTGGCTTGCATCGAAGCGATGGCCTGGAGAGGTTTGCCAGTAGTCAATTGTAGGTCAGAAATTTTCTTTAGGATCGTTGCGCGCATGAATTTCTCACCGACCTCTCGAAACAAAGCGGAAGATTCTTCGAATTTTGTTAATGCTTCTTCTTTTTTCCCCAAAGCCTGTAGTGCTGTACCGATATTGGCAAGAGCCATTGCCTGGCTCTTTTTGTCGCCTGAGTTTTTGAAGATCTCATCAGTTCCTACGACGACATCGAAAGCCTGTTGGGCTTCTTTAAGATCGATGAGGGCAACGCTCAAATTATTCTTCATTTCTGCAAGATCCTTCTCAGACCCATCCTGAGAAAGTAGATCAACACATTGCTTAAAACCGTCCCTGGCAGCAAGATAGTTCTTTTTGCGGTAATCCTTAAACGCCTGATTGGAAATCTTAGTAAGTTCGTCGTTCATAGTCTATAAAGTTATCTCCAATAAACTTTCCGCGATTTCGCGCAATTTTTTTGCATCCATCCGACTAAGCTTTAAAGCAAGTTCAAGGTAGGGTTGATTGACTGGATTGTTTATGAAATCGTGGATTTCTTCAGAAAGCTCAATCGGTGTTGAAACAGACTCTGACATACTCATTTCGGATGGTGTAATTGTTTCAGGCTCAGAGAGTGGTTCAGCCGCATAAACTTGCTGAAGGGATTCAATATCTGAAAGAACATCGGTGGTTTCTGCAGGGATCGTATCGGTCGCAGCCAGAGGTTCAGGTTCAGGTGTATGCCATTCCTCTGCGGGTGCGGGACTCTCACCCTTCTGTTCTTCAACACCTTCTTGAGCGTCTGTCTGAGAAACAAGTGATTGCCATTCTTTTGGTAATACGGTGGTATCGCTTGTCCCTTCTTTTGCTGGTTCTTCAGAATCTGTTTCGGTGACCAGAGATTGCCATTCTTCTGGCAATATGGTGGCTTCGCTTGTTCCTTCTTTTATTGGTTCTTCAGTTGCTGGTTCGGTAACCAGAGATTGCCATTCTTCTGGCAATACGGTGGCTTCATTTATTTCTTCTTTAATTTTTTCTTCAGATTCTGGTTCTGTGACCAGAGATTGCCAATCTTCTGTATTCGCTATTGGTTCGGAAGGTGACATATCAACTGCTTCCACAGGTTGAGGAAGAGGCGATACTTCTGTTGGAACATCACCCATCGGGGGAATTTCCAAGTTCGTTTCTTCGCTTATTGGCGTTTGAGGGAGAGATTCAACGCGCTGTTGTAAACCATAAGGAAGTTGCAAGACTTCACTAATTTTCTGCAATACAGGGAGTGGAATCGGTTTTACCCCTGATTCGTACATTTCCAGATCTGAGGCAGAGATCTCGCATAACGTGGATAGTTGTTCCAGTGATTGATTTTGCTGGAACCGGTTCTTCTTGATCTGGATACCCAACATTTTGTTCCTGATCTCAAAGTAGCGGGGAAGGGAATCTGGAGAAATCTCCTGCTGAATTGGTTCCAATACCTGGGTATTAACCAGATCATCTATTGGCATTTCCAGTATGGAGGATAAAACCTGGATCTGGGGAAGGGATGGAGGAGTAATCCCTTTTTCGAACTGATTGATCTCATCGGGCTGCATTCCCATCTTTTGAGCTAAATCTTCAAGAGACAGGTTCATTTTTTGACGGGCTAAGGTTAACTTGATGCCTAATTTCTTTGCTCGAAGCATGTAGAGTTGGGAATCCATTTTTTTGTCCTTACTCCAAATCTCTTTGATAAAAAATTATAGCATCATTTGGTTCGTGATTTCATTCCTGCAAGAGCGGCATTTGATACCCGAGCCCTGTTCTGGTGACGATGTGAACAGGATTATGCGGATCGTCTTCGAGTTTTTGCCGCAACCTGGCAATACTGACCCAAAGAATCTCTTTTTCTTCTTTGTAGGAGGAACCCCATGTTGCTGATAGTAACTCTTCAGCGGTCAGAACTTTGCCAAGTTGGTGGGCAAAATGGATGAGCAGTTTATACTCAGTTGCGGACAGGTACACCTGGTGATCATTTTTCCAGACTTCAGCCTTGGCAATATCAATTTTCAAGTTGCCGTGGACGAAAATCCGAGACTCACTTGAGTCTTTTTGACCTTCAGTCCTGCGCAGAACTGCCCGAACCCGCGCAACCAGTTCTGTGGCTGAAAATGGTTTGACCACATAATCATCCGCTCCAATATTCAGTCCATTTACTTTATTCTGCTCATCTCCAAGTGCAGTAAGGAGAATGATGGGAACATTCGAAAATTGACGAATACGATTGCAGGCAGCTATACCATCTAATTTGGGCATCATCACATCCATGATGATCAAATCAGGAATTTCCTGAGCAAGCATTTCAAGTGCTTCCTCGCCATTACGCGCTGAAATGATTTCATACCCTTCGGATTCCAGATTCACTTTCAATAGTCGAAGGTAAAGAGGTTCATCATCAACTAAAAGAATACGAACAGCCATTATTTCACCTCCAGAGCGTTTTGCTGGTCGTTATTGTCTAATGGTAAAAGAATTGTAAAAATCGTACCATTTTCATCGGATTGCACTTCAATGCTTCCCTGATGTAGTTCGATTATCTGCTTGCAGATGGAGAGTCCTAGTCCAGAACCATGCTCTCGGAGAGAGTTCTCGGGAACCCGAAAGAACCTAGTGAATATTTTAGGAAGATATGCCTTGGGGATACCGGGACCTTTATCCGTAAACTTTATCACTACGTTTTTTTCACACCGATTCAAATATACCGTAATTGGGGCTTGGCGGGCATATTTGAGCGCATTGGCGAGTAAATTATCGAAAACCTGCGCCAGTCTTCGGGCATCAGCCTGGATTGTTGGGATTTCATTTTCACAAACCAATTCAATCGTTTGACCAGGTTCAGCAATCAAAGACCGATTAATTTCATCGCGGATTAGAGAATCAAGCCTGACGGCTTGAAAATTAAACTTCATCAGTCCGCTTTGCAATCGGGATGAGTCCAGAAGGTTGTCAATCAATTCGGTCAAATTATTCGACTCGCGTTCGATGATCTGTAAAAAATCAATCTGAGTGTTTCGATCCCACTGGGTATCATCGCGAAGAAGTGTGGTCGTGTACCCTTTTATAAACCCCAGAGGGCTTCGTAATTCATGAGAAATCGTATTAATGAAATCGTATTGAAGTTGAGCCGTACTTTTTTCTGATTCCAGCATCTGGGCAAATTCAGATAAATATTTTTGCCTTAAAACGGAGGTTACCGGATCAGCCAGTTGTCTGATCTGCTGTTGATCCTTTACCGAGTACTCTGGTCCCCCATAACGGATGAAGACCATAGCAGAGGTGAGAGTTGGAGATAGGAAGATCGGTAAACCGAGTATGTATGCTAACTCCAGGCGATCCTTTCCATGGAGATCCTGCGGAGATTCGACCACGATCTGTTTTTCATTTAGAACCCTCGAAATTACTGCTGATCCCCAGGTGACATCGGCTTCCGCCGCTTTTCCCCGACCTATCGATCTTGCATAGATCACGTCTGATGGGATTGCATCCAATTCGGGACCATAGATCGCTAAATTGTCGAAAATGAGGGATTTCCTCGCGATAGAGAATATTTCGTCCAGTTTGGTTTTCCAAGGTTCAGGATTGCTAGCAAGCCTGATCAACTCTAATAAGTCCACTTTTGTTTTCCCCTGAAAGGTTATTTATTGTTATTGTTAAATTATACGCTATCTGATTTTGCGTTTGAGTAAAAAACTAAACGTGCTCCCGTGCCCCAATGAGGAGGTTACACTTAATGATGAATCAAGGGCTTCCACAATCTTTCTGGCCAGCGATAACCCCAACCCGGTTCCGCCCTGCAGCCGAGTCGTAGATTCGTCCAATTGGTGAAACGGTTCAAATATTTCTTCGATTTTTTCTAGCGGTATTCCCATACCGGAATCTGAAATCTCTAGCCTGATTCTGTCGTTATCCGGCTTAATACGGATGACAATGTTTCCACCAGGTGATGTGTATTTGATGGCATTATCTACCAACTGGTTAATGACCCAATATACCTTTTCTTTATCAGAATTAACGAAAATCGTTTCTTCAAAGGTCTCCAAATTCAGGGTGATCTGTTTTGCATTAGCCGGAGTTCTATTTTGTTCGACCACTTTGGATCCGACTTCGATAACATTGAAATCCTCGCTGGTGACCTGAAGGGAACTCGTTTCAGACGTTGAATACAAAATGAGATCCTCAATCAACCGACTTAATCGCTCTGTTGCTTTCTGAATGACCTGCATTGCATACTGCTGGTCAGCTTGAAAAACCTCAAGATCTCCTTCGAGCAAAAGATTGATGTATCCCTTGATGTGGGTCAAGGGTGTGCGGAGTTCATGGGAAATATTCGAGATAAAGTTGGCTTTTAATGTTGCTAACTCGCTGAGTTTCTCATAAGCCAGTTCCAACTCTCGGGTACGGTCTTTTACCCGCTGCTCAAGGGTAGCATTTGCCTGCCTCAGAGCATCGTGCAATTGAAATATCTGCTGAGTGACTGCCTGGGTCAAAACTTCCTGGGTGATAAATCCATGCTCAACCAGCACCTGGCCGATCAGCGCTTGTTTGCCTTTTTCCCGTTCGTCCTTTTGGATTTCGAGCGCTCTATTGAGATCTTTAATTGTGAGAAGATGCTGCTCAACAAGGACATCGCCAATTCTAGGTACCAGGACTTCAGGAGTAAGCGTCATCGATAACCTCACCATTAACCTATCCGACTTCGTAAACACATTTACCATCCACAAAAACCTGATCCGGCTGAAGGCTCATTATTTGATGTGCAGGTAATTCTTCAGGGTTTTGTGGAAGTATGATAAAGTCTGCTGCATGACCTTTTTTTATACTACCATATTCGGCAGCGTATCCACTAATGAGTGCAGGTATTTCGCTGAAAGAACGCCGAGCCTGGGCAACGGAAATCTTTTCATCAGGATACCAGCCATCCGGACCGGGTTCTCCATTTTCTCTCCGCCGTGTGACTGCGGCACATATGCCAATGAAAGGATTGGGAGATTCAACAGGAGCATCTGAGCCAAAAATGATCGGTATATTCTTTCTTGCCAGGGAAGCAAAAGCATATGCGTGCCTGGCGCGTTTTCCCCAATATTTATCGGCTGTGAACATATCTGATAGTACGTGGGTTGGCTGCATCGATGCTATGATCCCTGCATCTTTCACTTTCTGGATATCATCTGGGTGGATCAACTGGAGATGCTCAATGCGATGAAATCGACCAGATAATTGATTGGCGATTTCAAATTGCCGCACCATTGCCAACCCATTCAAAACTTCATTGACAGCTTTGTCTCCGATGGCATGAATTGCCAGGGGCCATCCATTGGAGGTCGCCTTTATCCCGGCTTCAAAAACATCGTCTGCTTTGAGAAGTAAGGTGCCCCATTGGTTATCAGTCCCTTCAAAAGGAGTGAACATGGCTGCAGTCTGGGGACCGAGAGCTCCATCAGCAAATAGTTTAACCGATCCTAAATGCAGGTGGCTGTTACCAAAACCTGTTTTCAGTCCGAGAGAGATGGCATTGCTTAAATCCTGAATAGGAATACCTTTGGTGACACGCAGGGTAAGATGATCAGATTGCTGTATCTGCTGAAGCGAATAAAAACAATCTGACCGGTCGAAATCATGGATGCCGGTTAACCCAAAACCATGTAGGTTTTGCTGACCTTTTAGCATTAAAGATAACAGGTGAGAACGCGAAATGGGTGGAATGAGCTTTTCGACAAGGCCAACCGCATTTTCAAACAGGATTCCTGTAGGATTCCCGTCTTTATCTCGCTGGATAGTACCTCCATCGGGATCAAGCGTACCTTTGTCTATTTGAGCGATTTGCAGCGCAAGCGAATTCACCCAAGCTGCATGAATCGATTTATCGGCTAAGAAAACTGGATGATCACCGGATACTGAATCCAATTGAGTGGTATTGCCAAAACAACCCCATGTATTCTGATTCCATCCCTGTCCGGTAACCCAGTCACCAGAGGGGATTTCCCTCGCTTTTTCTTTTACAAGTTTTATGCACTCATGGATCGTTGGTGTCTCGCACTTAACTCGCACGAGACTTTCGGAGTACATTTGAAAATGGATGTGAGAATCGATCAATCCAGGCCAAACCGTTCTTCCCTCGAGATTGATCGTGCGAATGCCAGCTTTTTTCAGATGCAAGATCTCGATGTCACTGCCCACGGCGAAAAAACGGTTATTCTCAATAGCAAAAGCAGTTGCTTGAGTTTGAGCTGATTCGATGATCCCGTTGAAAAAGAGTTCCATGCTACTCTTTCAGAATGATCTTCAATATTTGAGCGAGTTCCTCATTTGAGTAATAATGGATGGTAAGGGTACCCCCTTTTTCGCTGTGCCTGAGAGCAACCTTTGTACCCAGTTTTGATCGAAGCTGGTCCTCGATCTCCTTGGTTGCCGGGTCAACAACTTTTTCCGGACCGTGGGGTGGTTTTTCACCTGAAAGCCGGCGGACAAGTTCTTCAGCTTGCCTGACATTGAGGGCGTTTGCGATTATTGTTTGAAGAGCGGCTAATTGTGCCTGTTCTGTCGGCAACCCAAGGATCGCCCTGGCGTGTCCTTCGGTAATTTCTCCTGAAGACAGGGATGCTTTTATTTTTTCAGGTAATAGCAGTAACCTGAGGGTGTTGGTGACCGAGACGCGACTTTTGCCGACCCGTTGAGCGATTTCTTCGTGTGACAAGTTAAATTCAGAAGCGAGTTTGTGGTATGCAGCCCCGGTTTCAAGCGGGGAGAGATCAGACCTCTGGACGTTTTCGATGAGCGCCAATTCCAGGCGTTCCTGTTCATTTGCAGTCCGGATAATAACTGGGACTTTCTCAAGACCTATCAGTTGAGCAGCCCGCAGACGACGCTCTCCAGCAATCAGGGTGTAAATCCCCGTATGAGCTTCTAGAGTTACTACAAGAGGTTGAAGGATCCCATGTTCCTTGATCGAATTTGCCAGGTCTCTCAAGTTTTCTTTATCGATGTTTTCACGCGGCTGGCTTGGATTTGGGACAATCATTGAAATAGGTACAAACATATCAGCGGCTGTTGCCGGTACATTGAACTCTGCCGGAATCAGAGCGTCCAAACCTTTTCCTAGACCACTTCTTTTCGCCATATTAACCTGCCTGTTGTGAAGAAGATTCCAGTTTTACACCATCCTGTGTCAGCAATTCGCGTGCCAAAGCCGCATATGCCCTGGCAGCAGCTGTTTCGGGGGCATAATTTGCGATGGGGAGACCGTAAGAAGGCGCTTCAGCTAACCGGATAGACCTGGGGATTACCGAACTCATGACCTGGTTCGGGAAAAACTTACGCACTTCAGCGACTACGTCGGTTGAAAGGTTAGTCCTTCCGTCATACATGGTAAGGATCACACCCCTTATGCGCATTTCAGGGTATAGGGTCGTTCGAACTTTGTTCAGTGTCTGGGTGAGCTGACCAATCCCTTCCAGGGCAAGGTATTCACATTGAACCGGAATTAGAATGCCATCCCTGGCAGCTAGCAAACCATTGACAGTGAGCAGACTTAAGGATGGCGGACAATCAATGAGAATGTAATCGAAGCGGTCAAAAATGGGTTTGAGCGCATACTGGAGTCTATATTCTCTCTCTGGGATATCGATTAATTCGATCTCTGCGCCGGCAAGCGATGGGGATGATGGTAACAATGAGATCTTAAGTTTGGGGTTGTGCAGGATGGAAGGATTAATCGGTTGAGCGCCAATCAACACTTCATAGGTTCCATTCTTCACCGAATACTTATTGATTCCTAAAGAAGAAGTGGCATTAGCTTGCGGGTCGAGATCCACCAGAAGCACGCGCTGACCAAACTGGGCTAGATAGGCTCCCAGGTTGATTGCGGTGGTGGTTTTGCCCACGCCGCCTTTTTGATTAACAAGGGTGTAGATTCGGGTCATGGTATTTTGCTGCTGATAATTTCTGTGAGGAAATGCCTTACCTCATCCGAAGTCGGAACGCCTTCGATTGTATTTCGGGTTACAGAATTGGCGGCAACAAGGGTGGCAAACCGGGCAGATTCCCATGGATCCAGAGTAGCTTTATAGCGGATGAAGAAGGATGTGGCAAAAATGTCCCCGGCGCCGACTGGATCGACCTCATTTTCCTGAGGAGGACGGAAATTGCGTACATCACCGTTCCAATAGACTCGGCAGCCCCGCGATCCTTCGGTTACAACCAGAATGGGAACTATGCTTGAGAATTCGGATACAACTTCCTCATCACCCCTTACATCTTCAATGGACATTACTGCAATATTGGCATGAGTCAATATGCTTTCAGCATCGGGCCAGTTACAGAAGGCGACATTTCCCTCTTCATCCCATTCCCGAAGCCAACCCTGCGGAGTAACTCCAATCAGAGAATTGGAAAATGAGGAGGCAATTTCTGGAGAGATCTCGCGGGCGATAGGACCAAGATGAACAAGCGGTGCTTTTCTCCAGGCTGTGGGTATATCAGCAAGGGTGATCTCATCGGCGACATGATGGACATGTTGGATACGACCTGCTGGGTTGTAGATATTTTCGAAAGTCGAGGTAACCGGAGAGTTCTTACGAATTATCGAAATTCCATCCAATTGGTGAAGATCAAGGTCGCTCCTACAGGCGGTGACTATTCCCACCTTAATGCCGAAAGCTTTGGCTGTAAGACCAGCATAAGATGCAGTTCCTCCGATAACCAGCCCATTAGGAGTAATATCCTGGGTGATGTGACCGATTATTAAATAATCTACTGGTTCAATGGCGGCAAGTTGATTCATTCTTGGCTGTGACCAACCTATGATGGGGATAAGAAGTCGTCATCCAGCGGGAGGTGATTTTCTTCGGGAGCTGGTGCCTGATCCCTTTGAACACCCTCAACAGGAGAGGCGCAATACGGGCAAAGATTCCACGGAAGGGCAATGACCTTGCCGCAGTTCTTACATTGTTTTTTCAACAGAGTGTAGCAATTGGGGCAGGCCAACCAGGAGGATTCAATCCTGCGGTTACAACCCGGACAAATGGCAGCGTCCTCGATGGTCTGCAGCAAAGCTTCTTCTTCAAGTGATTGCTGATATTCTTCTTCAAGTGTGCGAGGGGGACGGAGAATGAGGTAGATAAGTATTCCCGGCAGGAAGAGAACAGCCACGACAACCACAGCTAAAATCCGCATGAAGGGATCGCGGGTGCGTTTGCGGATGTCTCGGAAAGCCCAAAAAATGAGGCTCAACCATAGTGCGGCAAGGAAAGCCACCGAAAAGCCGGTGGCAAACATGGATAATTGTTTTAGGACTGCCGGATCCAGATTCATGATTTCTCTCCCGAATTGGATTATAGCATGGATGAAAAAAGGATTGGCGAATGAGAGTGGTTTTATGCGATAATCACCCTGATATGATGAAGGATTTGCAAAACACTTCACAATCTAATGTTAAGAGGAATATCCTGCGATTGCTTGTGTATGCCGGGATCGCGATCCTGCCGATATTTGCATCAATTGTTTTGATACGAACCCAACTGGATTCAAGATTGAGAGATTTTCATCCTGCCTGGTCTGACGAGGTCATCTACTGGCAATCCATCAATACTTTTAAAGAATACGGATTCGATGGTGGATATTTTACCTTTGAAGAGCTGCCTGCAGAATCGGGCAGGGTTCAAATGGGCACGCATGGAGCGGCGTTCGCGATCACATACGGAGGGATTGCGCGCATTCTGGGATGGGAACTGAATTCAGGTCCCATCTATAATCTAGCGTTCATCGGTATCTCTGTTTTCCTGGGTTTGTGGATAATGAAGCCCAATCTTTTGCAGTTAATTCTCTTCTCATTACTGATCTCATTGGCTTTTCCGGTGTTGTTTTACCTGCCCTCAACGATGCAGGAAAGCTTGAACTACGCATTTGCTATCCTATTGGGGGCTTTCATTATCAAGCTGTCGAAAGATGAACCGAGTTCATTATCGGTTAGATTCTTGGCCATTCTCCTCGTTTTTCTTTCCAGCCTGGTGAGGATTACCTGGATCTTTGCATTCTTTCCAGTGATGTTTTTTGGTTTGCAGTACACAAAAAGGAGAGTCCTCAAGACCCTGGTATTTTCTGGTGTTCTGTCAGTTATCGCTTACGGAGTTTTTTCCTGGTGGACGAGCCCGTACCCGGATTGGTTCTTCTATAATGTTTTTGGCTCGGGAATCCCACTTACAGACCGTATCCTTGCATTTCTGGGACGGATTGGGGAAAACGCAAGAGTATTCTTTGATGCTGCCCACGAAGTCTACACGACTGAATTAATCTTAAGGGGACATTTCTTACTAGCTTTGCTACTGTTGATCCTTATGGTAAAGAAAAACCGAAATGTAGCTTTAAGTGGGGTTTTTCTGTTAGGGACAACCTTACTAGCGGTTGTGTCACTTTACGATGTAGGTAAATTCAGAGATTACCGGTTTCTTAGTCCCATAGTTCTATTGGGATTTATATTGCTGTTATCGATAACTGAAAAAAAGGACTGGTTGAAATGGGGGATGGTTGCGCTGGTGTTGACCAACGTGTTCTCAGTAAAAAGCTTCCTGAACGATTACCAGATGCACCTGAACCAGTTTGGGAAGAATTGGGATCCCCTGGGGGATGTGTATACTGCTGCCATTGAGGAACTTGATTTTCAAGAAAATGCTGATCCATGGTGTAACTCGCTATTAACGCAGTATATTTCTGGAGAAAACTTTAAAAAGCTTGCTCCGGGCATAGGCTTAAACATCATGCTGGATCCGGGGGGAATGACGGTAATCCGATCGCACTACCTGTTCACAACAAAGGATACTATCGCACGATGGGGTTTACTGGATAGTTGTAGGATTCTCTTTATGGATGAGAATAATGTGGTTTGTGAAAGAACCGATGATGGTTGTTAGAAAGGGAATGCAGGAGGCTAATGGTTAAGGAAACTCCTACCACAAACAGAATTACAGATCTGGAGATTGATGAGCGACCCCGCGAACGATTGGAGAAAAAGGGACCTAATGCTTTAAGTACGACTGAATTGCTTGCCATATTGCTCAGAGTGGGGGTTGAAGGGGAGAACGCTGTCCAATTGGGTTTACGCCTGTTGGACCAATTCGGAGGATTAACCGGCTGGCAGCAGGCGGTTTCCAGGAAGTTTACGAAGTGCGTGGTTTAGGTCCAGCTAAAGCTGCGCAGATCAAAGCAGCAATTGAGTTGGGATACCGGCTGCTGAAGGAGAACCCAGAACTTAAGGATAGTATCAGTTCACCTGAAGATGCTGCGGACCTTATCCGCTATAAGATGCAGGCATTACAGCAGAAAGAATTATGGGTAGTGATTCTAGACACCCGAAACCGGCTGATCCATAATGAAGAAGTTTATAAAGGCTCTCTCAATTCCTCACAGGTTAGAATTGCCGAATTATTCCGGGCAGCTATCCAGAGGAATTCAGCTTCGATAATCCTTGCACATAATCACCCCAGCGGTGACCCGATCCCCAGCGCAGAGGATGTAGCTTTAAACCGAACTGCGATAGAGGTTGGCAGGATGATGGATATTACCATGCTGGATCACCTGGTAATCGGCAGGGGATCTTATGTGTCGATGAAAGAGAAGAATTTAGGCTTCGCATAGCCATACCTATTCTCTTCAATTGACAAATCAAAACGGTTAAAGTATACTTTCGGGCGTTGGCGAGGTAGCTCAATGGTGGAGCAGTGGACTCATAAGCCATTGGATGTGG
>CAZLBG010000012.1:0-21045 GCA_964557895.1 uncultured Anaerolinea sp.
TTTCTAGTTGGAGGTCGGGGCTGTTCCTGCCACGGAGATCCAGAGGAGCAGATCGGGCTCCCAGCGGAAGATGGCTGCACCGGCTTCGTCCAGGATAACCCAGCGAGCTTCGAGGAACACAGGTTTGGCGTCCAATGGAAGGGTGGAGAGGATGCCTTCGGGAATGACCGGGACCCAGCTGAGCCCATCCTCACTGATGCGGTAGACCGCTTCGCCGAGCGGATTTTCAACCAGGCCAGTGGAGAAATTGTAGGTAACCTGGATGGACGAGGCAGGCAGGGCAGGGTAACCCTGGGGGAGGGTGGAGATCTGCGGACTGGTAAATTCGAATTTGAGCAGGCGGTTGTTTTCAGAATCGGCGATCCAGACAGCGTCGGAGTCATCCGCGGCGATACCGACCGGCTTACCAAATCCGTCAATACCATTGCTGTAAGTTCCCCAGACGCGGAGGATATTGCCGTCCCGATCGAAGGCGATGACACGGAACTGGTCCGGATCGGTGACGTAAACGTTACCGGAAGAATCGACATCGATGAAGGGCTTGTTTTCCATGGATTCGCCATCCCAACCGGAAACCTGCCACTCCTTCTGGAACTGGTAATAGGTACCGGTGGCATCGGTGGCGAATACCTGGACGCGCTGATTCCAGGTGTCGACGACGTAGAGCCAATCGTCAGCATCAACAGCCAGACCAACGGGCTCATAGAATTCTGCAGACTCCATGCCCTTTGCGCCAAACTGGGTGATGAAATTTCCATCCCTGTCAAAGACGACCACGCGGTTGTTGCCGGTATCGGTGATGATGACATGCCCCTTACTGTCGATGACAATACCGCGCGGACCCCAGAAGGTGTCGACGAGATCGGCTGTGCCGGGAGCACCCCACATGGTGAGGAATTTTCCATCCGCGGTAAACTTCTGCACGCGGTAGTTCCAGGTGTCGGTGATATAAACTGTGCCATCCGGGGCAACAGCGACACCCCAGGGCTCGTTGAAGGTTCCACCGGGAGCGTCACCAACATCCACGCTTGCGTAAGTCCCCCATGCCGTGATGAATTGTCCATCGGCGGCAAAATGCTGGATGCGGTGATTGAAGGCATCGGCGACATAGATCGATCCATCTGGCGCGATGGCGATATCACGGACGGCGGAGAATTGTCCGTTTTCGGTGCCTGCTGAGCCGATGACGGACACAGGCGTGAGCGTCTCGTATTTACCGGCGTAGGGATCAAGGGTTTCAGTAATTGAGGTTGAGGGAAGGACACCGTACGTCCAGATACTGCTGACGATATCTTTTCTGACGAAGAGGTAAATTTTTTGGGAAGGCTGCCAGGTTTCGAGCGTAAGGTCAGCCCTGTCCTTGATTTGGGCGTAAAGTGTGTAGTCCTTGTTAGCCCAGATCTGGTGGATGGCTTCTCTCCATTGCGGATCTTTGAAGTTGGTCCACACCTGTTTGAAGGTGATACTGAAATAATCCTGCATAGGCCAGACAAGGCGCAGGTAGGGGAAGTCAAAATAACCGTCTTTCAGGATCGCCTGTGTTTTGGAATACTTGTTGTCATCCGAGATGATCACTGGAAAATCCAACAGGTCGCGGGTCAAATCCTGATCGTACCAGACCTTGTTGGGGTAATCACGGAAATACCACCAGTAGGGATAGAGGGAATCTCCAATGTAAGCGACCTTGATGTTTTTCCCTTCTCCGGTACGCAGTCCAATATCCTCAATCTGTTCCAATACATCTTTTGGACCACGGGCTGCGTGGGCATAGACAAGGAATTCCCTGGCATTGTCGTAATTAATGAAATTTGCCTGGTAGGATGACCGCGCGGTGGTGACCGTTAGAATGGCAAAGAATGCGACCACCAGGACCCGGATGAGGTTGACAGGTTCCCAATCTTTCAGAAGTCTCAAAACACCCCAGCCGCTGGCGACGGCAGCAATTACGGCAAAGAGAAAGGTGCTGGTGGCCTGAAGCTGGAAAAGCTCATGGCCGGCAAAGGGTTTATTAGTGCCGGTGAGCATGCCGATAGCTTTGCTGAGACTGACCAGGAAGATCGGAACCAGCGCAAACGCCAACAGGGATTTGAAGGTGAAGGCTTTCAGTTTCAGCCGGTCGATGATGAAGCCGAGGGCAAAACCGCTGGCTAAGAGCATTGGCAGGGTGATGTGGAAGGTCAGCCAGGGCATTTTTTCGCCGGCGACGCTAAACGCGAGGAGACTGATCGCTGACCAATACAACAGCAATGACAAAACCGGTAAACGCGGCTCCTGAATAACGGTCTCGACGCTATCTTCGGATATGGGAAGGGAGATCTGAGTGGCAACAACCGCGCCGTTTGCCTGTTCGGCGGGGGCGATTTTGGGCAGGGTGGAAAAGAGTTTATGCCAGATGCCAACAATGAACGCGAGAATGGCCCCCAGGGCGGCAAGGTACTCATACATGGGGATTTGAATGAACGAATAGAAAAACCAGGGCTGACTTCCACGGTTTTCTGCCTGCTGGGAGAGCCAGTAACCGAGAGAACCCACCAGACCGGTGAAGAAACCCTGCCCGTTGGTGAAGAGAGAGGTGTAGAAGATGGTGAACAGACCATAGAAAATACCGGCATTGATGAGCCATAACTTAGGCTTCCAGAGCACGCCGATGCCGGCAGAAAGTACGAGGCTGATGACAAGGACAATGCTGGTGCGGATCAACCCGGGTTGAGAGTAATCCAGGGGATCCCAGCCAGCCAGTCTGATGGGGAAGGCGATCAACTGTGGAATTACGACGGTGAGAGTGACGATGATCAGATCAAATGAGCGGATTTTCCTGAGTTCACTCATCCCGAGCCCGGTGAACAGAAAAGTGAGCCCGATGGCCAAAGCGACAACGGTAAGCCCAAGACAGGCGTAAAGGGCAATCTGCAGAGGAGCCATGGCGGAAGCGGCGGCAGGAATGGCTCCGGCAGCGGCGTCAGTTACAGCCGGGGCTTCTGTGGCGGGGTACTTGGCTGAGATGACCCCTATGCCCAGCGCAGCTACGAGGAAGAGAAGAGCGGCCAGCATGGTTAGAATGAAAATATCCCGGTTTGTGTTTCGCTTCCAATTTTTTTTCGTGACATCGAGGAGGAATATCAAGCCAAGGAAGATCAGAATCTCCGCGGTGTAGATGAAAGAAGTCTCTTTTGTAACAAAATGAAGAGCAACAGTCGCCATGTAAACGTATAACATGGAATGCTTACCCTGCTCTAGATAACGCAGAACGGCATAAAGCATGATGACGCCGTACAATCCAATGAAAGCCTCATTACGCGTGTACCTGCCGTAATAAAGAATATAGGGAGAGATCATGAAGAAGAAACCAGCAAGCAAGGCACCGGTTCGACCCAGGTAGCGTCGCCAGGCAAAAAGGACAAACGCGACTGTGGCGATGCTGAAGAGGGCTGCCGGAATCCGGGAGGTGAAATCGGTGTCGCCGAAGAGGTAGTAGGAAGCCGCGACAAGGTGGAACTGCAAGGGTCCGTGGGTCACGGGGTCATGGCTGTAGCCGCTGCCCTGGTAAAAGGAATGGGAAGGCACGACATGATTGACCTCATCATGACTCATGACCCGCCAGCCAAGACCGATCAGCCGGCTGAGAACCGTAACGATCAGGATGACCGTGACAAAAACGAGTTCTGGCGTGATCTTTGGAATCACATGGTTTATGGGTTTTTCCAACCAGGAGTTCACTGATGAGATTTGGGGTTGAGTAGATTCCATAGAATGATCCATCCCGTTGTTAATTATTAATTACCACCTTGGAAAACAGGGCTCAATTGACATCAAGATTAAAGTAGTTATACACCGCTGAGGAGAGATCAGCAAACAATTTATTGGCGGCGTCCCAGACGATCTGGGCATCATCGTGGATGAAGATGGTCAGGATGTAGTTGCCACCCGGCGTATAAACAAGCGCGGCGTCACCCACTGTGTGCATCAACCCATCCACCGGGTCAACTGCCCATCCATGCTTGTGGGCAACCTTTGTGCCTTCGGGAACGCCAGCTTCGATGAGCACACCGATGTGATTTCGGGTGAGATAAGTGATCATGGATTTACATTCATTCTGGGTAATTTCAGCCGGGAAGGCTGCCGCAAAACTGCCACCACCATTTTGAGCACATTCATAGATATCATTGAGTAAAAGCCCTATATCCACCGGGGTGGTCTGGTTATAGGGGTCCGGATCGGTAAATACATCGGTGCGAGTATTGGCAGGGGTTGAGTATCGATTGAGAAGCGGAGCGCCATGATAGAACATGCCAGCCAGAAAGGTGTTTTTCAACCCCAGCGCTTTCATTGAACGAGTCACTTCCAGGGGACCCAGGGTGGGCGACATGAGAGAGGACATGAGTTTGTCGGGGGCAGTGTTGTCGGAGAGGACAATCATTTCTTCGATGAGCCGGGCGTTTTCGGATGAAAGGGGTTCTGCAAGACGGCGGTAGCTTTCGACCAGGATGGGTATCTTGATGGTGCTCTCTGCCGAAAAGGCGATCTCGGGCACTAACTGATTACCTGCCTGGTAGGCGACCTGCATTTCGTTGCCGGATTGCAAGTCGAGCAGGTAGATCTCCACTTCTCCAGTGAATCCCTGTGAATCCACGATCTGCTGGAGCAGAACCTTGAGGGTGTTCAACGATGGGCGGGTGGCACCGGATTGGGTGGTTGCCAGGTTGACGATGCGCGAGGTCGGGGATTTTAGCGCGTTACTAACAAGTTCCACGGACCGCTCGATATCCAACGATCTGCCGGGATTACCAGTCTGAAAATTCACCGTACCGGGTACCGGGATGAAGGCTTCGGCTGGCTGGTCATATCGGGCAGCGATTTCATTTATTAGGTAGGTCTGAAGAACGTCAAGATCGATCTTTGAACGAAGTGGAATAACCTGAGATTCAGGAAGCCGGTTGAAAAGATAATCAATGAAACCTGACCAGAAAGGGGATGCTGTGCGCGCCTGATCGGCGGCAGCCATCATGCCAGCGAGGTCAAGCGAAAACCCCAGGGAGGCAGGTTTAGCCTGGATGATATCCTCGCCATAACGCATCTCGACTGGAATCGCGAAAGCCTGGGTTATGCGTGTGGCAGCATCTTCTTCGGAGAGACCGGTAACATTAATGCCGCCGATGGTGGTACCTTCAGAAAAAGTGGAACGAAGGCGGCTATACACTGCCAATTGGAAAATTGACAACAGCACTGCTGAAACGATCAATCCCAGAGAAATCCAACGGAGAAGAGTAAAATTTTTAAATCGCATTATCTGGCAATCTCCTGCAATTAATTACCGAATCTCATTTTACCAGACCGAACCGGATATTTCGCGGAGTAAATGCTGGTTGTCAATTCCCACAAAGGTTGGATATACTAAACATTATGAATCCAAATATTGATTCCATCTTTGAAAAATTTCGAACGATCTTCCCTTTTTATTTGTTAGAAGATGGTCAGATCATGGATTGCCTGAATAGTTTTGAATACCTGGAGTGCACCCCGGGAACCAGGATTTTTTCAAGGGATGAAAAGGCTGACTATTTATTTTTTATCCTTGAAGGAGCAGTGAGGGTTAACGGTGACAGGAAGAATGCTGTAGTCAGCAATGCTGAGCTGGGTTCGGGAGACCGGTTTGGTGAAGAAGCAATCCAGAAGGGCTCCTCGCGGCGAACGGATGCAGCCAGTGTATCTGCGACGAGTCTGTTAATGGTAAAAAACCAAGATCTGAACTTGCTGCAAAGCAAGTATCCGCAATTGCGCGATGCATTTTCTCTCTTGAGGCAATCTCAAAAAGTGTCCAGTGATCTTGTTTTACCCTGGCTGGTACCTGGAGAGAAAATCCAACTGATCAGCCGCCGCCACAAGATCATCCCGTTTTTACGATTGCTCTCTATCAACCTGGTAGGTCTCATTGCATTTTCCCTGCTGCTTTTCGCGTCCTTTTCTTCCAAGGACTTCAACCAGCTCCTTATGGTGATGGCTTTTCTGGTCCTGCTGATGGGGATCCTTGCCGGTTTTTGGGCAGCAGTGGAATGGGCTAACGATTATTTTATTGTCTCCAATTTCAGGGTTGTGGCGCAACGCCAACTTTATGGATTTTTTGACAGCCGGCAGGAATCACCTGTCAGTGCGATTCTATCAACAGGATTTGACACTTCATTAATGGGTCGATTAATTGGTTATGGAACGGTAAACCTGCGCTCCTATACCGGTGAGATCGCATTTAAGAAGCTGCCTTTACCGCAGTCGATTTTTGATTACCTGGAACACCTTCGAGAACAAGTTTCAAGGGAAAAGAAGGATGAAGAACGGAAAAATATCGAAGCCACGTTATCTGACCGATTAAAAGGAAAAGAAGCCAGTAAGAAAAGCACACACCAAACCCCTACTCAACCAAACTCGGCTTCGTCAATCTATCAAAGCAGTTCCTTCATGGATTGGCTGGCCCGGTTCTACCAGTTGCGGCAGGTAAAAGGGAATTCGATCATCTATCGAACGCACTGGTGGATCCTGATGAAGAAAACAATCGTTCCCTTCCTGCTGCTCGTGGTTTTATTCTCTGGATTCCTGGGACGGGCGATGGGGCTTTTCTCTTCGATCCCGGAAACGTCATTTTACGTTGCCACGCTTGGATTAACTATCCTGGCTGCATTGTGGTGGTTTTATCAGTATCTAGACTGGTATAACGATCAATATATTTTGACGAAAGATCAATTGATGGATGTTTCGCGGAAGCCATTGGGATATGAAGACCGCCGATCAGCACCGGTGAAGAACATCCAAACCGTTGAGTTTAAACGAAAGGGTTTAATTGGATTGCTCCTGAATTACGGGACAGTCAGGATCCAGATCGGCAACGAAGAATTAACCTTTGATGACGTGTATGCCCCTTCCCAGATCCAGGCAGAGGTGTATCTGCACCTAAAAAAATACCTGGATGACCAGCAGCGGGCTGAAGGGCAACGGATGGCTGAGTGGATCACGACTTATGATCAGGTAAAGCGAACCCAGGGTGATGGAAACCCAGAACACAGGTAAAATACGTAAGTTAATGAAGAGGTATGGATGGCAGTATTAGAAATAGTCTCTCTCCCAAATCCAGTATTACGCAGAAAAGCGCACAAGATCACCGATTTCGGTAAAGACTTCCGCGTGCTGGTCGAGGATATGATCGAAACGATGCGCGAAGCTCCAGGCGTCGGACTGGCTGCTCCACAGGTGGCGGTTCCATTACGACTGGTCGTAGTCGAATACGGTGACGATGAAGATGAGAAAGTGCCGAAGAAGTTGTTCGTTGTGGCAAATCCTGAGATCGTGGAGCGCTCGGAGGAAACTGAGCTGGGTATCGAGGGATGCCTTTCAGTCCCCGGACTAATCGGTGAGGTTGAACGTAATCTGCGGGTGACGGTGAAGGGGCAAAACCGCCAGGGAAACCCGGTGAAGATCAAGGCAGAGGGCTGGCTGGCGAGAATCTTCCAACATGAGATCGATCATGTGAATGGCATCGTTTATACCGATCTGACCGATAAGGTCTGGAAACCGACCGCGGAGGACGAGATACCGCTGGATTAATTATGTATCTCACGCATTTATCCTTAACAAATTTCCGCCTTTTTTCCCGCCTGGATATGGATATCCCTCGGCGGGTTCTTTTGTTGCAAGGTGCAAACGCGCAAGGAAAAACATCTCTGCTGGAATCGATCTACTACCTGGCGACCTTTACCTCCTTCCATGCTCAAAGCGATAAGCAACTGGTGAATTTTGTTGCTACCCGAGAAGCACTGGCGGTGACCAGGCTGGTGGGTACTTATTTTCGCGGAGATAAAAGCCACAAGCTTGAGATAAGGTTGATCCAGGAGTCCAATGGAAACGGCGGCGCACGGTTGCGCAAGGAAACATTATTAGATGGGGTCAAAACTCCCGCCAACCAGATGGTGGGCCATTTCAGCGCAGTGATCTTCCTGCCGCAGATGACACGGATCATCGAGGAAGGACCTGATGAACGCAGACGTTATCTAAACCTGGCGATCGCTCAGGGGGATCCCTTCTTTACCCAAACGTTATCGGAATACAACAACGCCATCACCCAACGCAATGCATTATTGAAAATGCTTTCTGAACGGGGAGGGGATGCTGCTCAACTGGATTATTGGGATGAGGTGGTTATCAGCCGCGGAGCACGAATCCTGCAGGCGCGGATCAATGCAATAAAGGAAATTGATCAGATCGCTGCTCGCATCCATGACAAACTGACCGGGTCAAAAGAAGTGCTGCGCCTGATCTATCAACCTTCATATGATCCGTTACCGAAACCAAACGGGCAAATTTCATTGCCAATCCAAACCCCGGTCAACCGGGAAGGTTTTTCGATGGATCAACTCCAACAAGGATTCCTTACCCAACTCCGAGCTGTCCGCAGCGAGGAAATTTTCCGGGGAGTGACCAGCATCGGACCTCATCGGGATGAAATGAGAATCCAGAGTAATGGGATAGACATGACGGATTTCGGCTCGCGCGGGCAGATCAGGACTGCCTTGCTTTCTTTGAAACTTGCCGAAGTGGAATGGCTTAAACAGCGGACAACACAGTGGCCGGTTCTACTTTTGGATGAAATCATGGCTGAACTGGACCTGCACCGCCGGAAGTTCCTGATCGATTACCTGGAGAATGCTGAACAAACGATCATGACAACCACTGATCTGCACCTCTTTCCGGAACCATTTTCGGAACGCTGCGATAAGTGGACGATCGATAGCGGCAGTGTCATCCACCCTGAATAATTGTCACAAAGGTTTTTTCTGAGGGATGCCCGTGTTGCGCGGGAAATTTCTGGGCGTTGCAGCAACCTTGGTTATAGAGACTAGATAGCGGTCACCGGATACACCGGGAAGGGTGACAGGAATCAACTGGTCAAGCCTGCCGCCGCAAATTTTCAGAGCATTTTCAGCCTGGTGAGCTTCAAGCGGTGCTGTTTCCCCTTTTTGAGCCAACATGGTTCCGCCGAGGCGCAGGAGCGGTAGTAGATATTCCACGAGTACAGGCAGGCTGGCGACTGCCCTGGCTAAAGCAAGATCGAATTTTTCACGATGAGCAGGAGACTGCCCCAGTTCTTCAGCACGGCTGGTTTCAACACTCACGTTTCGAAGCCCCAGTGTGGAAACGATATGCCGACAAAAAGCAGCTTTTTTGCCAATGGATTCAACGAGGGTGAGGCGGAGATCTGGGTAAAGGATTTTCAATGGGATTCCCGGGAACCCCGCACCGGTTCCGACATCGATCACTTTTTGGGATTGCAGGTCAGGATAAGCTTTGAGACAGGTGAGAGAATCCAAAAAGTGTTTCACCCGGATCCCTTCGCGGTCACGGATGGCAGTGAGGTTTATCTTCTCATTCCAGGCGATGAGCTCATCTTCATATACAGCAAATGCTTTTAGCTGCGAAAGATTCATAAAAATGCCACTGGTTTCAAAAAACCGCTTAAGGTCATTCATCATGAAGGGATTATACCAAGTCAGATTCTAAGAAATTTCTAATAAACCTTGACGAAACAGTAGTTGTATGTACAATTAATCCGTAATTATTCTCACGAAAGGAGCGCGACGAAATGGTAAACCTGATCTTCAAATTGCAGACCGCAGCTAAGCTCACCAGTCTTTCTGGTGTCGCTGGTTTGCCTTGTCGTAATGCGCCTGTTTTCGGATAATTCCGAATCGTAACTACGAAACCACGGGCGCATTCTCTCCCGTGGTTTTTTTTATGCCACAAAGACCTCGGGAGATCCAGGTCTTTTTTGATTGTTGGAGGGAATATGACGATAAACAGAAACGGAACAGGTAAAGTTTGTTGATGACCAAAGGTCAAATCGGTAAAGGAATTGTTTTGTTGTAAGGAAGTGAAGGAGGCCGAAAATGTTGGACACACTGATGAAATTCGGCGCATATCGAGTGAATTATTTTGACACACAAAAGTTAAAAGACCCCGAGTCTTTTGGATTCTATATCCGGGCAGAGATCGAAGAGGGACATGTCTACAGCCATGATGCCAAGCATCAACTGTATGCCGGTCTTGATCTGATCCACCGCTACCTGGGAATGCGAAACCTCATCGGGATCTACCTGGACGTGAATTGCCTGAAAAACCTGGCACGGCCGGCATACCTGCAGATGAAGAAAGATATCTTGGCAGGATATTTCAGGCGCATCCTGGTGTTGGATGACCAGGCAATCAGCGGATGCCCGGGATCAGCAAAGGACCTCAGCGAACTGGCTGAGCTGGCGGGAGGGCTGGAAATACTCTCCTGGCAGCATTCAAATATGAACGCCCGGTTGATTGGTGAGCCGGCGATGGCAATACTGGATTAAAGGAAAGGGCAGGTGTGAACATGATCGGGACATCATTATTCATCGGAAACGAAATTGAACTCACAGCTCTGGACTCCGAAAAGGATGTGGAGATTCTCTCTACCTGGACATCGGATCAGGAGTTTGTGAAAGAGTTCATGGAGGGGAACTTCCGCCCGTATACCGCTGCGGAGTTCAAGAAGGCGATCGCTGAAAAGATCAAGAAGGCGGATGAGACTTTCGGTGCCTACTACTTTGCCATCCGACCCATTGGAAAACCTGAGATCATCGGCTTGCTGGTCTTTGGATGGATATGGCATTCACAGCAAACCGGGCGCATCTTCTTATTCTTTGAAGATGAAAAAGCGCTGACCCAGTATGGAGATGAGGTGATGCAGCTTGCCTTGCGCTACTCCTTTATGGAACTCAGTCTTCACCGGCTTTGGACAGAATTATCAGATCATAATCCTGCCAAGATGACGATCTTTGAAAGGGCGGGGTTCCTGCGGGAAACTCAGCGGGCCGAAGCCCTTTTCTTTGATGGCAAGCATTATGACCAGTTGGATTATTCAATCTTAAAACCTGAATGGAAAAAAATTCAGGCGGAGGTGCTTTATGAAAAATGATTTTCTTGTTGGAGACCTGGTGGAATTAGCCCCAGTGAACCTTGAAAAAGAACTCCCGTTATGGGAGAAATGGGATCACGACAGTGATTATCAACGTCAACTGAATATCATCCCTGCCCGACAGATATCAGCAACCAGCATGAAGGAATGGTTTGAAAAGGACTCGCCAAATTCCGCCTTGTTTTCTATCCGCGAACGCAAAGAAGGGAAAACGATCGGATTTGTGGAACTGGATGGGTATGAATGGACGGCAAGGACTGCGTGGGTCGGGATTGCCATTGGAGAACAAGAGTACCGAGGCAAAGGCTTCGGCACAGATGCCATGAATCTGCTGCTCAAATTTGCCTTTCGAGGACTGAATATGCACAGGGTGAACCTTAGTGTGTTCGAATTTAATAAGCGGGCTATCCGATCCTATGAGAAATGTGGATTCAAATATGAAGGAACTTCCCGGGAATTGATCTATAAGGAAGATAAGCGCTGGGATGTGCTAAATATGGGAATCCTACAGAGAGACTGGGAATTACTTCAGACCCTCGAAAAATGAAAAACTGTTTTGGAAGAAAGAGTCCCATAATTAAGGGACTCTTTTTTTTGCGTGATATACTCGGTGATATTTCATTAAGGATAGATGATGACAAAGAAGATCAAAGCAGTCATTTGGGATATGGGGGGAGTAATTCTGCGGACGAGCGGGGAACGTTCGCGGTTTGAGATGGCAATGGAATTTAATGTTCCTGCAGAAACCCTGTATAAACTTGTTTTTAACTCACCGAGTGCTGAGAAGGCAACGATTGGCCTTATTTCTGAAAGCGACCATTGGAATTATGTTGCTGATGGACTTGGGGTTTCCAGGGAGAGGGTGCAGGAACTTCAAGAGAGGTTTTGGGCTGAGGATACCGTTGATAAACAGCTGGTTGATTACATTAAAAGCCTCAACAAGAGTTATAAAACTGGACTGTTGAGCAATGCCTGGTCTGGAGCACGCCAAAGCCTTAATCAGCGAATCCCCATCGGGATCGTCTTCCAATATTCGATGTTCTCCTGCGAAGTGCGCTTGCGAAAACCTGATGCAAAGATCTACCAACGGTTATTGGACTTGATGGAAGTGAAGGCCGATGAAGCAATATTTGTGGATGACTTCAGTGAAAATATTACTGGTGCAGAGGCTGTTGGAATTCGCGGGGTGCAGTTCCTTTCCACGACACAGGCGATCGATGACGTGAATCGGATCCTTTCATCATTGGAATGATCGAAAAATTCTTCTCTCCAAAACCTTTTGTGGTTGGAATCGTTGCGGATACTCACATCCCGGACCGGGCAATTCGATTACATCCTGCATTGATTTCGTCCATGCGCGAAAATGAGGTCCAGTTAATTCTACATGCCGGCGATATCTCGATTCCACGAATTTTACGGGAATTGGAAGAGATCGCACCGGTGAGAGCGGTAAGGGGGAACCGGGATGTGGCATTCGGAAGCGAGCTGCCGATCTCGAGGCAGTTAGAAATCAATGGGCACAAAGTTTTCCTTACACATGGACATATGGATTTCTTATCCTACTGGCTGGATAAATTCCAACATGCTGTAAAGGGGTATCGATCAGACCGTTATATCGGCAGACTCACACAGGCAGATGCGGATGCATCGGTGTATGTCTTTGGTCATTCCCACAGTGCAGAGGAGATCCGGATGGATGGCAAGCTCTTTTTTAACCCCGGATCTGCAACTTTTGCCTTACCTCCTGAGATACGGCGGTCGTGGGGATTGATGACGTTTTCAACCGATTTTGTTGAAAACAGGATACTCTATGTGGAGTAATGGAATAATAAATTTGGGTTTCGATTTCTTGACCAACTAAAAATGTATTGATATAATGATTGTTTGCGCATCCCGGGCTGATCACGAGGCGGGATAATGATAAATTTTGCCAGGTACTGAAATTCTAGGAGAAACCCATGGCTTCTGTTTTACCAAGCAAATCTTACGCTCGAATTCCAACCATTTTTAATCTACCCAACCTAATTGAAGTACAGCTGGACTCTTTTAAGAGACTGAAAGAAGAAAGCTTAACCGATCTCTTCCATGAGATATCCCCCATTGAATCGTATAACAAGGGGATGAAATTGTATTTTCCGGGGCACAGCCCTGAGGCGAAACAATGGGGTTTGAGATACTGGTTTGAGCCCCCGAAACATACGATGGAAGAATGTGTTGAACGGGATCTTACCTATGCCAGCCCCTTATACGTTTCCGTCCTGCTGGCTGGACCGGACATCCCGCAACCGGTGAAATCTGATATTTTCCTCGGGGATTTCCCTGAGATGACCGAAAACGGCACCTTTATTATCAACGGAACCGAACGGGTTGTGGTCTCACAACTCATCCGCTCGCCGGGTGTGTACTTTGAAGCCCAGATCGACCGCACCACAGGTCACCGCCTGGCCATGGCAAAATTGATCCCTGACCGCGGCGCATGGATGGAGTTTGAGACTAAAAGCAAGAATTACATGATCCTGAAGTTCAACCGGAAACGCACGGTGCCCATCACCATTTTCCTGCGGGCGCTGGCAGCTGTTGATGACAATCTCCAAGGAGATACACCACTCAAGGTGGGTTCTGATGAGGAAATCATTTCCCTCTTCAGCGATATTGATAACAACCCTGACCGGCTGCTAATTCCCTCTACTTTGAAGGAAGAACCTGTTTGGGATTTGAGCAACGGGCAGACCGTTGCGGAAGCCGCTTTGATCGAGTTCTTCCGCCGCATGCGACCCGGTGACCCGGCGAACCTGGAAAACGCCCGCAATTTCTTGGAAGAGCAGCTCTTCGACAGCCGGCACTACGATCTGGAACGGGTTGGACGATACAAGCTCAATCAGAAACTTGACCTGATGGACCGCATCCCGGTATCTCACCGCAGTGTGACCAAGTGGGATATTGTTTACCTGATCCGTCGCATGATCCTGATCAACAATGAAATTGAGGATAAGGATGATATCGATCACCTGGGTAACCGCCGGGTAAAGACCAATGGTGAACTGATCCAGAATAAACTGCGCATCGGTTTGCGGCGCATGGAGCGGGTGATCAAAGAGCGTATGTCCATCCGGGATCAGGACCAGGTTTCACCTGTGAGCCTGGTGAACATTCGTCCGGTTGTGGCAGCCTTGCGGGAATTCTTCGGGTCTTCCCAGCTTTCACAATTCATGGATCAAACCAACCCGCTGGCGGAATTGCGGAGCAAACGAACACTATCCGCGCTAGGTCCTGGTGGTCTGCGCCGCGAGCGCGCCGGATTTGATGTCCGGGATGTTCACCACTCGCATTACGGCCGTATCTGCCCGATCGAGACCCCTGAAGGTCCGAACATTGGTCTTATCGGTCGTTTGGCCAGTTTTGCCCGGGTGAACGAATATGGATTCATTGAAACACCTTACCGTAAGGTTATCAAAGCATTAGGCTCAAGCGACCCTCGCCTTGAAGGACGCTTGCTGCGCGAGACAATCACCGATGAGAAGAGCGGAGAGATGATTGCCAAGGAAGGCGAAAGAATCACGGCAAAAATGCTCTCAGCAATTAAAAAGACCAAGAAAACAACCATTTTTGTTAGGCCTTTTGTTTCTGAAGAAGTTGAATATCTCTCTGCGGATGCAGAAGACAAGTTTGTGATCGCGCAGGCAAATACAGGTGTGAATGCTGACCAGGAATTCGAACAAGATCAAATCTCCTGCCGCTTCCACAGTGATTTCATCATGTCCAATGGCGAGGGCGTCAATTACATGGATGTTGCACCCCACCAGGTTGTGGGTATCAGTGCAGCGCTTATTCCGTTCCTGGAACATGATGATGCGAACCGGGCTTTGATGGGCTCAAACATGCAGGCGCAAGCTGTTCCGCTGGTGAATCCTGACAGCCCGCTCATTTCCACGGGTATGGAAAAATACGCCGCTATTGACTCAGGCCAGGTACTGGTAGCTGAAGAAGACGGTGAGGTAACCTCGGTCACCGGGCGGCAGATCTTTATCCGCAATGGTGAAGGCAGGATCAAGGAATATAACTTAAGAAAATATCAACGCTCCAACCAGAGCACCTGCATTGACCAGCGACCTGCAGTAAACAAAGGCCAGAGGGTTCATAAAGGTGACATCCTGGCGGATTCTTCCTCGACCGTGGATGGCAAGTTATCACTGGGTCAAAATGTGACCGTGGCATTCCTCAGCTGGGAAGGCGGCAACTTTGAAGACGCCATCCTCATTTCGGAAAAGCTCGTACAGGCTGATAAATTCACCTCTGTTCATATTGAAAAATACGAGGTGGAAGCCCGCGATACCAAACTTGGACCCGAGGAAATTACCCGGGATATCCCAAATGTGGGTGAAGACGCCATCAAAGACCTGGATGAGCAGGGGATCATCCGCATAGGTGCAGAGGTCGGCCCCAATGACATTCTAGTCGGAAAGATCACTCCCAAGGGTGAAAAGGAACTGACCCCTGAAGAGCGTTTGCTGCGGGCAATCTTTGGCGAAAAATCGCGCGATGTAAAAGATACCTCCCTGCGAATGCCGCATGGCGAGCGGGGTAAGGTTGTGGATGTAAAGATCTTCACCCGGGCGGACAATGTTGATTTGCCAGCTGGCGTGGATATGATGGTGCGGGTTTCCGTGGCGCAACGCCGCAAGATCACTGCCGGTGACAAGATGGCAGGTCGGCATGGCAATAAAGGCGTGGTCTCCCGTGTTGTTCCGGTGGAGAACATGCCCTTCCTGGAAGATGGTACTCCGGTTGATATAATCCTGAACCCGTTAGGTGTTCCCGGACGTATGAACATCGGGCAGGTACTTGAAACCCACCTGGGTTGGGCTGCCAAGCAACTTGGTTTTGAAGCGGTCACACCAGTTTTTGACGGTGCAGATGAATACGAGATCGAAGCTGAATTAGCCCGGGCTTGGTTAATGGATCTTGCCTGGAAAGAATCAGGTGTGAAATCTTGGGAGTGGATCAACCAACAGGAACATGATCCCGAATCGATCCGCGATGATGAAGAAGTGCGGCTACTCTACCTTGAACAGGTCTTAGGCGACCGCTACGATATCGCTAGAATGGCAACCGATCTACCTTACGCACGATTGGTCAATCTCGAACATTGGTTATTGGAAAAGGGGCTTGACCCTGATCCTGTGATCAAATTCGAACGCACACTCACAGGACAACCGGAAGTTAGAAAAGAAGATGTTGAAGCCATTCGGATCTGCCTCAAAGTATGGCTCGATGAACATGGACTACGTACAGAAAAAATGAACGGAGAAGCCATCCTGGCTGCCGCTCATAAGCTCTCGATGGAAACGAGTGAGCCGCTTCCCATCCTTGGCAAGCAGGTTCTACGAGATGGAAAAACCGGCATGCCCTATGACCAACCGGTCACGGTTGGTGTGATGACCATGCTAAAACTTCACCATTTGGTGGAAGATAAAGTTCATGCACGCTCCACCGGACCTTACAGCCTGGTGACCCAGCAACCCCTGGGCGGCAAGGCGCAATTCGGCGGTCAACGCTTTGGCGAAATGGAAGTTTGGGCGCTGGAAGCCTATGGTGCTGCATATACCCTGCAGGAAATGCTGACCGTGAAATCCGATGATGTGCAGGGACGGGTGAACACTTACGAGTCCATCGTTAAGGATCAACCGATCGAGGATCCCAGCCTGCCGGCCTCTTTCAAGGTGCTGGTAAAAGAATTGCAGAGTCTTGGACTGGCGGTTGAGGCTGTGATGGAATCCAAGGAAATCATCCGGTTTGGCAAGGATGAAGAAAAGATCAAACCTCCCAAGCTTGATACTGGTTTATTAGGCCTGGGTGAAGAGTTGCACGGACTGCTGTAAAAGCAACAAATTTGGGTTAGCGGACAGGGCGCATGGGAAAGAATTCCTTGACCATGATAAACCCTCGTGATATAATTTTTAGCCGTTGCCCAAATAAAGTGGTGATGTGAGTACCTCAGCTTTGGAGTAATTCCGGCGGGGCCATCATTGCAGTCGATGGCCTCGTGCTATTAAGAAAAATTGTTAGGAAGGTTCATTTTTTTTCGGAGGCAAAAGTCGTGCCAACAATCAATCAACTGATTCGCAAGGGTCGCGAGACCAGAAGATCCAAAAGTAAAGCGCCGGCTTTACAGTACACTTTGAATTCCATGAAGCAGCGCCGTTCCCGCCTTGACAAAGGCTCCCCGCAAAAACGCGGAGTCTGCACGGTGGTGAGGACGACGACTCCCAAGAAGCCTAACTCAGCGCTTCGGAAGATCGCCCGCGTTCGTCTGACCAATGGTATCGAAGTTACCGCATACATCCCCGGCGAAGGTCACCAGCTGCAGGAGCACTCTGTAGTGCTTGTCCGCGGTGGACGTGTGAAAGACCTTCCTGGCGTACGTTACCATATTGTTCGTGGAACTCTGGATACAACCGGTGTTGCCAAACGTTCCCAGAGCCGTTCCAAATACGGTTCGAAGAAACCAAAAGCTTAATTGATTATTCAGGGAGAAGTTTGAATGCGACGAACAAAACCAGAAGCACGAGAAGTATTGGCTGATGTACGCTACAACAGCGTGCCTGTGTCCTTTTTCATTCACCGTATTATGAAACGCGGCAAGAAAAGCACAGCCACCCGCATTATGTATGATGCGCTAGACATTGTAAAAGAAAAGACCAGCAAGAACCCGATCGAAGTTCTTGAGCTGGCTTTGAAAAACGTTGGACCGCAGATGGAAGTTCGCCCCCGCCGTGTTGGTGGCGCAACTTACCAGGTCCCGATGGAAGTTCCTGCTGGACGCAAGATGACCCTGGCCATGCGCTGGATTCTTGACGCAGCTACTGGACGCACCGGTAATTCCTATGCAGAGAAATTATCTGCTGAGCTGGTTGAAGCTTCAAACAACCAGGGTGCTGCAGTAAGAAAACGCGAAGAGACGCATAAAATGGCCGAGGCTAACCGCGCGTTCTCGCACTTCCGCATGTAGATCATTTTTGATAGAAACTGAGTAGCAATGCCTCGTTCTTTTCCATTAGAAAAATGCCGCAATATCGGGATCATCGCTCACATCGATGCGGGCAAGACCACTACCACTGAGCGTATTCTCTATTATTCCGGGCGCACGTACCGCATCGGTTCAGTCGACGATGGCACGACCGTCACTGACTGGATGGTGCAGGAACGTGAACGTGGCATTACCATCGTTTCTGCTGCAGTAACTGCAGAATGGAAAGGGTATCAGATCAACGTGATCGATACCCCCGGACACATAGACTTCACCGCCGAAGTACAACGCTCGTTGAGAGTGTTGGACGGCGGTGTTGTTGTTTTTGATGCCGTGCAGGGCGTTGAGCCTCAAAGCGAAACCGTCTGGCGGCAGGCTGACCGATATGGCGTGCCCCGCATCTGTTTTGTGAACAAAATGGACCGGGTGGGAGCCTCATTTGAGTACACGCTGGGAACGATCAAATCCCGGCTTGGCGCAAACGCCATCCCCATGCAAATGCCGATTGGCAGTGAATCTTCATTCAAGGGCATGATCGACCTGATGACAATGCAGGCGGTGATGTTCGAAGATGAGCTTGGCAAGGAACCGAAGATCATTGAAATCCCGGCTGACCTGGTTAACCAGGCCAACGAAATGCGCCAACAAATGATCGAGAAGATCGCAGAGCTCGATGATGATCTGACGATGAAGTACCTCGAAGGTGAAACCATTACCAACGAAGAATTAAAAATTGGTTTACGCAAAGCAACATTGGAAAGCAAAGCAACGCCTGTTTTCTGTGGATCTTCATTGCGCAACAAAGGTGTTCAATTGGTGCTGGATGCAGTGGTTGATTACCTTCCCTCGCCATTGGATATCCCTGCGACCAAAGCCACGGAATTAAAGAATGATCAGGAAATTACGCTAAAAGTAGAAGACGATGCTCCATTAACCGCTTTGGTTTTCAAAATAGTCAGTGATCCATATGTTGGCAGATTGGCTTATTTCCGCGTCTATTCTGGTACGCTAACAACAGGCACGATGGTCTACAACCCTGCCAAGGGGCGTAAAGAACGTGTAGGTCGTTTGCTGCGTATGTACGCAGACAGGCGCGAAGATATCAACGAAGTTTATGCTGGCGATATTGGAGCCATTTTAGGGCTGAAAGACTCCTTTACTGGAGATACCCTTTGCGACTCTGCCCACCCTGTAGTGTTGGAAAGAATCACATTCCCTGATCCGGTCATCTCGATCGCTATTGAGCCAAAATCAACTGCCGATCAGGATAAGATGGCCAATGCCTTGCAGAGACTGTCTGAAGAAGACCCAACCTTCCAGGTGCAGTCTGATGAGAATACCGGTCAGACGATCATCAAAGGTATGGGCGAACTTCACCTGGATGTGCTGGTCGATCGAATGTTGCGCGAGTTTAAAGTGCAGGCGAATGTTGGAAAACCGCGTGTTTCATACCGAGAGACCATCACGAAACCGGTCAGTTCAGTTGCGTATAAATATGTAAAGCAATCCGGTGGACATGGTCAGTACGGGCATGTGGTGTTTGCCATGGAACCCCTGGCACGCGGAGCAGGAATCCAATTTGAAAATAAGATCACCGGTGGAGCAATTCCCAAGGAATACATCCCGGCGGTTGAAAAAGGTGTTAAGGAAGCTGTGGAATCCGGCGTTCTGGCGGGTTACCCGGTGACAGACATGAAAGTGCAATTGACTGATGGTTCTTATCATGAGGTTGATTCCAGCGAAATGGCATTCAAAATGGCAGCAATCATGGGCTTCCGTGAAGGTTTGCATAAAGGTGGATCTGTCCTTCTGGAACCGATCATGAAAGTGGAAGTGGTTGTTCCTGAGGAATATCTCGGGGAAGTTCTGGGGCAGGTTACCTCCCGGCGCGGTGAAGTGCAAGGGATGGAAATGCGCCCAGGTAATGCACAGGCTGTGAGGGGATCAATCCCGCTGGCTGAAATGTTCGGATATGCCACCGAGTTACGTTCCGGTACCCAGGGACGCGGTGTGTTCACCATGGAATTTGACCACTATGCACCGGTTTCACAATCGGTTGCAGAGAAGATCATCAATAAGTAATTATTCTAGAACTCAGATAACAAGGAGTAGAGAACATGGCGAAGCAGAAATTTGACCGATCGAAACCGCATATGAATATTGGAACCATGGGGCACATAGACCATGGGAAGACGACATTGACGGCAGCGATCACCAAGTATTGTGGATTTTTTGGGAAAGCGGAATTCAGGGCGTATGACTCGATCGATAATGCGCCGGAAGAGAAAGCGCGCGGGATCACGATCAACATTGCGCACGTGGAATATGAGACCGACAAGCGGCATTATGCGCATGTAGACATGCCCGGGCACCGTGACTATATCAAGAACATGATCACGGGAGCGGCGCAGGTAGATGGCGCGATCCTGGTCGTGGCAGCGCCGGATGGTGCGATGCCGCAGACGAAAGAGCACGTATTGCTGGCGCGCCAGGTGGAAGTGCCGAGCATCGTAGTATTTTTGAACAAGATCGACCAGATGGGCGATCCTGAGCTGCTGGAACTGGTTGAGATGGAACTGCGCGAAATGCTGACCGACTACAAATTCCCTGGCGACACGACTCCGATCGTGCGCGGGAGTGCGAAGGAAGCCCTGGACAGCACCAGCACTGACCCGAACGCGCCAGAATACGCATGCATCAAGGAACTGCTGAGAGTGGTGGATGAATATATTCCCGAGCCAGTTCGTGCGATGGACAAACCGTTCATGATGCCGGTGGAAGATGTGTTCTCGATCAAAGGACGCGGAACAGTAGTGACCGGACGGGTGGACCGAGGCAAGATCAAGGTAGGGGAACCTGTGGAGATCGTTGGGCTGCAGGAAAAGAGCAAGGCATCGGTATGCACGGGTGTAGAGATGTTCCACAAGCTGCTGGACGAAGGGCAGGCAGGAGACAACCTTGGGTTGCTGCTGCGTGGAATTGAGCGGACGGATGTAGAGCGCGGCATGGTAATAGCGAAGCCGGGCAGCATCAC
>CAZLBG010000013.1:0-18326 GCA_964557895.1 uncultured Anaerolinea sp.
CAGAATGGTGTTGGTGATACTTTAAGAAGTGAGAAGATGAGTGCGACCGCGGTTAAAGCTCTTTCACCACCAGATAACAACGATAATCCTTGTTCACGCCTTCCGGGTAGTTTTGCCTCAATATCAATACCAGTTTCCGTTGGGTTTTCGTCATCCGTCAGGATCAATCGCGCTGAGCCACCACCAAAAAGCCGGGTAAAGAGTTGCTTGAATTCAATGGCGACAGCGTTGAACGTTGTCCTGAATTGTTTCCTCATCAGGTCATCCAACTCTGCGATAATCTGGCGTAGATCGACATCCGCCTTTTTTAGATCCTCCATCTGGGATGTCAAGAAGTCAAATCGCTCTTTTACTTCATGAAATTCTTTCTGAGCATCGGGATTAATGGCACCCATCCTCCGAAGTAATGCCCTTTGTCGGTTGATAGACTCCTCTAATCCGGTGGGGATCTCTGTAAGTACTTTTAGTTCACTCACACCTTCCAAAGGAAGTGGAGTAGGACCAGTGATATCATCAGAATACTCAAGGGTCACCAGTCCAAAATCTTCCTCAATTTTTCTGCGAAGGCTTTCCAGGCTTTCTCGGGTTCTGGCAAGTTCCAGTTGAGCTTGTGTGCTACTACGTTCCTGGTTTGTTTCAGCTTGTTGTGCCTGGGTATAAAGTTCCTGTGAGCTGGAATACTCATTCTCAAGATGTTTCAATTCATTTTCCGTAGGATCGATTTTTACTTGTAACTCCTGAATCGACGACGCTAATGTAGTTTCACCTTCGGTAAGTGAATGGCTCAATTCCGCAACTTCCACAAGTTGTTGGTTAATTCTATTTAGTCGCTCTTTAAGATCGCTTGAAGTTGCTCTGTTAGAAACAATCGACTGGGAAAAATCCGAAAAACGTCTCTCAGCCTCACTTACACTCCGACTATTTACTGCAACCGTTGTTGTCCAATGAGTTACCTGGCTTTGTAACTCATCCAGAGGCAAAATCCGCAACTGTGAAGTAAGATTTTGTATCTCACCATTGAAACCACCAGTTCGATTGGATCCCTCCAAAAGACTAGTT
This sequence comes from uncultured Anaerolinea sp., assembly GCA_964557895.1. Lineage (GTDB taxonomy): Bacteria > Chloroflexota > Anaerolineae > Anaerolineales > Anaerolineaceae > UBA6107. The sequence continues at coordinate 1,060 of CAZLBG010000013.1, forward strand.
TCAATAGCCCCAAATTCTTCCCTGGTTTTACTAATTTCCGCATTGATCATTGACAATTGAGATTTTTGCCATTCGGTTTTCTGTACCTGCTGTTCATACGCACGATTGGCAACCTGGAATTCTTGGTCCAATCGATCTTTTTGGGATCTTTTGGTCTTTATTTCAGTTTGAAGCTGTTCGGTTTTTTCAGACAACTCTTTCATCTTTTGATGAAGAGTATCAATATTTTCACTTAATTCTTCCCTCTGATTTGAAAGACTCTTGATGGAACCCTCAAGTTCCCTTTTTTGCCGCGGACGCCCAACAAGAGTTGCCCTCTTATCTTTACCGGCAGTGATGACTCCTGTACCGTGGAAAACTTCACCTGCCATAGTAACGATTTTTCCTGTGGGAGGAATGGAATTCATCAATCTTTTTGCTGCTGTGCGTGACTTTACAACGATTACTTGTCCAAGAAGAAGGTTTATGAGTACCCGGTTGGAATCGGTATACTTGACCAGGTCAGCGGCATTTCCAACTATATCGGAATCCTGGTTATTCGTTACCTTCTCGGACGGCTTGATCCAACCCTGCGGATATAGAACTGCCCTAGCGTTTCCCCCTTCCATGAAATCCAGTATGTCTTCGGGATCGGAATCAGAACCAATCACAATTCCATCCAGCTGATCTCCAAGCACAGAACCGATGGCAAGCTCAAGATTAGCAGGCACATCTATTAATCCCCCAATTGTTTGTAAAGTGCCTTTGATCTTCCCATTCTTACCAGCTTCCAGAAGGCTCTTAGCTCCTTCTGCTAATCCAGCCAAGGCCAATTCTGCCTGCTCTATCACTTCAAGTTGGGCAATAGTTTTGGTCAGTGATCTTTCGACTTCGGATAATTGCTGGTAAAGCGATTTTTCATCAGCGTCTTTCTGCTTCAGCGAATCCATAACCTTATTTGCGTCTTCGTCAAGTACCTCAAGCGAATTAGATATGTCCTCTAGTTGAGATGCCAGGGTATTTTTCTGTCGTTCCAGGGTAACATGAATACCTTGGGATTTTTCAATTCCGCTTGTAAGAGCAGCAAGAGTGGCGTTTTGAGATTCAGAACGAGTGGTAAGTTCCCGCTGGTGGGCTCTGAGCTGTACCTGGCGAGTTTCAATCTCAGTTAAAAGTCGCCTTTGTTGTCTTAACGCACTCTCAACCTTTTCACGCTCTTCCTGCCGTAATGAAAGCTGTTTCTGAGCCAGATCAAGTTGTTCCTGAGATTCAACAAGTTCTTTTGTCAGCCGCTCCTTCTCATCTAACAATCCAGATAATTGAATCTCCTTTGCTGCAATCTGTTCTTCTTCGCGTGAGATATCCGATTGCATTGTCTGTTTAAGTCCGTCAAGTGCACGTTTCCGCTCATCCAGGACTGCCAGTTCTTTGCTGGTTTTTTCCATCTTCGTATGAAATCCAGCGCTCTCCAGATGCCAGACAGCTAATTGCTCGCGTATCGCGCCAAGCTTGGTTCTCATCTCCTGAACACTGGACTCGATACTGGTTCTTTTATCTCTTGCAAGTCGTACCCGTTCGTCCTGATTTTTTAAGATTTCACGGCATCGTAACAATTCTTTTTGGGTATTCTGCCAATGGTAACCGTACCAATCCCTTAGGAGGATGTGCAAGTCTGCTTTAACGTGGTCATATTCATCAGCCCGTTTAGCTTGTCTTTCCAGGCTTTTTAACCGTGGTTCAAGTTCACTCAAAATATCTTGGACTCGTTCCAGGTTGCGACGTGTTGAGTCCAAACGGTTAATCGATTCTTCACGCCTTGCACGGAAAAGTCCAATGCCAGCTGCTTCTTCGAAAAAACGCCGTCGTTCTTCAGGTCGAAGGGAAAGAGCGGCATCCACCAAACCTTGACCGATGATCGTGTACGTTCGCTCTGCCAATCCAGATTGGGCCAGTAACTCAGAGATATCTTTTAGTCTGACCCGTTGTTTGTTTAGAAGATACTCATTGTTTCCATCCCGGTAAGCCCTTCTTGCTATCGAGACTTCTGAATAGTCAATGGGCAACCAGTTTTCTTCGTTATCAAAGACAACCGTTGCTGATGCCATTCCAGCCCTTGGCCTCTGATCTGAGCCTGAGAAGATCATATCCTCTGTTTTCTTACCTCTAAGAAGGGTGTAGGATTGCTCTCCAAGAACCCATCGCAGAGAATCAGAGATATTGGATTTCCCCGACCCATTCGGTCCAACAATAGCTGTAATATTACCCGGGAATTCGAACTGGACTTTACTCGCAAAAGTTTTATAACCGTGTAATTCAAGAGCTTTTAAGCGTGGTTTCATGAATTCTCTCTCTTGCCAGAATAATTTTCAGCTATACCCAGTCTGACTAGCGCATCTTGAGCAGCCTGCTTGGTAGCCGCGTGTTTTGATTGCCCGATTCCGCTGCCGCTTATTTGACCATTAACGTACACATCCACTTCAAACAACTTTGAATGGTCTGGACCTGAGGAATTTCGAGTGGTATATTGTGGAGCCTGATAACCTTTTCCTTGCGCCCATTCCTGGAGCTTGCTTTTAGGGTCTTCGTCCTTATGATTCAATATAATATCTTCTGCAGCTATTTCCAGTATCGGGTCTATAAATTCATTAACTCCGCTTATCCCTTTGTCTAGATACAGCGCTCCGATAATCGCCTCGAACGTATCACACAATAATCCTGACCGCTCATTACCTCCGGCTTGAACTTCGCCCCGCCCAAGACGCATGGCCTTTCCAACGCCGATCATGCGCGCTAGTAAAGCAAGTTGTTCCGTATGCACAAGCGCAGAACGCATACGGGTCAGATCACCTTCCGGCATCTCAGGGTAGCGATGATATAACCACGCTCCAACGATAAAATCCAGGACAGCATCTCCCAGGAATTCAAGACGCTCGTTGTCTTCAATAGCCTCAGGATGTTCATTTAAATAAGAGCGATGAGTAAGCGCTCTGCTTAGCAATAGTATGTTCGTGAAATTTGGGAAAACCCTGCGCGCAAATTGGTCAGGTGTTTCGAATTCCGATTCCAGTATTGATCCTATCAAGGACCCCTCCCGGAATAATGAAAGCGCCAACCACCCTAATGAGTAGTTCGAGTTTACACTATTCCTTTATGAAATTGAATTGATTTATACCCTGAACCGGTAATAACCGCAACGGTTGAAGAGTATTTTGAAAGATCAATCTTTTTTACTGCCGCCCACACCAGAGCTGAGGTCGGCTCACAATAAACACCCTTACTTGCAAGGTCTTTATGAGCAGAGATTATATCCTTTTCCCTTATCGATACCATCTGTCCTTTTCCATTCTTAAGTCTCGTCAAAATAGCTTCACCCCGACTGGGCGATATTACTTTTACCCCTTCTGCAATTGTTTCACCTGCAATGCAATCCTGGATTGCGGCTAGATTCTTTTCAAACGCATTACATAATGGAGCACAAGTGGCGGCTTGGACACCAATGTAATGGGGTTGCCTATTAATAATGCCAGAAGTCACAAGCGTTTCAAATCCTCGCATCATTCCATACAGTAGCCCGCCATGTCCGACTGGTGCAATTACAACTTCAGGTTCGATTCCCATTTGGTTAATAATTTCATAAGAGATAGTAGCAATTCCGGGCAACCCAAACGGCATATAAGCATGACTCGCGTAAACAGATCCTTTCATCGCCTCAGCCAGAACAGCTTTAGCAGCTTCCGACCTCGCTCCAGGAATGCGAATCAACTCAGCACCAAATGCTTCGATCTGTGATCTTTTCGGACCCGAGGCGCTTGCCGGAACATAGACCCGTGCACGAATCCCACCTCTGGCACAGTAAGCAGCAAAAGAAGCGCCTGCGTTGCCCGATGAATCCTCAATTGCATACACCACCCCTCTTCCTTTCAGATGACCGACCAACACAGTTGATCCCCGATCTTTATAGGACCCGGTGGGGTTTTGAGATTCCATTTTCAGCAGAATATTGCTATTGCCAAATTTCACGCAAAGAAGTGGAGTATTTCCTTCCCCGAGACTTACGCAATGGGTTTTCTGTTCCAAACCAAAACTATTGCGAAATTTCCAAACACCTAGTGCTGATACCTCATTACTTTGATATGAAGGAAATTCTATGAAATCATAAACACCACCGCAATCACATTTGAATGGATTGCTATCTTTGGGATATCTACTTCCACAGGCCGTGCACGCAATTAATGACATGAAAATCTCAAGATTGAGTAGGTATCGTCATTATACTTTGTTGGGAAATATAAATCCATCAATGGGTGTCTATCTGCTATAATAACCGCGTGGATTTTCAAATAGCAGGTCACCAAACCGATTCTTACCAGGTCAGTACGGATGTGTATTCCGGACCGCTTGACCTATTGCTCCAACTGATCGAAAAAGCAGAATTAGATATCACCAGGCTCGCACTTGCCCAGGTTACTGATCAATACCTTGAATACATGCATCACCTTGAAAATCAGGATGCAGCTGAAGTATCTGCATTTCTGGTTATTGCTGCACGGTTGGTTCAAATTAAATCTTCGGCCTTGCTTCCTAGACCAGTCTTACCCGGCATTCAACTGGAAGAAGATCCGGGTGAGGCTCTCGCAAGACAATTAATCCTTTACAAACGGTTTAAGGAACTATCTCATTTTTTCGAGGAACAGGATGCAAGTAATAAAAGGACCTATTTGCGTCTCGACAGTTCTCCGAGATCTCAGTTTTCTGCAAAACTGGATATGGAGGATCTAACAATCGAGGATATCATCACAGCAGCGAGGGAGATATTTAGTGACCCGAACAATCTAGCACCATTAAGCGAAGTGGTTACGTTTCCAAGGGTAACCATCAGAGAAAAGATTTCATCAATCCTTGAGTTCCTTCGTAAAGGCGGAGACCAATCTTTTGATCAGTTATTTGAGCAAGGCAGGACAAGGGTTGAGATAGTGGTTACTTTCCTTGCATTGTTGGAACTGGTAAAGCGCCATATGGTTGGCGCATCACAAAACTCGCTTTTTGGGGATATCCATCTCGTACCGGAGGGAGATCTGGTTAATCTTGAAGATCAGGATCTCGAATTCGTTGAATAATTATTCATGAGTCATAGTTCATTCGTTCAAACCGTAGGGTAATTTATTCCCCATCCAAACAACCATTAAACAAATATAATCATCTGACTCTGTGGAATCAGGGGCGGTCTCTCGATATGCGGTTATGAAGGTCTCAAACGTATCCCCTTTAGGCCAATCGACCATAAATCCAGGTAATAATGAGCGATCGACTTCAACAGGTAACGGTTTCCAATCCTTTCTATCCAGTATCTGCCAAATATCGTTTCTTAAGGATAGATGCAACTGACTCCAGTTATGCAATATTAATGCTGCAAACTCGGCTGACCTTTCAAAAAGCGAAATACTATGCCGTATCTTTACCGCCAAAGGCGCCTGACTGCTGTTTCGAAATCCAGCTATCTGAACCCCTTTCGAAAACAGTCTATTAATGTGGATTAACTGCTCCTTATCCCCTTTTTCAAGATTAAGAAAAACCTCTTGCAAAATAACCAAACGGAAATCATCCCGCATAAATTCATTTACGGCATGAAATGGTAAAAACTGTGTTTTCTTATTCTCTGCCATCGTGACCTCATTATTTATTTCGAAATGGGAGACACTCTCTCACTCACTTCATCAAGTTCCTTTACTTCCCCTTCGCTCAACCGCCACCCAACTGAACCGGCATTTTCCGCAGCTTGTTTGGCATTCTTTGCGCCAGGAATAGGAAGTGCTCCCTTGCATATCACCCAGTTTATGGCAACCTGCGAAGCTGTCTTCCCATCATTATCCAGCCCAATACGTTTAAGCAATTTAATCAAAGGTTGAATTCTTAACAATAAATCACGGGAATATTGACTTGCCCGGGCACCTTTGGGAGGATTTTCCGGTGTGTATTTGCCACTTAGCACTCCCATCGCAAGCGGACTATAGGCAATCACTTTAATATTATTAGCTATGCAATATTGCATTAACCCATTCTTTTCAATACGGCGTTCTAATAAATGAAACTCGACCTGGTTGGATGCAAGGTTTAGGTTTGCTTTCTTTAAAGCTTCCACTGACCGACTGGTTTTTTCGAGATCATAATTTGAAACCCCGACTGCTCCAATCAATCCTTTGTCATGTACCTCAGCCATCTGGTCCATCCAATGTTCAACTGAAAATGGGGGAATCGGCCAATGCACCTGGTAAAGATCCACTTTGGATAATCCCAGCCTTTCAAGGCTTCCTTTTAAAGCACGAAGCAGTGCGTGTTTACCCAATCTCCATGGAAATGGCATCATTTTTGTTGCAATTTTAACTGAGACTGTTGTCTCTGGAATTAACTTACCTAAAAATGACTCTGATTTTCCTTGTCCATAAACCTCGGCAGTATCAAAAAAAAATATGTTATTCCTAATTGATTCTTGATAAGCTTCGATGACATCTTGTTCCTTATATTTATTTCCGTATCCCCAGACAAAACGGTCACCCCAAGCCCAGGTTCCAATTCCAATTTCAATATTTGAGAAAACCGAATTGGTATTATCTATGGATTTGCTCATAACTTCTCCGAAGGTGCTTTTTCCTGATGAATAGTTTTGTTCTAATTGTAATGAGTTATAATTTTACAACAAACTCGAAATCATTAGGGACAATTTCCGGAGGGAATCTTCATGGTAGAACATATCGAATTTGCCAATAATTACGAAGACCTGAGTACGAACCAGGGATATCAATTCGAATTCAAATGCAATCGGTGTGAATCCGGTTATCGAACAAAATTCAAACCATCCATCACCGGGAAAGTTGCCGGCGCACTAGAGACAGCCAGTTCATTGTTTGGTGGCTTTATGAGTCGAGCTGCCAATTTCGGCGAACAGGTTCGCTCAGCCGGGTGGGAAAAAGCTCATGATGAAGCATTCGTTGAAGCAGCCAATGAAGTAAAACCGTATTTCATTCAATGTCCTCGTTGCAATGAGTGGGTATGCCGGCAGAAATGCTGGAATGTAAAAAAGGGATTGTGCAAATCTTGCGCCCCAGATTTGGGTGTTGAAATGGCTGCAGCCCAGGCATCAAAATCAGTAGAGGAAGTTTGGGCACACGCCGCCATGGCAGAAGAAGATAAGAAACTAGGGACCGAGTATTGGAGGGAAGGTATCACAGCAACCTGCCCTAATTGTGAAAAACCACTTGCGACCAATGCAAAATTCTGTCCCGAGTGCGGCGCCAGTCTGAAACCAAAAGAGAATTGCCCCAAGTGTGGAGCCAAGTTATTACCAAATGCCAAATTCTGTGCTGAGTGCGGAGAAAAAACATAGGCACATTTTCTTACATCCTCCGAAATAATTACTAGCGCCATGTCAGACGAGATCACTCCTATCCGTCAACAGTACCTGGATATTAAAAAGAAATATCCGGGTACGATCGTTTTTTTCAGGTTAGGTGATTTCTACGAAACCTTTGATGAAGATGCGGAAATAACTTCAAGAGAATTGGATATTGTTCTTACCTCTCGCGGGGCGCATAAGGGAAAAAGAATACCGATGGCTGGTATTCCTTACCATGCTGTTGAGAATTACCTCTCCCGTTTGATCGAAAAAGGATATCACGTCGCCATCTGCGAACAACTGGGAGATCAACCAACGAAAGGTATTTTTCCCCGGGATGTGGTTCGTGTCATTACCCCGGGTACTATCTTCGAACCAGCCTTATTAAAAACGGATCATAACAATTTCCTCTCTGCGATAACCCTGGAGTCAAATCGGGCGGGAATCGCATATGTCGACATCTCTACAGGAGAGTTTCAGGCCACCGAAATTGACTCTGAGAACCCAATCTCTGAATTAAAGGCGGAAATTGCGAGGATTAACCCCACAGAAATCCTTTTACCAGAATCATTTGATTTTGGTGAGAGCACCTATAAAAACCTCACGCGCCTTCCAGATTGGCGGTTCGAAACCGGCCGCTGTATAGATGTAATAAAAAGATTGATGGAAGTGTCAACATTGGATGGTTTTGGATTGCAGGGAAAATCACTCGCGATCCAGGCAGCTGCGGTTATCCTTCAGTATTTGCAGGAAACTCATTCATCAGCTTTGAAACTCCTTACCAGCATCACCTCTTACTCAACCAGTGAGTTTATGACCCTGGATTCAGCTACGCGCAGGAATTTGGAACTTACTGAAACCATCCGGAAAAATGAAGTGCAGGGATCGTTACTATCGGTAATGGATAAAACCATTTCGCCTATGGGGCACAGATTGGTGCGTCAATGGGTTAGCAAACCTTTGCTAAACCTGAAACAGATCATAGGAAGACAACAGACGGTTGCCTTCTTTGTTGCCAATGGAGTTACCCGCATTGGGTTTCGCGAACAATTACGCAACTTCGGTGATATGGAACGGTTGGCTAACAGGATCGCTTCCGGGAATGCAATTCCCCGGGACCTGGTTGCACTTCGCGACATTACTGAAAAACTGCCAAAAATTCGGAGAGTTCTCCCGGATGATGAACCCTCGATTGCCTCCTTACTGCAGAAATTTGATTTCGGAACTGAAATACATACAATCCTTGTCAAATCCATTGCTGATGAACCTCCGGCAACATTGCAGAACACAGGTGTCATTCGAAATGGTTATTCTGAAGAACTTGATAATACTATCGATATGTCCAGGCACGCCCGCGAATGGATTTCAAATCTTGAAGCTCTCGAACGGGAAAGAACAGGGATCAAATCTCTTAAAGTTGGCTTTAATAAGGTTTTTGGATATTACATTGAGATCACTCATTCCAATACTCAGCAAGCCCCTGCAGATTATATTCGTAAGCAAACTCTCGTCAACGCAGAACGGTATATTACACCGGAAATGAAAGAGTATGAAGCCCTTGTTCTGAATGCAGAAGAACGTATCCGGGAAATTGAGGGTCGATTATTCAAGGAAATTTGCGCTACACTCCAGCCTCTGGTCCCTGCATTGCTTATCACAGCACAGTGCATAGCTGAACTGGATACCCTGGCCGGTTTTGCCGAAATTGCAGCATTATCAAACTATATCCAACCAGAATTAACTGAAGATTATTCTCTTGCCATCGAGGAAGGCAGGCATCCGGTCGTAGAAACCACCCTGAATCAGGAACGTTTTGTTCCAAATGATTACACTCTTGAAGAAAATGAAATCATCCGGATTATTACCGGTCCAAACATGAGTGGTAAATCCACCTTTATGCGCCAGGTTGCACTCATCGTGTTGATGGCTCAAACCGGATCCTTCGTACCGGCAAAAATGGCAAGGATAGGTCTTGTTGATCGCATTTTCACTCGTATCGGTGCCCAAGATGAGATTCATGCAGGGCAATCCACATTCATGGTTGAAATGATTGAGGCTGCCAATATACTCAACCACGCGACCTCTCGGAGTCTAATCATCCTCGATGAGATCGGTCGGGGAACCTCTACATATGATGGGCTTTCGATTGCCTGGTCTGTTGTAGAGTATATCCATAATCATCCCCGATTGAGATCTCGGACACTGTTTGCTACCCATTACCATGAATTGACAAAATTAAGTGAGATGTTACCAGGCGTACGCAATTTTAACGTTGCAGTTACCGAAACCGGTAATCAAGTTGTTTTCCTGCACAAGATTGTTCCCGGAGGTGCAGATCGGTCTTACGGTATACATGTTGCACAGCTGGCCGGCATACCCCGTCCAGTGATCTCCCGCGCCAGTGAGATCCTCCATCAGTTAGAACAATCTTCTGGGTCTGCAGTCAGGATCGAAGCCTCTGAAGTCCAGCAAATGGGGCTTTTCCCAGAAACTAATCCACTCCTTGAAGAATTAGGAAAGATTGACCTGAATACCCTTTCCCCCATCGAAGCTTTGAATTTCTTATATGAGTGGCAACAAAAGTTTAAGAAATAAGGTGACAATACTTTTCAAGGGTTAAGCTAATTCATTGCATTTCAATGGGTTGGAAAACCTCTCCAGACCAAGGTTGTAATTTCACTTTAATAACACCATCAACTATTGAGAGTTTACCGGGTGACAAAAACATCCTCACCTCGTTTGTGTGCTCTACTTCACTTTCTTGAACGCTCAAGGTGGTTTCCACTTGAATATCTGAGAGATTCATAATTATTACTATCGTTTTTCCGTGCTCAGAACAGGAATAGGCAAGGCACGACTCCGACCCGCAGTTGATGAATTTTAGATCTCCCCGTCGGAATGCACCGATGTCATGACGTAGCCAGATTAATCTACGAACCCACTGACGTAATGAAGTATTCCAGACACTCTCGTCCCAGGGAAAGGTTTTTCTGCATTCTGGATCTGAACCTCCGGTAAGACCAATTTCATCACCGTAGTAGATGGAGGGTGCCCCGGGATAAGTCAAAAGGAAAAGAAACGCAAGCTTTAGTTTTTTCAAATCACCCTTAAGTGTTGTCAAAACTCTTTCAGTATCATGGCTGCCCAATAGATTAAGCATCGAACGCGAGTTTTCCATTGGATATTTCTGCGCCCATTTTTCTATCCCTTTAATAAAATCTCGGATTTCAATTTTTTGAAGAAGTAAATCTATCAATAATGTCCGGATAGGATAATTCATTAAGCCATCAAAATGACTCTCCCCTACCCAGCGCGGATTACCATCCCAAATTTCTCCAAGAAGATATGCTTCATTATTTACATTTTTTACAACTTTCCTGAACTCATCCCAGAATCCGTCATCATCGATCTCATTGGGTACATCCAGACGCCATCCATCAAATCCCTGTTCGATCCAATAGCGGGCGACATCTAGTATGTATTTTCGAACTGAAGGTTCATTGGTATTGAACTTGGGAAGGCTCTTGTATTTCCACCAACCTGAGTATGTCGTCGCATCACCCGGTGAATAGGCATCGACAGGAAACTTGTGAATATGAAACCAATTAACGTAGGCAGAGGAAGATTGGTTTTCAAGAATATCGTTAAAGGCAAAAAAACCGCGTCCGCAATGATTGAAGACACCATCCAGAATAACCCGAATATTGTTCCTATGTGCAACATCGAGCATCGTAAGCAATTCTGAATGGGTGCCTAGTTTAGGATCTACCTTGTAATAATCAACAGTGTTATAACGGTGATTCGATGGACTTAGAAAGATTGGATTAAGGTAGATTGCGTTGATACCCAGATCCGTAAGGTAATACATTCGATCCACAATACCCCGCAGGTCGCCTCCTGCAAAGCCATTATTGGTCGGTGGAGCACCCCAGTGTTGAACATTGACCGGATCATTTGCTTTACTTCCATTGTGGAATCGATCCGGGAAGATTTGATAAAAAACACTATCCTGTACCCATTGTGGTACTGTCATTGGATATCCTCAATTCTTTTCATTAACATTTCTGGTTTACCATAAAAATATCCTTTGTCGATGGTACCATCAGTAAGTTGTATCAGGACATCGCTGAGGATTTTATTTACCGGTGTTTTGATTCCATATTTTTCACCAAATCGAACAATAGCCCCATTGAGGAATTCGACCTCGCTTTTTTTCCGACCAGCGTGCAGATCAATGTGTAGAGAAGGCATCTTGTTGCCCCTTGCTTTTGATAATGGGACTCCAACCAGGATTCGTCCAAGATTTAATGGGAGCTCGGACAATGTCTTGACCAACAATCTGACAGGAGTTCCCGGAAGATCCACAATTTTCGATCCCATTTTTCCCATAACAACGATAGCTTCCTGAAGTTGCTTAACTTCTAACTGATAGGATATGGGATTTCTTAACACTTCCGCTGGACTCCAATTTAGAATGGCGCTCGTTGCATTCACCTGAAGGTTAGTCAGGAGTTTGGACCATTTCATATTATCCCGATTGGCGTATCCTCGAGCCTTTAGATCTGCTTTGTTGAACCAATAAATCAATCGACTTGAAATTGGGGTACCTTCTTCTATTGCCACACCCCGTAATTTTTCTACCTGAACATCCCCTAGTCCAATTCTTCGAACAGAGGTTGTAATTGAAGCCCCGATAACTGATCCCGGTCCAAATTTTGATTCGATCAAGTTTTCATTTTCAACGCCATTTTGAAGGCAGAGAATGGGAGGCAGCTTTTTTTGATAGGGTTGGATTGTATCGACAAAAGTTTGGGTATCAAACGCCTTGATCGCTAGAAGAGCTAAGTCAAATCCTCCATCTGACAAAGCAACTCCAAAATCGTTGAATATTTTGAAATTTCGAGCTTCTCTGAGCCCGTCGTGAGTCATGATTCTTAGAGATTCTCTACGGAAATCCGAGGTAATCTCTTCTTTCTCAATAAAAGTTACATCACAACCGGCGATTGCTAAACTTCCACCAATGTAAGTCCCAATGGCTCCCATACCAAAGCATAAAATCCTTAGGGGCATATTAGGTAGGGGCATGTTACAGATTGAGCCAAACCTTCCGGTAACCGCGCAAGAAATCGATTCCGCTCATCCATTTTTTGCCGGCAGGCTGAATTTCGAGAAGGGCTAATCCTCCCGATCCAGTTCCGACTGCGGGGTAGCCATCAACAATACCTCGGTGCCCGACCGCTAAAGTACACTTTTCAAGCACAAGGGATTTCCTAACCTTCATTGAAAAACCACTTATCTCAAAAAAAGTTCCCGGCCAGTCATCATATGCTCGGATCTTCCGTTCAATGGAAACCGCTGATTCAGAAAAATCTAACAACCCGTCCTGTTTTGATAGCATCCCTGCATAGGTCGCTCCAACTTCCCGTTGGGGTTGAGGCGAGAGGGATCCAATTAAGTATGGTGGAAGAGTATCCATTAATAATTGGCTTCCAATTTGTGCTAATTTACGTTCCAACGTTATCGCCGTTTCATTAGTATCGATGGATAATCTTTCCTGAGCCAACACTCCACCGGTATCAATCCCGGCATCCATTTTCATAATTGAAACACCCGTAACCTCGTCCCCCGCAAGAATTGCTGCCTGGATCGGTGCCGCCCCTCGCCATCTGGGTAAGTACGAAGCGTGAACATTTATGCAGCCGAATTTTGGTAGATCCAATACATTTTGACGCAGAATTTGTCCATATGCTGCAACAACAATTAGCTCAGGCTCTAATTTTTCTAATTCTGCGAAAGCTTCAGGAGTACGCAGTTTTAAAGGCTGGAAAACTGGGACAGATAGATCAGATGCGACAAGTTTTACTGGCGGCCGGGTGAGATTTTTTCCGCGTCCGGATTCCCTATCGGGTTGGGTAAAAACTCCACTTACTTCATATTGCTGAGCCAAATCTTTTAATATTCTGGCAGCAAAATCAGGTGATCCCATGAAAACAATACGAGTAGACACGGAAATTATTTTAACATATTCCTTTTGGATTAAAATATCTATTAAACAATCGCATAACCTCAAATATCAAGACTGAGGGATTCATTAACGGTCAAGACAGAGGAATCTCATGAATCTGGAAAAGAAACCAATTATTTACGGAACCACCTGGTGTGGGGATACTCGCCGAGCGCGCCGATTTTTTGAGGAAAATCATATCGACTATGAATGGATCGATATCGATCTAGATAAAGAAGCCGGGAAACTTGTCGAGCAAATCAATGGGGGATTTCGGAGTGTTCCCACAATTATCTTCCCCGATGGAACAACTTTGACCGAACCTTCAACTTTTCAATTACGGCAAAAATTTGGACAAGGGTGATTAGAGATCACCCTTTTTTTCGCTTGGGTTTTCCTAGTAACCAAACCAACACAATTCCAATGAGCACACCAATACTGACAAAAAGGAATTTCGATCCTTTCTTTGTGGTTTCAACCATTATGTTAGGTATGCGGGTTAATTTGGATTTCAGCGCATTGATAAATTCATTATCAGGTTTAACAGGTCGTAGAACCTGTGATAACGTATTCTCAAGATTGCTCAAGCTGGAAATTTCGATTTTCTGTGTTTTTTCACTCATTTTTTTTCCCCGTAGTCTCTATGGTTTCGTATCCGATCTTTAACATTTCTTGCTTTAACGCAATTAAAGCCCGATGGTACAACGATTTGATTGCTCCTTCTGTCCGTCCCATGATCACAGCAATTTCTGCATTAGAAAGATCATCGAGAAATTTCAACAGAATCAACTGTTGTCGTTCAGGTGCTAGTCTCCGGATTCCTCTTAAAAGCAATTCCATTTCCTGCTTTTTCTCAATCCATGTTTCAGGTAAGTCAACCCGGTGGGGAATCTCCGGTTGATCATCCAGAGAGACCTCTTTTCGGCGTTGCCTGTCGCGATGCCAGTTGGCGATGAGGTTGTGGGCAATCCGGTATAACCACGCCGAAAACGGGACTCCCTTATCTTCATATCTTGTGATATGCCCAAATGCCCGGTAAAAAACCCGCGAAGTAATATCTTCAGCATCATGTTCTGAACCTACCCGGTAGAAAATGTAATTATAGATGCGGTTGACATTCTGATTGTACAAAAAACTGAACGCTTCAGAGTTTCCTGACCGTGCCAAACTGACCGCGTTTTCTGCGTTGACTTCCAGTGGTTCTTTAGCGCGACCTTTTACCATTATTATTAACCCATCCAAGTTTATCAGGTTGCGGTCTTCATTTCCATGCTATTGCTGCTTGAACGGCTGCATAAGCATCGATAATTCCAGCTCCAACTGAAGAATCTGCGCTCCCGCAAATCGGAGCACTGCCCAGATAGGGTTGTGCAGTTTGCTGTAGGATTTGCATCGTAGTTGTGACATCCCCAATGAGATTAGGATTTGCTGACAACATCAATGCAACGACTCCTGTTACATGTGGTGCCGCAAACGAGGTCCCATCAGCAGTCATGTAACCTCCTCCTGGATAGGATGAGGTTACCTGTTCGCCAGGGGCAAGTAAGTCAGGTTTTTGCCGATTACTCCCATCCACAAGAACTGGTCCATAACTTGAAAAAGATGAAAGATTCCCATCCCTGTTAACCGAACCTGCGGTAAAGACGGAGGAATAAATGGAAATGGGGTCGGTAACTGATGAACATCCATAATTACCGGTGTTACCAGCTGCCGCAGACATAAATAAACCCGCGGTTTTCAGAGCCTCCATGGCTCCTTCATAAATCTCGGCATCACAACCCTCAACCGTTGGGCATCCCCAGGAGTTGTTTACGATCATCGCTCCTTTGGAAGGGTCTCCATCAGAAAATGGATCGCCATTTTGGGGGAATGGAGCGAGCATGAATTGCATGCAATCCAAGTATTTGGCTGGATTACCCAGGTTTCGAGCAAGATTTACACATCCGATCCATTGAGCTTCCGGAGCAACTCCGATATCTTTTCCGGTAATGATTCCAAGGGTCATGGTTCCATGTCCACCTAGATCGGTTGGAAAAGGAGAATGATTCCAGGGGTCAAACCAGTTGTAATCATCCCTAGTCCCAAAACCGCGATAACTTTCTTCCAGTTGATCATGCCGACCATCCACTCCACTATCCGTTTGACCAATGATTATGCCTTTTCCGGTGATATTCAAATCTGTTATCACCTTGTTTGCATTGATCATGGAGATATTCCATGGCGGGATTTCCGGCAAGGTTGTGGATTCTGGCTCTCCCGGGGCAACCTCTTGCGGAAGCGGTCTTAATTGTGGATCATCCAGTATTCGATCTACTTCATCTTCATTCCGTAACAATATTTGAGTAATCCTTCCACCATCGACCTCAAGCCCATTTACGAGGTAGTAAGAGGTATATCCTATGTGATATTTAGCTAACTTTTCTTTGATCTCTATCTGATTCTGAGCTGCAAAATCAGTAAGTTTATCGAATACTGCCTGCCGCCTTACTGAATAATCTTCAATCTGGGATTCGGAGGAAAGATCAGCCTGCGATTTTAAAATGATAAAAACCTTATCACCATGAAATCCTACCTGCCCCCAAACGACATAAACAAGACCTATGGTTAAAATACTCATGCCAATCAGCCCATAATCCCACTTTTTGGGCAAATGGGTTTTGTAAACAAATCTGAAATTTATCAATAGCACCACAAAGACTGTTAGCAGAGTCATGAAGGTAAACCAGGCGGATTTCAATGCCCAGCTAATCACCTCCCCATCTCCGCTGCCGATCACCAGTGAGAGTTCGTCCATATCAAAAAAGATCAGCGGGGCAGCCAACGCGACTGCGGTGATTAACAACACCTGGAATTTACCGTGCCCATTTCTGCCGATATTCGTAATAGAAAATGCCGTAATCGTCCATGCACATACAGGGACTGTAATAATTAATACTGGTTGGGAACCATTGTGCGACAATGCCGATACCAGGATGAGCAGGAAAACAAACAGGATAAACCCATCCAGGATGAAATCGGAAACCCGAATTTCCCTTTCTGAAGTGTGCACGCGATCCAGATAATGCGAGTAAACAAGTTTGACAACTAAAATCCCAAAGACAAGACCCACAAGGATTTCGAGAATCGTATCCAAAACCGACCCTAGCGCTCCCCACAATAACCATGGAATTAGAATCGCCATAGCCAAAGCAACTGCAATCCCAGTCATACCTGATCCGGGTAATTTCCCGGATTTAATATCATCAGTTGTTTCCACAGGTTTTTTAAAAACCAAAATTGCAACAAGAAACAAACCCATAGAACTCAACTGGATCAAGGCGGTTTCATTCTGAGCAGTAAGATAAAGGGTTTTCATCGGTACTGTCAAAAAACTAAAAATGGATGCCAACATCCACAATCGAAAAATTAATTTCAATCGGGGATTTTTCACAAGAATCGAAAGAACAAGAGTCGGGACAAAGATCAGGGAATTGCAGATAAGGTGTATCATCCAACGAATATCCGAAATCCCGACCGAGCTTTCAAACAAAGTTTGCTCCAGTATCCATGAGGCAAAAAGGTCGATGCCACACATCACTACAGTCCAAATGGAGGCAATAACTACCAGTAGGACGATTCCGCACCCCTGTCGATTGCTAGTTCTAGTTTCTTGCGAAGTTAGTGGTTCCATGATTAGTTGATCCTTATCCCTACTCGCTAACTTGAAATTCCCAAGCAGCATAATAAAATATGAGTATCGATAAACAGATTATAAAGGTCATCAGAGGTTTTTTAAAAGTTGGTTTAAAGGATTTTGATCAGTGTAAGCGAATCTATGCTCCCTTGACCCTTATCGGTTCCGAGGCTAAAATAGATAAGTAAGAAGGGTTTCATGTCTGATCCTGATCGTCCTGT
>CAZLBG010000014.1:0-18036 GCA_964557895.1 uncultured Anaerolinea sp.
GGGGCTAACACGTAGGGGAGACCCCAGGTGGGGAGGAAGTAGCTGAAGATCTGTTTCGGTTTACCATCGGCTCCAACAAGGGAGTCATTCATTCCGGCGAACCAGCCTTCTTGCCACTGGGTAGCCTTGGCTTCGTAACCATTATCACGGAAGGTCTTGGCAACTGCGATGAGCTTGTTGACCATGGGATCTACAGTGAGGGTGTTATCGACGATCCAGGGTTGTGCACGGTTGGCATAGAAGAGGTTCATGAAATCGCCATTGGAGGCAACCATGTAGGTATCGCCACCAGATTTCTCTTTAACAACTGCAGCAGCGGCGGTGTATTTGTCCATGTCAGCCAGGATCTTCTGCATTTCTACAGGATCATCGGTGCCGAAGTATTCCTTGGCAAGGCTGCGGCGATAGAAGAGCGCGCCCGGGGTCGCCTGATAGGAGAGGCCCTTAAGAACGCCATCATAGGTGCCGACTTCGGTTACGAAGGGGTACACATTGGCTTTCTTGACATCCGCATTGAGGCTCTTGAGGTCAGCCAGGAAATCGCTTTCGACATAGCTTTTCACGAATGCGGCTTCGAGGGCAACCACATCGGGGACTTCATCGGTTCCGAGGGTGGCCATCAATTTGGTCTGGTATTCGCCATTGGTCATCGGGATCATGGTGTAAACAACATCCACATCCGGGTGTACCTTTTCGAAGGCGATTGCCATGGTCTGGATCTCGTTGGTGAAGGACCATACATTGAGCACGGTTTTTTCACCGGGTGTCTTGGCGCAGGCAGAAAGCACCATGGCCAGGACAAGCACTACTGAAAAGATGATCGATATTTTTTTCATTTCTTCCTATTCTCCTTTTATAGATTTACATCTCTCTGACAACTGCCGAACACAATTTTCTCTCAACTCACCTCCTTCATTTCGCGGTATAAATTATGGGAGCGCTCTCAAAAAGGGCAATAATCTTACTCCCCTGGGTGACTACTGGATAATTGCATCGCTCCGCAGGATTCGCGGACGACCAGTTCTGTGTCCAGGATCATCCGCCTGGCCGGTTTGGAACCTTTCTCAATTAGGTCAATCAGGAGTTCTACGGCTTTGATCCCAAATTGAATGATCGGTTGACGTACGGTTGTCAGTTGAATCGTTGTCAACGATCCCATGGGGATATCATCAAATCCAACCAGGGCGATATCGCCCGGAATGGTTAAACCTGCTTCATTGATAGCCCGGATCGCACCAACCGCCATGATGTCAGAGGCGCAGAATACCGCATCCGGTTTTGTGGGAAGCAGTTTCTTCATGGATTGGTAACCGCTGCTTTCAGTAAAATCACCTTCAGCTACAAGGTCAGCATGGAACTTTCTGCCCGAAGTGGATAATCCCTTTCGATATCCTTCCAGCCGGTCGATGGAAACCGTGCTGCTCATGTTACCTGTAATGGTGGCGATCCGTTGATATCCTAATCCGATCAGGTATCTGGTCGCGTTTGCTGCTGAAGTGACGTTATCTACATCTATATAAGTTACGCTCTCAGGTTCCCACGGACGTCCCATCACAACGGTTGGCAGGGTGGATTTGGTAAGTTGGTTGATCAGCTTATCGCCCACCTCACCTGATTGAACCAGGACACCATCCAGCATTCCGCTGCGGGTGATCCGGGGCAAAATTTTTTCCTCATCCTTTTTATTGGCAACGAGGAAAAGCGAAAGAGAAAGATCGTGGTCATTGCAGGAATACGCAATACCCTGGGTGAGTTGCGGGAAATACGGATCGCGGAAGAATGAAGCCACACTGCGGGGAAGTACCAGCCCGATCATCCACGACCGTTGAGAAGCCAGAGACCTTGCAGCGGCATTGGGGTGGAATCCGGTAACCTGGATAGCCTTGAGCACTTTTTCGCGAACTTCGGGACTAACACTTGGAGAACCGTTAATCACACGGGAAATGGTTGATCTTGATACACCGATCTGTTTTGCCAGACTTTCGAGCGTCAACTCTGCCACGCACAACTCCGGGTGTATTAGGATGATTCGGTGAAATCTCGTGGGAGCGCTCCCACGACTACCATCATTATACGGACTAAAAAGCCCCGTGTCAACAGGCAATCGGATTTCTTACCTTAAAATTCTCTAGATCACAGGTTGATTTCATATTTTGCTTGTAAATGCTATGAGGAGTAGATTTTTCATAGGTGTTTTTTGATATTTCTATATGTATACTAATGATAAATCCATTATCAATCAACAAATCGAGGGATTATGCAGGATCTTACTGGGAAATCCATCGGAAAATACCGGATCGTCGAAGGCCTTGGGCAGGGTGGAATGGCCACCGTGTACAGAGCGTACGATCAGCAACTCGAACGGGATGTGGCTATCAAACTGATCCGCCTTGAGCAGTTTGGACCTGCAGTGGTAGAAAAAATGCGTCTACGCTTTGAGCGGGAAGCAAAAACCCTGGCAAAGCTGACGCACCCTAATATTGTCAACATCATCGACTATGGCGAATTTGAAGGTATTCCTTACCTGGTTATGCCTTATTTGCAGGGAGGGACGCTCAAGCAGTATTTGGGGAAACCCTTATCACTGGAGAAAGCTGCCTCCTTATTAACACCCATTGCAGATGCCTTAGCCTATGCTCACCAAAAAGGGATCGTTCACCGCGATGTGAAACCCGCCAACATCATGTTCACCGAAGGTGAGCAGCCTATGTTGACCGATTTTGGAATCGTCCGGCTTCTGGAAAATGAAGATGGTGTGACTCTCACCGGCACCGGTATGGGGATCGGTACGCCGGAATATATGTCTCCTGAACAGGGGCTGGGGCATGAGGTGGATGGCAGAACGGATATTTATTCTCTGGGGACGGTCTTTTACGAGCTGATCACCGGGCAAAAACCCTATACTGCCATCACCCCCATGGAAATCGTTCTTAAGCAAAGTACTGTGCCATTGAAGAAACCGTCCCTATTGGTTTCAAACCTGGGTGACCGCACAGACCAGATCCTTTTGAAGGCCATGGCCAGGGAACCGGCTGAACGGTATCAGACGATGAAGGAATTCAAAGATGTCCTGCATCGCCTCTCTCTCGAGTCTGCAATTTCCAGTCCACCGCCTGTTGTACCGATAGAATCGCCCACCATTAGTATCCTTCCAGAAGAAAACAAACAGGAGCTTGCTACAGATTATTTTGCCACACAGGTCAAACCTGTAGCGCCGACTGCAAAGATCGAACCGGTTCTAAAAACCGAAAAACAAAGAAGAACTCCGAAAGAGAAAACACTCACCCGGTCGCGATCAAAAAAGAGGTTATGGATTCCAGTTGGAATACTTGGCGTGATTGCCTTCGCGGCAGGGGTATCCTTGTTGATTCCGGGTAATCCTTTATCAGAACTGCTGGGGATAACTATTCCAGTAGTGGGAAGGCAAAATGCCCCTTCAAATGCCACAACGGCGGTTCCGACACGCATTGCATATATCACCTCAACCCCCACCCGCGAACCTTTCAGTGCTCCAACGGAAACGCTGCGGATAAATATCAGCTCAGTCCCTGACACACTTGACCCTCAGAAAACAGAGTTCATGAGTGAGGTTACCCACCTGCAATTAAATTATGAAGGTTTGACCCGGCTGAACAACGACCTTGAAACCATTCCTGGTGCTGCAGAAAGCTGGGACTATAACGCTGATGCTACTGAGATCACATTTATGATCAGGGAGAATTTACGCTACAGTGATGATACCATCCTTAATGCCAAGCGCTTTGAATTCGCGTTATTGCGTATGCTTGACCCGGCAACGCAGGCCGGATTGAGTTTCTTTTTGGATGCGATCAGCGGAGCCTATGCATATAGAACTGCGGATAACACAGTTCAATCCTCAGAACAGCTTGCTACTTTACGCAATGCCGTTGCGATTCACGCATTCACAAAGAATGGGACCTTATGTAGTGATTATGAGCAGGCAGATTGCCTGGTGCTAAAGATAAGCATGGATCAACCATCTCCCCAGATGCATACCATTTTAACTATGACGATGGCGTTTCCAGCCAAAGAGGAACTGATTGCTTCAGGAGGTGAGGAATGGTGGAAGGAAGCTGCCAACCAGGTGGGGAATGGTCCATACATCCTGCGGGTACTGGAGTTCAACTCTTCAGCGTATTTCACGCCGAACCCCAATTACTGGGGGGAGTTCGGTAAGGTAAATATCGAATATCACTACATGTCCCAATCTGAAGCTGCTTTTGACGCTTACAAAAATGGGGATATTGACATTGTGAGCTTATTGGCCAACGAGCTCGCCGCTGCCAGATCTGACCCGGAAATAAGCTCACAGGTCATGGTCTACCCGGGTTCCTGTACCTATGCACTGATGATCCAGCAGGATAGACCCCCTTTCAATGATGTGATGGTACGTCAGGCTTTTGCATATGCCCTTGATCGCGAGCGTTTTGTTGCGGAAGTATTGGGGGGGCTTGGATCCCCTACGCTCACCTGGATCCCAGAAGGTTTCCCGGGCTATGACGCCTATGAAAACCGCTGGGAGTTCGACCCGCAGAAAGCCAGGCAGGCCTTGTTAGAATCATCATACCAGTCTGCGAGTAATTTACCCTCAGTAACGTTTGCGTTCACCGAAACAACCCGGAACCGCCAGCGGGCGGAATGGCTCGTTGAAAATTACCGGGAAAACCTGGGAATAAATATTGAACTATCACCGATGGATGCTGCTACCTATAATCAAATGATTAGAGATCCTGAAACTGCACCCCAGCTCTTTCTTACAGGCTGGTGTGCAGATTATCCTGATCCAAGTGATTGGCTTTCTCCCTATTGGCGGACAGGAACTTATAGTGACAGGATCGGTTATTCAGACCCCGAGGTTGATGCATTGTTGGATGGAGCAGATTCTGAGAGCGATCCAAATACACGTATGCAGCTTTATGCAGAAGCCCAGCAAAAGATTATCGCGTCGGTTCCTGCTGTATTTTTCTACAATAACGTAAATGCCTACCTTGTTAAACCAAATGTAAAGAACTTGGAGATCACCCCGTTTGATACTTACTGGCCGGGAATTTATGAGCTAACCAGGATTTCGATCGAGCCTTAAGCCTTGATTACCGGCCAATCCAGTCTCAAAAAATAAGTATTCTTCGATCAATATGCGTTCGAATCTCACCTGTAGGAGCGCTGTTGTTAATTTCCGTTGTCTATCATCACCTGGATCATGGATTTTCCTGACCCTTCACTGTAAATATTGATCGCCACAGTTCGGACATCCTTCATGAACGCGTACATCACCATGTTCTGAGCGGACATTTCTGTCGTGTTTTCCAGTGTCCAGCCATTGGCCTGCATTTTGGTCAAAAAGAAGTCCTGGATTTCCTTGGGTTCGACGTTGGATGAATACATGACCATAGCCACGGTATCCTGTGTGGTCGTCATGACATCATTATTATTAGGGGTAAAAACCGGAACATCCTCTGGTAATTTATCGATTACGGTTACGGATTTATCACCAGATTGGGCTTCAGGAGTGTTCGTAGCGTCTGTGGTCTGCCCGTCAATTCCAAAGAATCCGGTCGTGCTGGTTTCCTCTGCGGTAAGGGTGTTTTCAACCTGTCCAAAAATTTGGGTTTGTGCCCCGGTTGACTGCTGGGTTACACCCTTGAGTTTGGGGAGGATGGTTGTGAACAATAGAACGAAGAATAAGATCACCAGCACAGCGCCCCCGCCGATTGCCAAAGGAAGGATACTCTTTTTCTTTGGAGCTGATTGAGGGATAACCATTGGAATGGGAACTGGAGCCGGGATCGAGGGTCTCTGGGCTAAAACAGTGGCATTTGGGTCGACCACCATGGTAGGTGGGGTAACACCTGCAACTGCTTTGTTTTGCAGCACATCGTTCATCGCCCGGATGAACTCCTGCATGGTCTGGAAACGAAGATTGGGATCTTTTGCCAGCGCTTTGAAGATCAAGCCTTCCACGTTTTCTGGCACATCAGGAGCATACATCTGGGGTCTTGGAAGCGGATCCTGCACCTGTTTGATCAGGATGGCCGCCGGGGTCTCTGCCTGGAAAGGACATCGAGAGGTCAACAGTTCGTACAAGACAATGCCCAGGGCATAGATGTCGGTCCGTTCGTCAGCCACACCGTTCCATTGTTCAGGAGCCATATAGGCTGGAGTACCGATCCCTAGTCCCGTTCCGGTCAATTGCGTCTGCTCACCTGCATCCAGCATCTTGGCAATTCCAAAATCAGAAAGGATGGGTTCTCCCGACTCGCCAAAAAGGATATTGGCAGGCTTTATGTCCCTGTGAATGATGTTGCGCTTGTGGGCATAGCTTAATGCTTCAGCAACGGGCAACACCATCCCGATCGCGCGATCGTAAGGGAGGCGTTCTTTGGTATATTGTTTAAGAGTACCTTGCCCGACAAATGGCATCACCAGGTAGGGTACCCCGTCCTGTTCACCATAATCCAGAACTTTAAGGATGTAAGGATGGTCCATTTTCGCCAGTGCCCTGGCTTCACGCTGGAAGCGCCCGAGAAATAGCGGATCTGAGAGACTGGCGGATCGGATAATTTTTATCGCCACATAGCGTTCGAGGGCAGCATCGTAGGCTTTGTAGACCGTTGCCATTCCTCCTTCGCCCAACTCTTCAACAATCTGATACTTTCCCAGGTTTTTACCAATCATTCCATCCATTTTTTCCTCTTTTCCAATAACAATAATAAATAATTATAGCGATAACACCATTAGTTTTACAATAAGCGTGAAATCAAAGAACAACTTCTTGAAAAGAATCACTAGTCCACTGGAAAATTCTTCAGTGGACTAGTGAAAATTTGCTCTGCAATGACATTACAACCCAAGGATGAGTTTTAGTTCATCCAGCGCCGCTTTTTCCTTCTCATCGACGATGGAAGTTCCTCCAAAGCCCAGGATTCCGCCAGTTCTCGTTTCAGCAACCTTGTTGACCATCTCCAGGATCCACTTCTTGTATCCCTCAGCCTCCGGGAATGGAGCTGCGATCGTGGCTGCTTCGGTGATGATTTGCTTGAGTTCAGTCCTGATGGATGCCGGATCCGTAGATTGGTACTTGATCACCATTCCCCTGGCATCATTCAAGGTCAACCCCTTCATCGAGGCAAGAATCTCATCCACGATCTCGCCATATCCAGATCCACCGGTTTTCAGCATGGATTCCTGCATGAACTTACTGGCGGAGAACACTTCACCGAAAACCTCAAATCCTCCACCGCTTGCAGTTGCTATGTAGGTTGAAGCCGCATGGGACCGTTGAATAACACTTTCCATTGCTCGGGGGTTAATTGCTCTTTGATCGTCATTTCTCATTTCTCCTTTTTTGGAGAGGATAGCAAAAGTGAACTCAATCCTGCCATTCCTCCCTGGATTGACCGTCGTATATCTGGCGGTGCTTTATAAACAGTATAGCACTAGAATAATTCCATGATCAGGTAACAATTTTTAATGCGAAATTCTTAGAGGCTGCCTGTATAATGACCTTATGAGAAAAATAATTGCTATTCTGGCAATCCTGCTTGCCATTGTCGTCATGGGTGTAGTCCTCATGAACTCGATCAATAAAACGATATCCTCAGCCTTTTCTCCGCTACAGCAGGCGAACCAATCAATGAACACGCAGATCGCCAATTTGCTGCATCCCACTCCTACGATCCTGCCGGATCCTGTGACCATCATTCATGATGTTCGTTCCCTTGCCCGTCTCGAAACGATCCAATATACCGTTGAGAAAGTGATCACTGCTGAAGAAGGGCAGGGTACCTTTGATTTCCTGTTCGAGGACCGTCTCTTACTGGTAGCTCATGGGATCGTCATTGCAGGGATTGATCTGGAAAAGCTTACCCCTGAGGATATGTGGCTTGAAGGGTCAGTCCTAAACATCCGCTTGCCGGAGTCCGAGGTGTTTTTTGCCACACTGGATAACGAAAAGACCTATATCTATGAACGCGATACTGGACTCCTCCGGGGTCCCAATCCTGACCTTGAAACCCTTGCCCGCCAGGCTGCAGAAAAAGCGATTGGTGAAGCAGCCTTGGAGGATGGCATCCTTGAAACAGCTCGAATCAATGCAGAGTCCTACCTGATTCGCCTGTTTCTTGACCTTGGCTACTCGGATGTCATATTCATAAAGTAGGCTTAGAGAATTATAAAAATCCCCATCTCAACCGTTGATGGGGATTTTTTAGGCAAAATTACTTACAGATTGCTGAGTGGAAACAGGTAGGTGAAGAGAAGTGTCGAGATTCCCAGTGCAAGAAGTGTATTGAAAATCGTTGAAATCAGGAAGACCACCACAGGCTTCCATCCCATTTGCTTGAATTCACTGACGGATAACTCCAAGCCCATACACACAAAAGCTAACAGAAAAGCCCAGTTCTTAACTGCTTCAATGGCTGTTCCTTTTCCGCCATCGATCAGGTTCAGTGAATACAAAATCGATGCTGCCACAAAACCAAGAACAAATTTTGGGAACCGGTCCCAGATGATGCGTGCACTGGGTCTGGTTTTTCTTTCCCCCGAGCCTTTGAAAGAAAAAACTACAGCCAGGATAAATGCCACAACCCCGATCAATGCGTTTTGAGTTGTCTTTACGATAGTCGCAACTTTTTGTGCGGTCTCGCCATAAATGGTTCCAGCTCCAACTACCGCTGCTGTTGTATCAATGTTCCCGCCAAACCAGGCTCCGGCTATCGGTTCCGGCAGTCCCATCCAGTTGGCAGCAATCGGCATCAGCAGCATCATCGGCAGGGCTACCACGATCACCAGCGCGGTGACGTACGTAACATGTTCTTTTTTCGCCAGTACAGACCCTGCTGCAGCAATGGCTGCGGAAACTCCGCAAACGGAAAGCGCAGTAGACATCACCGCGCGCAATTTATCATCCAATCCGAGTTTCCCTGCGAGCCAGTAAGTGAAGAAGAATACCGAGGTGATCATCACCAACGCCTGGATAATCGAACCTGCGGCTGCTGTACCAAGCAGAGCCAGGTTGATGCCGGCTCCCATCAAGATCAGGCCAACTTTCAGGAACAACTCGGTGCGAAAACCGGCACGGATCTTTTGGTGTACACCGGTCAATTTGAGCAATATATTGCCCAGCAACCCTGCCAGGGCACCCCACAACGGGTATTCCAGAGCTTTTCCGGGAATTCCCAGGAACAGATCTTTCGAACTGTATACCTGTTTGGTGACCCACCAGGCAAGCCATGAAAGGAGCGCAACAACTATTAACCCAATCAGGCGATACTGGCACCGATTAACTTGAACTGAACTTGTCTTTTTTTCTGAAGTCATTGCCCCTCGAGAATCAAAACTCTTAGAAGATAACCTTCAATCCCTTTTCGCCAATGATACCCAGGATTGCCAGGAGGATTATCCCGAATGCGATAATCACTGAAAGCCAGTCCTCACTAATCTTGACCCGTGATTTCATAATTCCATCCCCTCATCCCAAAATGCATACTTTAATCGTAATAATAGCACCATCTGCTAAAGATGATAGTTGCAGGTTTTTAAAGCTTTACCAATGCTGGTTATTTTTTTTTGACCATTTGAGCATACTACGGTAAAGGACTATAATGCGAAGTGAGTCATATGGTTTATACTTACCTCCCTGTCAGGTGTTTACAATCATTCTAAAAACAATTGTGTGAGGGTTTATGGATATCCAAAAAGAGATCAGGCAACAGGTTTCTCAAAACAGCAACGACATCATCCAGTTCATGCGTGATATTTGCGCTATCCCATCCATGGAATCGCTCATCGGTCCGGTTGGTGAACGCATTCAGTCGGAAATGCGCAAACTCAAATATGACGAGGTCCGTTTCGACAAAATGGGGAATACAATTGGGCGGATCGGTATTGGTCCCAAGGTGCTCCTTTATGATTCGCACATCGATACCGTTGGAGTTGGTGACCGCGAGGACTGGGGTTGGGATCCATTCACCGGCAAGATCGAAGATGGCAAACTCTATGCACGCGGCGCATGTGACGAAAAGGGCAGTACTCCCGGTATGGTTTATGGTCTGGCAATCGCCCGTGACCTCGGATTGCTGAAGGATTACACCGTTTACTACTTCGGCAACATGGAAGAATGGTGCGATGGGATTGGTCCTAACGCCTTCGTTGATGCAGATCCAAAGGTTAAGCCGGATTTTGTGGTGATTGGTGAACCCACCAAAATGAATGTTTATCGCGGGCATAAAGGCAGGATCGAATTGAAGATCACCGCTTCAGGTCGGTCGGCTCACGCTGCTGTTCACTTCCTTGGCGACAATGCTGTCTACAAGATGGTCTCGGTCATTAACCTGATCCGTGAACTGGATCGCCGCATGCGTTTCGGCATGGGCGCGCACCCCGTTCTTGGTCATCCTTCCATTGCCATCACCGATGTTACAGCCCGCACCAATTCCTTGAACGCGGTCCCGGATCAATTCACCATTTTTATCGATCGCCGGATCACGATCTCTGAATCTCACGATGATGTCATTAATCTCATCAAGGGATTGATCCCGGATTATCTGCAGAAAGAGATTATCGTGGAAGAATTGTTTTACGATACCCCCTCCTATACCGGTTTTAAATTCCCGTTGGCCAAGTATTTTCCCTCCTGGCTGCAGGAGGATAATCATGCGCTGGTGGTAGCCGGTCAAAATACCATCAAGGACCTATGGGGTGAGGAACGCCCGTTGGGATGCTGGGATTTTTCGACCAACGGTACTTACTGGGCTGGCAAAGCCGGCATTCCCTCCATCGGGTTTGGTCCAGGCGATGAGAAATTCGCGCATACGTATATGGAGCACGTGCCGCTGGATGATATGGTCAACGCCACCGAGTTCTATGCCTATCTTCCCAAAAAGCTGATGGAAGGGTAATCCGTTCGCCCAGTTTTTTATCGGTAAAAACAAATAGAGCCACTGTCCCTCTTCTGTGCAATAATAGAGTCGACAGTGGTTTTTTTAATGGAGAAATTATGAAACTACTTCCCCGACTTGCAAAAAAGGAATACAGTCTGTTTACCCGCCTGGCAGTATTAATACCCGTCGGGGGTACGCTTTTTTTGGTCCTTATTCCCCTGCTGCTGATCAAAACTATGCCACGCCTTGATGGTTTCCTCCATCTATCTTCCTTTTCATTCGGATGGATCAACTACGTGATAGGTGGGATCCTTATCCTCACGGGCATGGTCTTTGCTTTGTGGTCAATCGGTGATCAATTGTTCATCGCGAGGGGAACCCCCTTACCGGTCATGGCTACCCAGAAATTGTTGATCAGTGGACCCTTTAAATACTGCCGTAATCCAATGACCTTTGGGACGATCTGTGCCTACTCCGGAGTAGCAATTTTGCTGGGCTCAGTGTCCTCCCTTGTTCTGGTTCTCGTCTTAGGAGGATTACTGATCCTTTACCTTAAAAAGGTTGAGGAAGGTGAATTGACTGAGCGGTTCGGACAGGAGTATGTAGCTTATAAAGCTTCAACACCTTTCATGATCCCAAACCTGACGCTCGGGAGAAAAAAATGAGGGTTCTGTTCATCGGCGGTACAGGCTTGATCAGTTCGGCCTGCAGCGAACTGGCAATAAAGAGAGGCATGGATCTGACTGTGCTAAACCGCAGGAAATCGGAACTTTATGCAGTTCCTGAAGGGGTTCACCTTTTGCAAGCGGACATCCATGGGGATTTGCTTAAACTCAAGAGTGTTTTGGGAAACCAATATTATGATGTCATTGTGGATTGGATTGCATACACTCCTGAGGATATTGAGCGGGATATCTCGATATTTCACGAGAAAACTGGTCAGTTTGTATTTATCAGTTCCGCCAGCGCATATCAAAAACCGCCAACGCATTTTCTGATTACAGAAAAAACACCACTCGCAAATCCTTTCTGGCAGTATTCCCGCAATAAAATTGCCTGTGAAGAGCGATTAATGCAGGCGTATGCTGAATTGGGTTTCCCGGTGACGATCATCAGACCTTCATTAACTTATGGTCCATCCCAATTGCCCTTATGTGTGAACAGCTGGAAACACCCTTACACCGTTATAAGCCGCATGCGATTGGGGGCACCGGTAATCGTGCCGGGGGATGGTACCTCACTTTGGGTGTGCACCTGGAATGCGAATTTTGCAGTAGGTCTGCTCGGGTTGTTTGGCAACCCGGACACAGTGGGAGAAGCATTTCATATCACCTCAGATGAAGTATTAAGCTGGAACCAGATCTATCTGCAGACGTATGAAGCATTGGGAGCACCACCCAACATTCTTCACATTCCATCGGACTTATTGGCGGCCTGGGACGAGGATTTCACCGGCACTTTGATCGGAGATAAGATAAATAGTGTGGTCTTTGACAATTCAAAGATCAAACGCTTTGTTCCGGAATTTGACTGCAAAGTTACCTGGGCAGAAGGAGTGCGCGAAACGATCCGGTGGTTTGATACCGATCCCGCGCGGCAGACTGTTGATGAGGAAATGATCCAGAGATGGGAGAAAATCATCGCTGCATATCAGCGATCATTCCCTGCATAGAACTGTATAAGAGTGACCAGATCGGGATAGAAAGCCGGATCAATAACTCCAGGTGTGGATGAAATCCGGAGTTAATTGAATGATCCGGTTTTCAGGGTCATGGATCCAACTCTGCGGTTCTTTGCCCTGAACACCTTGTTCCCCCAGATACCGGGTATAGATCCAGCGGGATTGTTTTTGCACCAATTCCACTGGTTCCTTGATAATTTCAGCCTTCCCTTCAAGGAGCACCCCCTGGGTATCCCCGTTTTCTTCTGCGATATCGATTACGACTGAGATTTTTGGATTCTGGAAAAGTTCTTTTACTTTCCGGGTGCTGGCAAACGCGCTGATCCAAATGCTTTTCCCATCCCAACCAAACCAGACCGGCACAACGTGAGGCTGGCAATCCGGATCGGCAGTTGCCATCCTGGCAATAAGGGGTCGTTCAAGAAAGTTTTTAAGGAAGGAAATTTTTTCATCTGACAGTGGTTTCATATAGACACCTCTTTACACTAGTTCTGATGATTGACAATTTGCCAGGTAGATGCAGGGATGATTAGACCATCATTCTTCGGTATAATGTGAAACCTGGGATGAATCCCGGAAAAATATGAAAAGATCACTCCCTGCTCTCCTCATCCTTGTATTTCTTCTCGGTGTATGCGCGCTAACCGTGCGGCCGCTGGGGGATTCTTTAATTGTACAAGATTCGCTGGAAAAAGCGGATTTGATCACTGCCAGCAGCGGACCTGAGTACCGGATAATCTATGCGGCTGAGATCTATAAAAAAGGGCTGGGAGCCGTTTTGTTCTACACAGGCGGCTATAGTGAAGAGAATCAACGCTCAGAAGCCAATTGGAGCAAGTACCTGGCGAAAATTACCGGTGTGCCTGAAGAGGCAATTGCGATTGATGAAACGACTGTCATTTCCACCTATGATGAGGCAGTTCTGTTGCAGAAATTCATTGAAGCTCAGCCGGAGATGATCCACTCGATCATTCTTGTAACGGACGCTTATCATACGCGGAGGGCAAAATGGATCTACCAGAAGGTCTTAGGTGAGGGGATTCACATTATCATGGCACCAGTCCCATTTGACAGGACTGAGCTATCCAAAAATTGGTGGTCAGATGCCAAAACCAGAAAATTTGTGTTCAACGAACATTTGAAATATCTTTATTACATCTTGCGATATCGGTTAGCCACAGGTTCATTCCAACAGTGGCTTTCGCAATTTGACCGCTTCTAGTTTTTCCTCGATAGTCAGTTTCCTTGATTTTTACTTGATCACAGAAGCAATCTGAGCACGGAGTGCCGCCAGTTGTCCCTGCACTTTTTTCAGGATCATGATGGTTTTTTCAATCCTATCCGTTTCGGCGTGAATAAACCTAGTGTATGGAGCAATATTTTCCTTAAGCCGTGAAATTGCGTTGCCAGATTCGGTCTCAAAGGTTGTCGTCAACGTTTCAAACAGCCGACTTCGCATCGTGTTGATCTTTTCCCTGAAATTATCCTTTGCCTGTTTGCGTTTGTATGGGATTACGAACAGCCCAACCACTGCCAGTGTTCCGGCAGCGATGATCCCGGTGACGTCAAGAGCAGAAGATAGCAATGCGGAGGAAACCAGCACCCCCAGACCCACGGCTCCAGCCTCGAACATCGCTGTCTGAGCAACCGCGGTTTCGACATTCTTCCCTAACTGGCTGGCTTCGCGAGTTTTATCGTAACTCTCGATGATCTTTTTCACGCTTGCTCCAACCTTATCGATTAATTCCCGGCGGCGGATGACTTGCGGGCTCAACTCATTTCCAACGATTTGCGAAGAGTTGTGTGATAGTCGTTTCTGGAGGTAGACCATCACCTGCTGCCATTCCCGCAGATCCTTTTCAACCAGCCAGTCGATCAGCCGTTGAACTTTATTTTCGATATCACTTGACAGGTCGAAAGTGACTTCTTTTTCAAATTCAACGCGGACTTTCTCCCCTTTGATCAAATGATGGATATTCGTCAGACGCAGGGTCTTATCGAAGAAATCCATGCCGCGTAACTCGATCTTTTGCAGCAGGTTTTCAATCTCCGCCAGGCGCGGGCTAAGTTCCGTTGAGAGGTCTTTTTCATATCCTGCCACAGCGGTTTCGAGCGCAACCACGGTCTGCCTGTCTTCAACCAGATCACCAGCCTGCTGATTGGTCTCTTTTCCGATTTGCGCCACCAGGTTTTCAGCGACTCCCAGGGGGTTCTGGAATTTTAATTGGAGCCTGGAGGTATCATCGAGGGTTTCATTGATGAATCTCTCCAATTCGCCGAGCCGGCTGGCGGTCTTCAGGTGCTGCTTTTCTCCCTCATCACCTGTTGCTAGTGAGAGTTGGGCTAGTTTGGCTGAAACCGGGAAGAATTCCGGAATTTCCCCCAGGATACCCGCCGCATTGTTCAGAATATAGTTCCGGACTTCCTCCAGTGCCGCATCATTTTCAAGGATGTCGATCTTGTTCAGAATAAAAACGACCTTTTTACCCCATGCCAGGATGCGCTGCAGGAACTGACGTTCACTTTCGGTCAATGGCCGGTCAGCAGAAGTGGTAAACAACACCAGGTCGCTGCGCGGCACGAATTCGTCGGTCAGGCGCTCATGTTTACGGATAAGGGCATTCGACCCGGGAGAGTCGACAATGCTCAACTGTTTCAGCAACGGCATCGGGTAAGTGACGACCGCGAACCCGTCATCCTCGATCTTCTCGGACCTCTGCTCCCCCCATTTCAACAGGGTAACTCGCGAAGTCGTTGGAGTGACACCTTCCTGAAGTACTTTCTCTCCAAGAACTGCATTGATGAGCGCGCTCTTTCCGGCATTGAATTCCCCGACGAAAACGAGCAGGAAGAGCTCGTCCAGCTGGAGGACAGCCTGTTGTAATGTGTTGAGGGATTCTTTTGGGGTACCGACTTCTGCCAGATTCAACAGGATGCTGGTAAGAGTTTCTTTTTCATCGTGCAAAAATTGCAGTTGTTCATCAGTCAACATGGAGTCGCGCATAAAGTTTCCCTCTGTTTTGCCGGAAGATACGATCGAGCGTCAAAAAAATTATACCGCTTCATCCGTCTCTATTCATTGCTTATAAGTCTTATTTTTTTCAGCTACATTTAGGATATACAATTTACTCAGGGATAATCTCGACGAGGAATGGTCACCATGAAAAAACCTGAGGATTCCGGAATCTCACCAAGTGAAGTGTTGTGCATCGATTGCGGCTTGTGCTGCACCGGGTACCTGTTCACTTATGCAGGTCTCCAGGATGAAGAAATCCCGGGGGCGTATTCACTGGGTTTACCCGTTGATTCGATGGAAAAACCTGGTGAAAGATACTTTGAATTGCCATGTCCGCTTTGGAACGGAAAATGCCCGGTATATGCGGATGCGCGAAAACCAAAGGTTTGCGGTGTTTATAAATGCAACATTCTGAAGAGACTGGAAGCCGGTGAAATCACTCCCGAAAAAGCACTGGAGACCATTAACCTGACAAAAAGAATGATCGCCGATTTCAAAAAAGGGCTGCCTGAAGAGCAGAACAGGAATTTCTGCATGGAATTGCTTCCATATCTGGATGCGCTTGAACGCGCTGGCATCCATTGCGATTCAGAAGGGGATCAATATCTACTTCAAGCCGGGATGCTTCTGGCACAATACAGCCGGCAGTTCGGAGTTTCTCAGTTATTTACCAACCGGCGCAAATATCTTTCTTCACAATAATTGGTTTGCTTCACCTCACAGGATCAGAACGGCAAGCGATATCGATTGTTCCGGCTGGCAGAAAATTAGATTTCAAGTACATCAAGGCTTGTTTGCGATCTTCCAACTTCCCAGTTGATCGTAGCCCCTGCTCACAGAAGACCGCAATATCCTCAAGGATTCGCTCACAGCGATAATAAGCCAGGGCAACTGGATTAGTCTCTACCTGCCCATATCCCTGGTAAAAAAGATCTTCCTCTTCTGCCTGAGAATAACCGATCCCTCCCAATCCTCCTCCAAAAAACATCAGGTCACGCTCTTTTGGAGCATAAATCAGGGTGTCCCAGTCGACTATGAAGAAATGGCTTTCATCCTGGATGAGCAGGTTCCATCCATGGATATCACCGTGGCAATAGGCGAACTCCAGGGGTTGTTTCCTTAGTGCCCCGGCATACCGGGTTGCGCGTCTTAGCAGCTCCTTGATGACCTCTCTTTTGGATTGAATGATTTCGGCAAATTCCTCGGCCAGTTCATCTGGAATAATGCGTTTTTCTACCTGGCGTAATGAATTTTTGACTGAAACCCTATGCCTGTTTGAGAACCTTTCACGAGGAACTCCTTTAACCACCGCTTGCGGCGGGATGGAAGAATGGATGTCTCTTAAGGTTTTACCCAATTCGATCTTTTGCCGGGCTGTAAGCTTGACCTGATAAGCATTCTGTCCTTTGATAAATGGATAAAGGATCACTTTGAAACGGTTCAGGTTTGTCTGAAGATCTCCTGAAGAGGTCAGGATGGGGGAGAATATGTGGCTTATCCCCTGTCTCTTCAAGTACTCGGGGAAGGCGGTCGAAGACGTTAAGAACCTGCCGCTCCTCAATTTTAGGAAGTATCGTTCACCGTCCGCTGCCAGCACCCGGTAGACCGCTGTATCGCGATCAGACCCCAACGGCAGGAAGCATAACTCCTCCACCCGGATTTGATAATCGTGCCGGAGGCATGCAGTGATTCTTGATTCATCAAGGACCGGTTTTTCGAGCATCGCTAAGCCGTTTGCCTACCCTTCGCATTATCCGTTTATTCAAAAATGCACTGTTATTCCACGATCACCCGGTCACTGCTGCTGCGGCCAAAGACTTCAGGAGAGTACATTTCCTCGGCTTTTGTGGGAGGCACCACAAAGGTTCCGGGAGTGGTTGCGCGAGCAGTATAGGTGTATTCATACACCCCATCCCACAAGAGCGAGGTGAAAGCCTCCGCCCGATCGTCCCGCCAGTTCTGGTGTTCGTACCAGGTGCTCCACCACCACCAGCCATAATTGCGACTGGCAGGATCCTCATCGGGTGTGTTCTGGGATACTGCTAGTGCAGGATTGATGATCTCCAGTCCGGCTGGCAACGGGTCGACCAGGGCGACATGGTAGCGGCGGTTATCGGCTACCAAAGTAATATGAACCCGTACCCTCGCGCCAGCCTTGATATGCCACACCCCATTATTATCTCGGGTAACGTCCTCCGGATCATCCATGGCTTCATACCTGCGCTGAACCACGAACCCCATATCCAGCGCGTCCAGGGTGAGGTCGTCAGGCGCATAGGTCAAGCCCAGCCGGTAATAGAGGCGCCCTTGCCCTTCCTTGCTGATGATCAGGTTTTCTGTTCCTTCACCGGATGCTGTTTCGGAAAGTACAAAGGACATTGGGATGAGCAGCTCATGCTGGTCAGTAGAGTAACCGGAATATTCGCTGCTGCCGGCAT
>CAZLBG010000015.1:0-17314 GCA_964557895.1 uncultured Anaerolinea sp.
ATCTGCCAACCCGGCGGACCTAAGGTGGTTTTTTATTTTAATTTCAACCTGGAGAAAATTAGATGAAAGATTTCTTATTCCGCAGTAAATTGAGCGAGATTGATGCAGAAGTCGAACAGTTAACCCAATTTGAAACAGAGCGGCAATTCAGAAAACTGATCTTAATTCCATCTGAAAGCACCGCACCCACAGCAGTTCGGGAATCGCTGTCTTCAGTTTTTCAAAATTTATATGCAGAAGGGTATCCTGATGAAGAAACGAGGTGGATGACCCAGGCTGAAATTCTTGATTACCCTGCCCGGTTGGCGCATTATCGCCGTTATGCCGATCCCCGCTATTACAAGGGAGTTGAATATGCAGATATCATTGAGTCTCTCGCACGCCGCCGATGTGCTGAAGTATTTGCCGCCAACAAGATCTCGGCTGATCAGATCTATGTGAACATTCAGGCATTATCCGGTGCCCCTGCAAATAACGCCGTTTATCATGCGCTCATCGAACCAGGAGATACGATCCTTGGGATGAATCTCCTTCACGGCGGACACTTAACTCATGGTTCTTCAGTGAACCGATCCGGGAAGCTTTACAAAGTGGTGCATTACAATGTCGACTCGGTTACTGAACAAATAGATTACGACAAAGTGGAAGCCATTGCTAAAGAAAACATGCCAAAAGTTATTATCTGTGGATATTCTTCTTACCCATGGATCCCGGATTGGGCTCGCTTCAGGGCTATTGCAGACTCTGTTGGAGCATACCTTCTAGCAGATGTCTCGCACATCGCCGGATTAATTGCAGGGAAAGCAATACCCTCGCCAGTTGGCTTTGCGCATGTGATCACATTCACCACTCACAAGACATTGTGTGGTCCCAGGGGAGCGTGTATCCTGACCACGGATTCTGCGCTGGCGAAAAAGATCGATAAGGCTGTATTCCCTGGTGAACAGGGTGGACCTCACGTGCATGTTTTTGCCGCTCTTGCTACAACCTTCAAGATCGCTGCAAGTGAACCTTTCCAAAATTTACAGGAACAGATCATAAAGAATTGCCAGGCTCTCACGACCAGGTTGCAGCAAAGGGGATTGCGTATTTCGTTTGGCGGAACCAACTCTCACCTTGGAAATATTGATTGTAAAACTATTGTCGGACCAGATGGAACTCCGCTTTCGGGAGATATGGCTGCCCGAATCCTCGATATTGCTGGAATCGTCTTGAACCGCAATACAATCCCAGGAGATAAAACAGCCCTCTTTGCGTCGGGTATCCGTTATGGTACCCCATGGATGACCCAACGAGGCTTGGATGAAAAAGATATGGAAGAAGTTGGTAATGCAATTGCCGATTTGCTGAACGCTACGGTTCCATATTCTGTCGAATCCCGTAAAGGTCCTGTGGTTCGAGCTAAAATCGATTTCCAGATCCTTGAGGATGTTAAACTCAGAATTCGAAAACTTTGCCAGGAAGCAGGTGCTGACCTGACATACCAAAACAGCGGCTATCCGCATTTCTTCTATATCGACGATAAATCGGAAAGTAAAACTGAGGTCACTGCCTTAGAGATCGCTGGTCTCCATTCTCCTCACTTTGTCCAGTATTGTTTCTCGTCAGAAACCAATTTACTTAAGGAAGGAAGTGCCCAATCTTCTTCAATATCTATCCTTGGGAAAATTGTTACAGGCACTCTAAAGAAATTGGATGCCAAAACTTACACATTCTCCTTCCAAAAAGAGAATTTTGGTTTGGTGGCTACCTATCTCCGGGAATTAAGTGATGGTTACATTTCTTTTGATCAGGACACTCCCCGCCGGATTCCTGGTCCGATCATTGTTACAGAAAAACCTGAGTTAGCATCAATGAGCAATGTTTCCGCTGTCGAAAACACCAAACCCTATTTTATTGGTCAAGGAGATAAAGCCGGGAGTTCCTTAACAGCATTTTCCTGGCAAGAGAATCCGGATGAGCCATTGAAGAGAACCCCATTGTATGAATGCCATAAATCAATGGGGGCAAAGATCATTCCGTTTGCCGGATGGGAAATGCCGGTATGGTACACCTCTGTTGTAGAAGAACACCAGGCATGCCGGGAAGCTGCCGGATTGTTTGATGTTGCTCATATGGGCGTTCTGCAAGCCGAAGGACCGCAAGCCGCACAGTTCCTGGATACGGTGTGCGGAAATGACATCGGTGGTCTCGAAATTGGAGAATCATGCTATACCCATTTTCTGGATCCTTCAGCAAATGTGATCGACGATACCCTGGTCTACCGCCGCGGACAGGAGAAATACCTTATCGTTGTCAATGCCTCCAATGACGCTAAAGACTGGGCATGGCTGAATGCGGTTAAAGATCGCAACGTTAAGATCGACAATGATCGCCCGTGGGTTTCAACGTATGGTGATGGTGTGATTCTCCGCAACCTGCGCGACCCTAAAGCAGGCGAAGATATGCGGGTTGACATCGCATTACAAGGACCAAAATCCAGAGATATCCTGCTGTCTCTTGGCTGTGACGCGGCAACAACGAAAAAGGTGAAAGCCCTCAAACGCACAGAATTGTGCGAAGCAGTCATTGGTGGATTTGACCTGGTGGTCTCACGAACTGGCTATACCGGTGAAAAAATGGCTTTTGAGTTATTCGTTCATCCCCAAAAAGCCGCAGATCTTTGGGAAGCACTGAGAAAAACTGGGGAGCCTGTTGGAATGAAAGCCTGCGGTTTGGGAGCTCGGGATTCCTTACGGACAGAAGCTGGTCTTCCGCTCTATGGTCATGAAATGGGTGGAGATATGAACCTGGGTGTAGCCGAAGCAGGATTCGGTTCCTATGTAAAAATTTATAAGCCCTGGTTCATCGGTCGATCTGCTTTTATTAAGAAAGAAGCTGAACGCAAGAGTGTCGTAGCCAGGTTCCGGTTCAATGACAAGGCAGTTCGCATGGCTCACAACGGGGATCCCGTTCTTGATACAAAAGGCAAGGTCATTGGCGTCGTAACCAGTTGTGCAATTGATAAAGAAGGATTTCTCACTGGACAAGCCTTCATAGATTTGAAAAATTCGGTCGAAGGTACTCCTATTGCTATTTATCAGGGCGCGCCGGCGCAAGGTGGGAAGGCTCCGGCAGAATTGCAACCTGGAGATCGAGTTACCTTGCCGACCCCGGCTGTAATTGTCAGCCGTTTTCCAAGACTATAAAAATCCAAGCATCTACTAAATTCTAAGGAGAGAATCGAAAAAATGCAGACACCGTGGGATTACCGTTATGCACAACGAACGCAGAAAATGAAAGCTTCTGCCATCCGGGAATTATTGAAGATCACAGAACAACCCAACATGATCTCCTTTGGTGGGGGTTTCCCAGCACCAGATGTCTTCCCGGTGGAAGAATTCAAACGTGCTTGCAACGTTGTACTCGAAACCAAGGGGGCAGATGCGCTGCAATACGGGGGAACTGATGGCTATGTTCCTTTGCGTGAGATGATTGCAAGGCATACCAGTGCGATCGGGATCAATGTAGATATCGACAACATCCTGATTACTTCAGGATCTCAGCAAGCACTTGATTTGCTCGGTAAAATTTTTATCAACCGTGGTGATCGTATTCTGGTTGAGAATCCCACATACCTGGGAGCTTTACAAGCCTGGAATGCCTATGGTGCTGAGTACATAACCGTACCGGTAGATGAATATGGCATGAAAACCGATCTCCTAGAAGAAGCTTTGCGAATTGGCCCAAAATTCATCTATGTGTTGCCAAATTTCCAAAATCCAACAGGAACGACCTTACCCACCGAAAGACGGCAAAAAATTATCGAACTGGCAGACCGCTATGGTGTGCCTATCATTGAGGATGACCCTTACGGGCAGCTTAGGTACGAGGGTGAGGATCTGCCTGCAGTCGAATTATTGGATTCTCAAATGCGGGTAAAAGGAAGTAATTATTCTGGTAATGTGATCTACCTGAGTACTTTCTCAAAAATCCTTGCTCCTGGTTTAAGACTGGCTTGGGTGATCGCACCTAAGGAAGTGATTCGGAAATTAGCACTCGCTAAACAGGGTTGTGATCTGCATACATCGACATTTAACCAGATTGTTGCTCATGAAGTCGGTCAACATGGTTTTCTCGATCGCCATGTGAAAGTCATCCAGGCAACCTATAAGGAACGACGTAACGCCATGCTCGATGCTCTTGAGGAGCATATGCCTGATGGAATAACCTGGACAAGACCCCAGGGTGGACTATTCCTGTGGGTGACGCTACCCCAGCAATTTAACACTACGGAAATGTTGCAGGAAGCCATCGATGAAAAAGTTGCTTATGTTCCGGGTGAATTCTTCTATCCGGATGGAAGCATGAAAAATAATATGCGCCTTAACTTTTCTTACTGTAATCCAGGGCTAATTAATGAAGGAATCTCACGTCTAGGCGTGGCATTCAAAAAGAAATTACGCTAGCAAAAAAAGAGTTGCCTCACGGCAACTCTTTTTTATCCGCTCCCCATAATTTAAAATCCTTTAAGATCGATCCACCAAGGAATTCCAGCAGGATTGAATTATCTGGGATTAAACTCGTATCAATCGGTTGGAACCATTCAAGGAATGCCAATAACCTTTTTGCCTCAACATATTCTGGTGTTCCATATGGAACCTGCCGTAAAAGGGGTTCTGCCATCTTCCGCAGCGCAGATAATTCATAAACCAAGGCTGAATTGAATAACTTGTTGCCGTTTTCCTGGTACGGGAAGATGTATTCTTTTTCCCCCCTCTGCACTGATTCCCACCGCCCAATGGTTTGCTGAGCAGTGTATCCGCGTTCACGAGAATCACGTACAATGCGGCGAATCAATCGTGTATCGGTAGTGGAGATGCGGTTGTACCGGTCAAGGTTTAATTGCGTCAGGCACGATGCATAAACTTTAAATGTTGATTTTGGATCGATGTCAGGCAGCAAATTGGGATTCAATCCATGAATTCCTTCAAGGATCAACATCTGGTCTTTTTCCAATCGGACCGTCTCCCCTGGTTCACTTTTTCCCTCTTTGAAATTAAAACGAGGGATTGTGACTTCTTCTCCCGCTATAAGTCTCTTCAAATGGTCTGAAAGCAATCGCGTGTTCATCGCCCCCAGGGATTCAAAATCGAATTGACCATTGGCGTCCCGCGGAGTGTCATCCCGATTCACAAAATAATTGTCCATTTCCAGCGGATAAGGCGAGAAACCGTTTGCGAGCAACTGCACCGATAGACGTTTCGAAAAAGTAGTTTTACCAGAAGAAGATGGTCCGGCAATAAGGATGATCCGTGCTTCATCAGCCTTTTCTGCAATGTGTTGGGCGATGTCGATAATTTGAAGCTCGTGCAGAGCCTCTGATACAAGGATGATCTCCCGTATGTTACCTGCAAGAATGACATCGTTCAATGCACCAACTGATTCAATTCCCAGTCGTTTCAGCCAATTACCATACTGCCTGAACGTACTAAGGAGTTTTGGATAACTGGGCATAGGTTCAATTAACTTGGGTGAATTACGCCGTGGAAAACGAAGGACAAAACCTTCACCCACGATTTCCAGGTCAAACCATTTCAGGTACCCCGTTGAAGGTACCATATACCCATGATGGTAATCTTTATGGTCCCCCACTTGATAAAGAACCAGATAATCCTTCTGGCGGTATTTGAGCAGTTTAACTTTGTCTGTCAGTTTTTTTTCTTGAAAATAACTTATCGCTTCCTGCAATGGAACTGTGGTCCGGTCAAAGGACAAGTTTTGATCGATTAACGACTGCATCCGCAGTTTCAATTTATCAAGATCACTCTTTGAGATCGTATCTCCTTCAGCGACCTGGCAAAAATAACCACCTGCAGATACTGAATGGTCAAGAGTCATTGTAATAGTAGGAAACAGTTCTTCAAAAGCTGCTTCCAGTAGGAAGGTGATCGACCTCCGATAAATCCGTGCACCGTCATCATCAGCCATGGTTACCAGCCTGATGCGCGAATCCATTTCGATTGGGTAGGTTAACTCTCTTAGTTCCCCATTGACCACCGCTCCCATGATTGGCGGATTGTCCCATTCAGGTAAAGCCTGCAAAAGTTTTTCAAGTGTTGCACCTCGTTCGCCTGTAAAAACCCGTCCATCTGGTAAAACAAGTTCAATCGTTTTCCTGTCTGAATGAATTCTGCCATTCAGTGAATCGTAAATAGTATTCCCCATCCCTTAATGCCTTCCTTCAGTAATGTTTTTTCGTAACAACGTATTGTACCAATGTTTATGCTATACTCGATACTGTTTCACTTCAGCCTATGGAACCTAATTATCTTGATCTTGATCCCGAAGAGCGCATCAACAAAATCCTGGCATTCTTGTCGGTAATCCTGGGTGGTTCAAGTATTTGTGCAGGTTTATATCCGCCAATCGGCATCATCGCAGGATTGGTGAGTCTCTACTCAGGTTTTCGTGGACGAAAATCTGCTTCACGTAAAGCAGCTACGTTTGGCATAATCATTTCTGCTTTTGGAATTACGGTATCCATTGTGTATTGGATATTTCTTGCAATTCAAAAATCCATGACTCTTACAGGGAATTAATTAGTTTTCCCAATAAACAACATCTTTTCCAGTAAGGTTTTTTGTAGAATTACAAATAGCAAAACAATCGGTATTGACATCATGAACACAAGGGAGCCAAGCACACTCCAGGGCTGCGCGTTTCCACTTTGGACCATAGCATAGATCGACATCGCCAGGGTAACTGTATCTGCTTTATCAACAAAGAACCAGCCTATCGCAAATTCTGAATATGCCATTAAGAATGATATCAAAGCTGCAACAGATATTGATGGCAGCGAAATTGGCAGTGTAACATGCCAAAAAGTCGCTAAATCCCCTGCCCCGTCGATATACGCAGCTTCCTCAAGTTCCCTGGATACAGCCTGAAAAGTAGTCCGCATATTCCAGATGCAAAAAGGCATGGCAAAAACTGTATATACCAGGATTAGCGCAAATAAAGTTGTTCGAATTTTCAGCATGCTGAGCACGATGTATAGCGGCGTCGCAAAAGCAATTGGCGGAATAACAGCTGTCAGTAACAATACGAATAGAAGTGATTTTCTGCCACGAAATCGGAATCGCGCCAGGGCGTATGCCAAAGTTGCCCCCAGAACAAAAGCTAGAAGCGCGGAACAGATGGAAACCACCATGCTGTTTCTGAAAAGGATCGAGAAACTGACTGACTGGTATGGTTTGTCCAAAACTTCCAGAAAAGAACTTATGCTAAATTCTTTTGGGAATAAGCGGAACTCAGTTGGCCGGCTCTCAAGCGATCCATCGAAAGCCAACCTTCCAATTCCCCAGATTGGAATGATCACATATAGTGCAATGAGCAGAAGCATAATTTGAATCAACAGGTGCTGCCACCATCTGAGTTTAGGCAAAATTCACCCCCTCTGCCAGCTTTTCTCTTCGATTTAGCAGAACTACGAGGATGATGAGTATTATTATGTTGAGAACGTTTAAAACCGCAGAAATTGAATACTCCCCGTTATGAAAAACATCATAAGATAGACTCGTTAATGTTGTCCCGGATGAATTAAACGCCTGGAATAAGTAGAACTGGTTGAAAGCAAAAATCGCTCTGATGATCATTGCTGGAACAACCAAAGGAAGCATTAATGGCCAAAGGATCTGCTTGAAAAAAAGCCATCCGCTAGCCCCATCCAACTGTGCTGCCTCAAATACCTCATCGGGGAGCATTTTCATCCCAGCAGTCGTCGCAAGCATCATAAACGGAAAACCATACCAGACTCCCGAAATTAACAAAACGAGTAGCCATAGG
The DNA here is from genome assembly GCA_964557895.1 of uncultured Anaerolinea sp. Taxonomy (GTDB): domain Bacteria; phylum Chloroflexota; class Anaerolineae; order Anaerolineales; family Anaerolineaceae; genus UBA6107. The sequence goes on from CAZLBG010000015.1 coordinate 7,828, forward strand.
TTTTCAGAAAAGGTCCAGTTGACGAGGGCAGCAAACGGAAATTGGTCTCCGTATTGCTGCACTCCCAGGGCTAACCATCCGGTTGTTGGAGCAAAAACATTGAACCACATTAACGCGCCAATCATTTCAGGGATCGCCCAGGGTAAAATGAATAGCACCTGCCAGTATTTTTTTAGGTGTACTCCCTTCTGAAATAACAATAGACCTACACCCACCCCAAGGAGGGTCTGAAAAAGCACCGAAGTAAACATCCAGAATAGGTTGTAGAAAAGTGTACCTGAAGAGAGAACATAATTAAATGCAGGTCCAAATATCTTAAAACCAATGTAATGGACATCCCTTGAATTGCTTCCTAGATTTGCAGCAATCGGATCGTTCTTGCCGGTTAAGCCACCCCAAATCTCCCGCCAGATCCCACCTGCAAAACCATCTTTAATGGACGAACTGCTAAAATCCGTGATTGAAACTCCCAATTGGTATAACAAAGGGATTATTGTAAAGATTATAAACAGCGCCAATCCGGGGATTAGCCACGGTGATGCCTTTTGAAAACCTCTAATGGATTTTTCCTTATTGATAGATCCATCGGATTTTCGTTTTTTAAGTATGCTGATCAACGGATCGACAATAAGCGTTGAAAAACCGCTACTTGCTGTAAGGCATAAAGGTGCGGTCAGAATGACAATGTACTGTGGCCACTTGGTAGGCCATATGAGCAGGAATAATAATGAGACCGCCAGCCATAAAATCATCACAGGGCGTTTTTGCCATTGCTTTCGTATACCAAAAAAAGCCAGGATAGTTATTAAAGGGTCCAGGGCAATCCATATCGCATTAGGTTGCCAGACCTTGGGGGTGGAAAACAACCAGAAAAAAGGCTGCCATACGGGATATCCGGCTTCCTGTACCTCTTCTGCAGAGGTAGAATAGATGGAATGGAAGAAAACAGATTCCTTCAACCTGTTAACCGGTTCCGGCCACAAATAAGGATTCACTGCCAGGAAAAATCCAATCGCAACTATCCCCCAAATCAGAATAAGCTTGAATTCCTTTTTGACTCGCTGATCCCTAGCAGCTGCCATTACCCAATCGATGACAATAGCAATCCCTGCAACACAATATAAGTATTTTGAAGCTGCCGTTAATCCCAGGCAAATCGCTGAGAGGATCAACCAGAAAACATGACCTTTATTTTTCTTTTTACCCTGCAGGTAAGCTAGCACAGAACCAAGACTCAGGAAAGCAGGTAGTGCTTCAAGCATGATTTGTGAAACATATTTTACAGTGAAAGAATGTATCCCCAGTAAAACACCTGCGACCGGATCAACCAAAGCTAATAAACCAGCGGTTAATGTGCCAAAAATGGCATTCGCGATCCTGGCGCTTTTCAGTTGGTTTCTCGGAAGGTAATTATTTGGGCTAGCTGTTGAAGGTCTATCTGGGACCATTTGCACTGGCTCGGGTTGACCCAGGATGCTGATACCGACCATGATTTTTGCCAGCGGCGGATGTTCCGGCCGGTAATTTGTTTGCATAAACCCCGACCAATCCTTGGTTCGAATCAAGTGAACATATTCCTGACCTGCCCGTAGATAATCATCTTCATCGTAATCGATATTCAATGTTGTTAATGCATGCCACCGGATAGCCCAGGCTAACCCAAGAACTGCTCCAATTGATAAGATCCAAAGACTAATCTTGAGCCAGTTTTTCATACAAGATTACTCAATTGATTCCATTAATCTCAAACATAAGTGTCTGGAAAGGTTCCAACCGAGGAAGTGGAGTATACCCTGCGACACCTCCTGTAGAGATTACGACTCTCTCTGCTGAAATAGATCCAAGGATCGATGCAAGCGAATACTGATCATCTGCAAGATCTATCCCCTCCCAGGAAAGTGAATACTCTTCCACCGGTGACTTAGAGAGATTAATAAGTACTAGAATAGTCTTCCCCTCGTATTGTCGAATAGCAGAATAAACTGCCCGGTTATCTGCTGTAACCACATGGTAATCACCTATCGATAGCGCTGGGTTCTCTTGCCGTAAGTGAATGAGTGTTTTATACCAACTCAACAACGATTCTGGATCTTGCCCTTCGTTTGCAACGTTGGAGGTTATCCAGTTCTCTCCTAATTCCTGCCAGGGAGTACCACTGGTAAATCCAGCATCTTCTCCGCCAGACCATTGCATCGGACGCCTAATGGAAATATCAGGTTTACTCCCCATCATCCCGATTTCTTCGCCATAGTAAATGAAAGGGGTTCCAGGGGATGTTAATAATAATGCTGCTGCAACCTTCGCCTTAGCTACGTTGCCGGATAAGGTGCTCATAACCCGATTTTGATCATGGTTGGTCAGAAACGTAGCGAAATTCCAATCCGGACTGTCTTCCTGAATAAAGCTTATCGCACTACCTACCCCAGAAATTGCTCCACCATTTGCACTATTCACAAATCCACTGGCAATTTCAAAATTGAAGATCATATCCATTTGGTCATCATCGTATAGCTCAGTCGCTCTTGCATCACTTCCTGAAACCTCCCCCACAACGTAAGCGTTCGAATTCAGGCTTTTGTAATAGTCATAGAATTCTCTGAACCAATCGTGCGTAGCTTGTGTGTTTTCCAGCTTTTTATCCTCTTCGATCAGGTGTTTAGCTGCATCCACTCGAAATCCGTCCACGCCAACATCATTGATCCAGAAAGAAACAACCTTACCCATTTTTTCTGTCACTTCTGGATTTTGATAATTAAGATCCGGCATTTGCGCACTGAAATAGGCATAGTAATATTGTGTTTTTTCTCCGTTACCTGAGGAATACCAGTGATCACCCTGACTTGTATCCGACCAGAGGTACCAGTCATGATAAGGAGAGTCACCCGAAGTGCTTGCACTCACAAAATACGGATTCTCAGAGGAAGTGTGGTTCAAAACAAGATCGATTATGACCCTAATTCCTCTTTTATGGGCTTCCGTCAATAATCGTTTAAAGTCGTCAAAAGTTCCATATTCTGGATTCACGTTAAAGTAGTTGATCACATCATATCCATGATAGGATGGCGATGTATTGATCGGCATTAACCAGATGGCGTTTATTCCAAGGTCAGAACTGGTGTTTGGATTACCATCATTCAAGTAATCCAACTTTTCAGTAATCCCATTAAAATCACCAATTCCATCACCATTACTGTCATAAAAACTGCGGACAAAGATCTCATAAAATACAGCTGTCTTCCACCAAGGTATTTCCACTTTATCTTCAACCAGAGGTGAGGTCAGCGGTGATTCTGGAATAGGGGTGGAGGGTTTAGAACACCCAGCAGTAATTCCACAAATAATCACTATCGCAAGGATCTTGGCTTTCATTGTTTATCCTTTAAAGAGATAAAAAAGCGGCCTTTCGGCCGCTTCTTGATTTAGCCTTTAACTCCACCCGCGGTCAATCCGCTGACGATCTGCTTTTGAAGCAAGATATATACTATAGCCACCGGTGCCGCAACGATGATTGCCATCGCAGCAAACCTGTTCCAAGGGATGGAATTGGCATATTGCCCCGTCATATTGTAAAGCGTCATGGCCAGCGTATAATCTTTCGGATTGGTCAAGAATAACCAAGGTAAGACGAACTCCTGCCAGTATCCGATGAAACCAAGGAAGAAAGTAACCGCCAGCTGGGGTAACGCCATCGGAATCACGATCTTGAAGAAGACCTGGTTGGCATCTGCCCCATCGATTGCTGCAGCTTCCTCTAATTCCTTGGGGATAGTATCCAGGTATCCTTTTAGATTCCAAACCGCAAAAGGTAAGGCGGTAGAAATCATGGCTATGCCAACACCAATGAGAGAGTCGCGCAGGTTGAAGAGCAGTTTTGCTGCTTCGCCAGGTTCACAGCCGAAGAACGGCAAAATCGCGGTTGCTCCGCTCGCACAGGTCTTAATCTGGAAACTATTCATTAACAAGAATAATGGAGTAGACAACCCTACTGCTGGCATCAGCAAAGGGATGAATACCATGATCATTAACACTTGTCTCAATTTAAACTTAAACCTGGAAAAAGCGTAAGCTGCGGTAACAGCGATCAACAAGGACGCCAATCCAACGCTGATTGCCAATAATGCACTATTTCGCAGAAGTTCCACAAAAGTGATCGGGTTAGCAGTAGGTCGAGTTAGAACTTGCTTGTAAGCTACAAGTGAAATCTCTTTTGGAAAGATCTCGAGAGTGGAAGGTCTTGTTTCCTTGGAGCTGAATGACAAGGTTATGATGTACATGATCGGGAACATCACCTCAACAGTGATGATCAGACATAAAATCTGAATAAGTAATTGCCGCCAAAGAGGAAGTCTCTCGCTCCCACCCACGCTGCCGGAGGTATCCATTGTAAAAAACCGGGTCAGGAAGTTCTTTTTCTTTACAGGTTCAATTATGGTTGTCATTTTAGGACTCCGCATAGCTTTCGGTTGCTTTGGTGATCTTGTTTGTGATCAGGAAGATGATCAATACCACAAAGAAAATGATCACTGAAAAAGCACCCGCTGCTCCGTACAACCTCAGGTTTCTTACCAGGTCATACGCAAAGGTTACCAGGATTTCTGTGGATCTGGCAGGACCGCCGGCTGTCATGAAGTAAACAAAGTTGAAGAGATTGAATGACATGGTAAAACCATAAACCGCCGCCGGGATCATCGCTGGACGGATGAGAGGAACGGTCACATTCCAGAATTGGTAGGATTTTGAAGCGCCATCTATTGAAGCTGCCTCATACAATTCTTTAGGAATACTCTGTAATGCACCTGTAGCAACCAAGGTCATGAATGGCCAGCCAAGCCAGAAATTGGCGATCATCATCGCATAATAAGCTAGCGGTAACGGTCCGTTAGGCAACAGCCAGGGAATAGGTGGCTTATACTCAAATAGCCAGCGAATCCGAACGGGATCTGTCCCTCCAAAAATCCCGGAAATCCAGGTGAGTGCCTGGTTCATAGCGCCATATTGTTCATCAAAAATATTGCGCCATACAGTGGCAACCACGATTGTTGGGATGACAACTGGAAGGACATAGATCGCACGATAAATCCGTTTGAACCAGATACCTTTTACATTAAGCAATACTGCAATGAGGACACCGGCTGGTACATGCACGAGGACATTCGTGAGAGCCCACCAAATGTTGTAGGTGAGCACCCGGAAGAAATCAAAATTCTGTACAGGCAGACCGCCAGTGATAATTTCTACATAGTTTTGGATTCCAATGTGATTTAACTTGGGAGAATTCAATCCCAAGAGAAGATCTTTTGTTTGAAAATCGGTGAAGGAAATAATGACCTGGTAGACCAAGGGATAAAAGGTGATTACCCCGAGAACAATGAAAGCAGGTAGTAAGTACAAATAAGGCAAAAATGCCCGCCGGACGTTCGTTTTCCTTTTGACTGGAACAGTTAGTGTCGCCATAATCCCTCGCTTTTTTGGTCCGGTGATAAACAAAAAGGGTCAAAGCAAATGAGATTTCTCCCACTTGCTTTGACCCTGTATCCTGGTTAGACGAATAATGTATTCATCACCCAAGACATATGGTTATTACTTGTTGGAATTCGCGGTAGCAGTGGTAACCCACTCAGCAGCGGCAACACCCTTTTCGAAGACTTCGTCGGTTCCGCAGAAGTTGGACCAGTAGAGGCCTAACTGGGGAACCTGCGGGCGAATGGTGGCACCCTTGTTGAAGGCATCCACGAGACCCTTGATCAGGGGATCGGTGATTTCAACATCGGTGCGCACAGGAACGTGCCCGGCTTCGTTCATCATGACAGTCTGGGAAGCGGCGTTGCTAAGGTACAAAGCAACCTTGAGGGCGGCTTCCTGGTTCTGGCTGTTCGGGCTGAAGTAGAAGCCATCAATTCCGAGTAATGGGGTGGCGGGGCCACTGGGACCAGCGGGGAGTGCGGTCACGGCTAATTTCTCGCCGAGGGCATTCTTGTAATCGCCCATAGCCCAGTTACCATTGGTGATGAGGACTGCTTTGCCTTCCTGGAAGACAGCCAAACCATCGCTGTCGTTCTTGGTCCAGGAATTGGTCTTGGCGATCTGATAAAGGTCATTTAAGTAGGCCATAGCATCAGAAACACCAGTACCCTGGTCGGCAATAACTTTCCAGCTTTCATCGAAGACTTCGCCACCAAAGGCTCCAAAGAAGCCGTAGTGGTGATAGCAGCCAAAACTGATAGCGGTCTGAGTGCCGGCTTCCATGAGGGCTTTGAGTTCATCAGTGGTTGCAGGAGGAGTGGGCAGAAGCTCAGTGTTATACCACATGGCAACTGCTTTCATCGATTCCGGAATACCATAGAGAACACCATCAACGCTCATGCCATCGATACCGAGCTGATTGACACCATCCAGCTTGCCAGCGGCAAGGGCAGTGATGTCAGCGATTAGTCCAGCGCGGGCATCATCACCAAGGGAGTCATTGGGGGCAACAAACATATCTGGTCCGCCACCAGCGGCAACATCGGTGCGATATTTATTGAAGATATCATTGAATGGTACCTGGAGAACGTTGATCTTAATTTCGGGCATATCAACAGCAGCCTGTTCCAAAAGCTTGGTCAGGACAACTTCCTCAGCAGATCCGGTACCATAAGAATGCCAGAAGGTCACTTCAACAGGAGCGGGAGCTTCGGTTGGGGCTTCTGTAACAACAGGTGCTTCAGTTTCAACAACTGGGGCTTCGGTCGGAGCCGCAGTCGGTTTTGCGCATGCAGCAAGTGCAAACGCAACGATCATCAAAATGCTGATCAGGGGTAGTAACTTCTTTGCCATTTTCTTTCTCCTCTTAGATTTAAGTAAAATGAATTTCTATGTCACCCTTAATTTCCCGATTTTTATTTGTTTTCTTGCCCCTCCTTCCTCAAAAAAAAAGTCCATTGTTATTACATGAATTCTAACATTCAGAATGTAAAAATAATGGACCATTCTACTGGAAATTTTACTAATCATATTACTTCCCAAACCAAATGTCAAGATAGGTAAATGGTCTATACAACATGCTTATGGAATCTTGAATATAATCATTGGATATATGAGGTAATGATGAAGAGAAAATGGCGTTTGATAATCTCACCTCCTTTGACAGGCGCGATCAATATGGCGCTGGATGAAGTGTTACTGCTCAACACTGCCAGGGGTGAAACACCTCCAACCCTTCGGCTTTACTCGTGGACTCCCCCAACCCTATCTCTGGGATACGCACAATCCATCCAAGATGTTGATAAAAATGGACTTGACAAGTTAGGCTGGGATCTTGTCAGGCGTCCTACGGGTGGCAGGGCAATCCTGCACACGGATGAACTCACCTATTCAGTGACTGCGCCTCTGGATGACCCACTATCAAGGGGGTCTTTGTTAGAGAGTTACCAACGCATTTCCCGAGCCTTATTGAGGGCGTTATCCCTGCTGGGGATCGAAGCCGATGCAAAAAACGTATATAAGCAGTCCGCTCAAACTAAAAATGAACCGGTATGTTTCGAGGTTCCGTCAAATTATGAGATAACAGTTCATGGCAAAAAGTTGATCGGCTCAGCGCAGGCACGCAAGCATGGTGGCATGCTTCAACATGGATCTCTCCCGCTTTTTGGTGACCTCACAAGGATTACGTACGTTCTCAATTACCCTGACGAGGATCATAGATATGCCGCCAGGAAACGATTACTAGATCATGCGGGCACGGTCCTGTCTTTGACTGGGAAAAATGTCACTGTTCCGATGGCAACTGAGGTTTTTGTCAGTGCCTTCGCTCAGGAATTTAACGTCGATTTTGATGAAGATTACATTTCTGAGGAGGAACTCATACAGGCAACCGACTTGGAGGTCCAAAAATATAAAACTGCCCACTGGAATTACCGGCATTAAGATGGAGTTTGGTAGAGATCATGAAGATACATCTACCAAAAATCCTACCCATTGACTGGTACAATACCCAGCATGTTGCGAAAATTGATAACAATGATAATAAAAATACTTTTCACGTTTGCCCTCATTGGAATAGTCACTTTTGGTCTGCCACGATTAATTACTTCTATCTTGTCAATTAATAAAATAAAGTCGGTAGCATCGGTCACGAGTGACAAGGCCGCGATTGTTTTCGGCGCAGGCTTACTCAGGGATGGTACTCCATCCCCTGTGCTGAAGGACAGGGTTTCAACAGCCGCTCAATTGTTTTTTTCCGGAAAGGTTGAAAAGATTCTTATGAGCGGGGACAACCGTTTTGTGGATTACAACGAACCGGCATCGATGCGCCAATATGCTTTAGAGCTTGGCGTTCCCGATGAAGCAATTGTGCTTGACTATGCCGGTCGGCGTACCTACGATACCTGTTACAGGGCAAGGAACATCTTTGGCTTGAATCAGGCTATTCTCGTCACGCAAAAATATCATTTGCCGCGCGCATTGTTCACCTGCAATGGAATAGGCTTGGAATCGATTGGGGTTGCGGCAGACATGCGTACGTATCACCCCCACAGTCTGACTTTTTGGAGCATTCGTGAGTTACCTGCAACCTTGGTTGCCCTGTGGCAGGTATGGGTCAGTCATCCTCTTCCAGTCATGGGTGACCCTGAACCGATCATTTTTGAATAATAGAGAATAAAAATGGCGGATCGAGAAAAAGCTTATGCAATCGTAAATAGGTATATCAAGAATGAACACCTTGTTAATCACATGCTAGCTGTAGAAGCAGCCATGGGTTTTTATGCGGAAAAACTGAATCAGCCCATTGACACATGGCGAATCACAGGATTATTGCATGATTTTGATTGGGAGATCCACCCGACCCCTGAACAGCATCCAATGGAAGGAGCACCTCTTCTTCGCAATGAAGGGGTCAATGAGGAAATCATCCAGGCTATCCTGAGCCATGGCAGCCAAGCAGGGCACCCTCGAACGACACTTCTTCAAAAGGGATTATACGCCTGCGATGAGATCACAGGCTTAATAACCGCAGTAGCGCTGGTTCGTCCATCCAGATCTCTCTATGATCTGGAGGCAAGTTCAGTGAAAAAGAAATGGAAAGATAAAGCTTTTGCTGCAGGTGCAGATCGTGAATCAATAGAAAAAGGCGCATCAGAGTTTGGTGTTCCCCTTTGGGATCACTGCCAGAATGTAATTCAAGCTATGAAAACTATTGCACCCCAGATTGGCCTTGTAGGCACACTAATTGCAACCTCCTAATTCACAGAAGTGATTTAGGAGGCTTGTATGTCCGTTAAAGGAAAAGGGATCTGGATCTGGAAAATTGCAAATTGCGAGGGCGGCAATGCCAGTTCGATTGCCACTATCGCTGCCAATGCAGGATTTTCCCATGTATTAATTAAAATTGCCAATGCCACCAGTGCATACAATGTGGATAAGACGACTGGCAAAGACCTCATTCCTCCTGTAGTTGATGCTATCAGGGCTAAAGGTTTGCAAGTTTGGGGTTGGCATTATGTCTATG
>CAZLBG010000016.1:0-16753 GCA_964557895.1 uncultured Anaerolinea sp.
TTTCTCACAGGAGGGGCTTTCTTGTTCGTGTCTCGTTTTATGGGTTCAGTTCATTCCGGGGTTTTTTTTAAAATTATTTTGGCCAAACAGCAATTTCAAGGGTCAAACGTTCAAAGAAACTGCTTGTGGGTAATGCACCCTGCCCGTAAACAAGTTCGATGACACGGGCTTCAAGTTGCAAGGTGGCAGTCTCAAGCAGAATCTGCTGGCCCGGCTCGATAAGAACAGGTTCACCCTTCGAGGCTAATCGTTGTCGGATCATTGGATCATTCATAGCATGGGAGCTCATCAATACTTTGGTTACGGTCTGAATGTCATTTTTATCGAATAACCAGACCTCAAATGCAGTAACCTTCTTGGGATCTCCTACACCGATGGTATCCGAGATACCCACTCCGCACTCACCGAGAAACGCACCGGATTGATCATCAATGCTGAAGGAATCATCGTAAAGGTCATCACCGATGACGTAAGTGGTCATAAAGTGAGCGGCAGGGTTAGCTGAACTAGATGCAGGAGCAACAGCACCGGGAACAACCCTTGATTCACCGGCTTGCATGCTGTCAGTACCCTGCAAAGCTTGTTCTTCTTCAACCAGATAGTCTTCCTCCCCTTCCACTACCTCTGAGCCAGGTTCACCAGGTTTCTTTCGTTTGCGGAGGAAGAAGATGTAGATTAAAGCTCCACCGATGATAAGGAATAATGCACATAGAAGCGATAAAAGCAGGGTCGAGCTTTTGGAATTTTTGGGTTTAGCGGCAGTTGTGGTTGGCAAGGGAACCTGTGTGGTAACAGTTCCGCCGGTTGTATCACCACCTGTTGTGCCGGACAACAATGCTGATTTTAAAGCCACCACTTCCGGAGATCCGGAGCTATAGGCACATCCGGCACTCTGAAGAGTGTCAAACATATAGGGAGATGATGCTACATCCAGCCCTAGCGAATCAATGCGAGCTCTGGCAACCTCAACATTTTGATTGACTTTATATGAGTCAACCACCATGCATAGGTATTGTTTTTTCAGATCTTCCCGAAGGAAGCTGGCATCAGCATCTTTCCATTTTACTGGCCATACTCCCCATCCAAGGATTGGCAACCCGATGATCAATCCAACCACCAGTCCTACTAACCCGGCGATCAGAGGTCGCTGCAAAAGCGTTTTGATCTTGTCCATTTTTCGCTCCTGTTGCCAAGAGAAATTGGATTGTCCTTATTGCAAGGTCAATCACTAGTAAAGGCAACTATAGCGAAAATGTTGCAATAACTGTGCCTATTCTGTTATTAATTCGCCAATTTGCTCCATGAGGAAGGATTCCTCGCACTGGGTGCATTGAACTTCTTTTTTATTAGCAATGACCAGTAATCCTCCGCAATTGGGGCAAGGTTTGGCAACAGGACGCTTCCAGTTCGTAAAATCACAATTAGGGTAATTTGAACAGGCATAGAATATCCTGCCCTTGCGCGTTTTTCTTAAAACCACATCTCCGCCATCTTTCGGGCAGGTTACGCCAATCTTCTCCAGAAGCGCTTCTGTATGCCGGCAAGCCGGAAAATTGGAACAACTAATGAATTTGCCATATTTTCCCCAACGGATGACCAGGTCATGCCCGCAATCCGGGCATTCTCTGCCAATTTTCTCAGGCTCTGATTTTGTCACCGGCATTTCTGCCTGGGCTTTCTTAACGGTGGGTTCAAACTTGGTGTAAAACTCCCCGATGACCTTTCGCCAATCGATTTTTCCATTAGCGACTTCATCTAGTTCAGATTCCATTTTCGCAGTGAATTGCATATCCACAATATCCGGGAAGTGATTCACCACCAGTTCATTGACGAGAACCCCTGTCTCGGTTGGGAACAACCTTTTTGCCTCGCGGGTTACGTACCCTCGCTGTTGGATGGTTGACAGTATCGGAGCGTACGTGGATGGTCGTCCAATGCCATATTCCTCAAGAACCTGCACCAGAGTGGCTTCTGTGTATCTTGGAGGTGGCTGGGTAAAATGCTGTTCTGGAATGAGCCGGATTAGTTTCTGTTTCTGTCCTTCCTCAAGACCTGCAGGAATTTTGATATTTTCCGGTTCATCAGATTTTTGATCTTCATCTGCGGCTTCTTCATAAACGATCAAAAAACCGGGGAATTTTATCGTTGAACCAGAAGCACGGAAAATATACTGGTGTTTTAATCCTTGAGCAGTCACCTCAATTGAAAGCGTATCATATACAGCCGATTCCATTTGTGAGGCAACAAACCGCTGCCAGATCACTTGGTACAACTTGAACTGCTCAGGGGAGAGGAACTCCTTGACCTTGTCGGGTTGCCTCAATACTGAGGTTGGCCGGATAGCCTCATGTGCCTCCTGCGCAGAAACAGCTCTAGTCTTATACGTTGAAGGAGTTACAGGAAGGTAACTGTCTCCATACGTCCCTTTAATAAATTCTCTTGTCTCATTAATAGCCACTTCAGCAATGTTTGTTGAGTCCGTTCGCATGTAAGTGATCAGACCAACGGTTCCCTCTCCAAGATCAATTCCTTCATATAACTGTTGAGCAATCATCATCGCACGGCGGGCAGTATAACCCAGGCGGCGTGAAGCTTCCTGCTGTAAGGTACTGGTGATGAAAGGAGCCGAGGGTTTGCGGCGGCGTTCACTGCGCTTGATCTTGGAGATCGAAAACTCCGATCCTTGCATGTCTTTTAGATACCCCTCAGTAACATCCTTGTTTCCCAGTTCAGGATCTTTCTCATCAATTTTAGCGAGCTTAGTAAAGTAAGTCGTCTTTTTGATTTCCGGTGAAAGCTCGGCTTCAATTGACCAATATTCAACCGGATTGAAGGCTTCTATTTCTTTTTCCCGTTCTACGATCAAACGCAAGGCAACCGATTGTACGCGGCCTGCTGACAGTCGGCTGCGCACTTTTTCCCAAAGAACCGGGCTTATTGAATAACCCACCAGCCGATCCAAAACACGGCGGGCTTGCTGGGCATCCACCAGGTCCATATTAATTTCACGAGGATGCGAGAAAGCATCATTGATTGCTCCCTCCGTGATTTCATGAAAGACAACCCTTTGGGAAAGTTTTGGCTCTATCTGGGCTGCTTCCATGAGATGCCATGCAATGGCCTCACCCTCGCGATCTGGGTCAGTTGCCAGGTAGATCTGCTCAGCATCCTTAGCCAGTGTTTTCAATTCTTTAACCACTACTCTTTTTTCATTCGGCACCCGGTACTTGGGTGTGAAATCATTCTCAACGTCTACTGACATTTCGGATCGCAGAAGATCTCGCACGTGCCCTACTGAAGCGCGCACGGTGTATCCCTTCCCGAGGAACCTTCCCACCGTTTTTGCCTTTGCAGGAGACTCCACAATCACAAGTTTTCCACTCCGTTGTTTAATTCGAGGAGCAGGTTTCACCATTCCCTGGTGAGCTGGGGTCGCACCCATCCGGTAAAGGCTGGTACCGCAGATAGCACATTTCCCTCGAGTAACTGGCGTGCTCTTGGCGTTAAATTCCGCCACAGGATCGACAATTTCACGTTTTGCTCGACATTTTACGCAATAAGCATCCATGGTTAACGCTCCTACAAAAAAAGAGTATAGTGGTTTGATTTCAAGTATTCCACCAGCAGCTTCACCTTCTGACTATCTCCGCGCGGGCAGATCATGAGCGCATCGGGGGTATTCACGACGATCATGTTTTTAATGCCCAAAGGGATAATTAGCTTTTTCGTTTCATTTGAAAAAACCAATGTGCCCTCGGTGTCCAATACATGAATCTCGTCTCCGAGCAGGATATTACCATTTTCATCCGCGGGTAATACATCAAAAAGAGAATCCCAGCTGCCCACATCATTCCAGCCAATTCCTTTAACCGGGATTACTCCAACCCGACCGGATTTTTCCATGATCCCATAATCAACCGTTTGGGGTTTGATCGAAGTCCAGTCCTCAATGAATTTTGGATGATTGTGATCTTTTCCGATGAAAGGCTGAAGTTCGCCAATTACTTCCATCAGTTCTGGCATCAATTCCGAGATTTCGGTCAACACAGTCGTTGTCTGCCAGATGAACATACCGGAATTCCATAGGTATTTTCCAGTTTTGATAAAATCGATTGCTCGATTTTCATCTGGCTTTTCTTCAAAGCGGATAGCTTTAAACGCAGTTATCTTGTTAAATTCACCTATGGAATTTCCCAATTCAATATAACCATAACCAGTGGATGGAAAAGTAGGATCTATTCCCAAAGTTACTAATTTTCCCTCATCGGCGAGCAGACATCCAGCCTTGATTGCAGAATGAAAAATTTCTACATTTTTTATGAAATGATCTGCAGTTAGCACAACAATCACAGCGGTTGGATCCATTTTATGTATTGCAGCCGCTGCCAACGCAACCACCGCTGCAGTTCCCCGGGGAAGTGGCTCAATCAGGTAATTAGATGCCGGGATTTCAGGTACCAGCGTTTGTAATTTTTGTGCCTGTTCTGCAACCGTGACAACAAAAATCCGATCTACGGAAAGCAGTCCTTCAAGCCGCCTGACTGCTATTTCGAATAAAGACCTACCGTTGAACAAATCCAACAACTGCTTGGGATTCTCTTTCCTGGATACAGGCCACAGCCGCGTTCCCCCGCCGCCGGCCATGATTACAGCATAGACGTGTTCACTTAATTCCATGACTGAGATAATGCCCTTTTTCGTCGCGAATTGCTACGTAATTCATTCCGCCTACATGTGAAACCATACCTTTTAATTCTAACATTGTTGATAATGCAGATACTTCATTGATCGGTATTCCCGCCAACCTGGATACTTCATCCATGTGTAAAGGTTCCTGGGTTAAGGTGTGTAAAATCTTGGATTCTGAAGGTTCCAAAGGAAATTGCCTACGGCTGGATTTCTTCTCAGGTATCTTTTCAAGGTTGAGAGCATCCAGAATCTCGGTCATTTTTAATAATGGTCGAGCGCTCTGTTTAATTAACCGGTTTGTGCCTGAACTTTTAGGAGCAAGGATGGATCCGGGGACAGCAAATACCTCTTTTCCTTGTTCCACCGCGAATTCCGCAGTGATCAGCGCTCCACTTGTTTCTCCGGCTTCCACAACGATCGTTGCGAGTGTTAATCCTGAGATGATACGGTTTCGTGGTGGAAAATTAATCCCATCAGGTTTTGTTCCGATCGAATAATCGCTCACCAGAGCACCATGGTTACAAATCTCGCTCGCAAGCCGGGTATGTTCTGGCGGGTAGATGACATCCACCCCGGAGCCCAAAACAGCAATCGTCCGCCCACCGGCACGCATTGCAGACTGATGCGCTATCGCATCCACTCCACGCGCCATTCCGCTGACAACCGTTATTCCATTTTGCGCTAAGAACATCGCCAACTCATTGGCAACCTGACGGCCGTAGGGAGTGACCCTGCGTGTCCCGACCACTGCCACTGCCCATTCATCCTCAACCTCTATCGATCCTTTAAGGTAAAGTACTGGCGGTGGTTGATCAATCTCTTTTAATCGTCTCGGATAATCTGTATCCTCAATTGTAAGGGCAGTTATTCCCTTGGATTCGATGGTATCCATCACCCGTGAAAGATCAATTTGATCACGCATGAGGATAAAGTTCTCTACAACTTTTTTGGGTAAGCCGGCAGAAATTAGAGCGTCTGCAGGAGCATTCCAGGCAATCTCGACTGAACCAAAAAAACCAAGCAAGTGGCGCATCCGCACTGCCCCAACCCCCTTCACCATATTGAACCCTATCCAGTACGCTTTTGAATCCAAATTAGAGTTATTCCCAGTTAGGAGGTTTGACAACAATGCGGTGTTTTTCAAGGTCGAATTTAAGAATAAATTTCTTGACAGCTGGAATGAGAATTTCAGACCCGTCTGAAGCAGTAATGACATAAACGTCATTTGCTCCAGTAGTAATAATTTCCGTTAGGATCCCGAGGTCTTTCTCTGATTCATCAATGACGTTTAATCCCACAACCTGATGGTGGTAATACCTGCCTTCCATCAGTGGTTGGAGATTCTCAGTTCGGATCGAAACAATCTGGTTTCGAAGAATTGCTGCCTTATCACAATCGTCGTAACCCTCAAATCGGATCAGGAGATTCTGATTAGCAGACCTCACTTCGACAATCTTTACTTCATGATATTTCGGTCCTAGATAAACAGTACGGCCGGGAATAAAGACCTCAGAGGAGTCAGACAGGATATCCATCAACAGATTTCCTTTGACTCCATGCGTTCTGCGAAGTTTTCCTACTGTTAAGTACACAGGCTCACCCGACCTGGGCGAGCCTGAACGAGACTGATCTTCTTTTCTTACCTTTGGATCAGGCGTCATTTTGGTTCAGCAACATCCAAAGAGGCTTGTTTTCCTTCGCGGGCAGCGGCTACGCGCAAGAGCACGCGCATGGCATTTGCAACCCGCCCACCTTTTCCAATGACCCTACCCATGTCTTCCCTGGCAACGTGTAATTCCAGGTTCTCTTTTCCGCCAGAACGAAATTGTGATACGAAAACCTGCGAGGGATCATCGACAAGGCTTAGAGCAATGTACTCGACTAATTCTTTCACAGATCCTCCTTCAATTGCCGTACGTGGAGGTTTGTAGGATGAACCGTTGGAATTGTTCATCGCTTACTTGGCTTTTGATAAGGCTGCACGCTTCTCGAACGCTTTTTCCGCTTCGGCAAGCAAAGTTTCAACAGCTTCACCTTTCTTAAAGCGTTCGTATCTCTCCATCAAACCTACTGACTTAAAGAGTTTTGCAACTGATTCACTGGGG
Organism: uncultured Anaerolinea sp.; assembly: GCA_964557895.1. Classification (GTDB taxonomy): domain Bacteria; phylum Chloroflexota; class Anaerolineae; order Anaerolineales; family Anaerolineaceae; genus UBA6107. The sequence goes on from CAZLBG010000016.1 coordinate 6,795, forward strand.
ACCGCACCGTTTTTCATCCATTCATAAGCCCGGTCTTCTTTGACCTCAAGAGTGAATGGTTCAGTGGTTGGAATGTAGGATCCGAGGATCTCGAGGAACTTGCCGTCACGCGGGCTTTCAATATCTGCTACTACCACACGGTAGGCAGGTTGGTGCCGCAAACCTGTTCTGCGTAATCGAATTCTTACCATCGTGCTTCTCTCCTATTTTCAACTAAAAATGATCAAATTTTGCGTGACTCAAAAATCCACCTTGGCGAGGGGCGCTGAAGGGTGCGCTTACCGCCGTTTTCATTTTGATCACTTGAACATACGGGGAAATCCTCGCCCGCCTGTTTTCTGAATGGTCTTCATCAATCTTTGTGCATCCCGAAACTGCTTGAGGATTCGATTGACTTCCTGTACTTCTGTTCCAGCTCCCCTCGCAATCCTGCGCCGGCGTGAGGCATTGAGGATATCTGGGTCACGGCGTTCACCGCGTGTCATTGAACTCAAGATGGCTTCGGTTAACTTCAGCTGCTTCTCTGTATCCTCAGGTGATACTTTCTGTGCCATCTTGCCCATCCCGCCCGGCATCATATCCAGCATCTGCGAGAGTGGTCCCATCTTGCGGATTTGCTTTAACTGGTTTGAAAAATCCTCAAGGGTAAACTTCCCCTTGAGCATCCGCTCGGCATCTTCCTTTTCGATCTTCTGATCGAAAGCGGCCTCTGCCTTTTCGATAAGCCCTATCATATCACCCATTCCCAAAATACGGGATGCCAATCGTGCGGGGTCATAAACCTCTAACGCATCAATTCCTTCACCTACACCGAGGAATTTAATAGGTACACCTGTAACACTGCGAACTGAGATCGCAGCACCGCCCCTCGCATCGCCATCCATCTTTGTAAAGATCAATCCGGTTATTTTTACAGAATCACGGAAACCCTCTGCAATATTTAGAGCTTCCTGTCCAGTCATAGCGTCAACAACCAAGAGGATGTCTGCAAGCTTTACCTTGCGGGTGATCGCTATCAGTTCATCCATCAATGGCTGGTCAAGCTGGGAACGCCCAGCCGTATCAATAATAACAATGCTATAACCGCCCTTTTGGGCTTTATCAAAAGCGCGGGCAGCTAATTCTGGAGGTTTGATGCCATCCTCTGCAACAACCTCAACTCCAATCTTCTCCCCAAGAGTCTGGAGTTGTTTTACTGCTGCCGGTCTGTAGGGATCACCAGCTACCAGCAGTACCCTCTCACCCTCAGCACGTAGTTTTTTTGCCAGCTTCGCAGCTGCAGTTGTCTTACCTGCTCCTTGCAGCCCCACTAACATGATCGCGTAAGGTTTCACACCAGAAAGGTTCAGCCTTGCAGGCTCACCGAGAGTGGCAATCAATTCATCGTTTACAATTTTGATCACTTGCTGCGCAGGATTCAATGCTTTGGAGACTTCTGCTCCAACTGCCCGTTCACGAACCCGATTGATGAATTCTTTGACTACACCGTAATTAACATCAGCTTCAAGGAGCGCAAGCCTGACTTCTCGAAGCATAGCATCAACATCAGCAGCGGTTAATTTACCGCGCCGGCGTAATTGCTGGAATACTTCGTTTAAACGATTGGTAAGATTTTCAAACATGCTTCAATTATCAACTTATTAATATAGAGACTCTTGCTGCAACAGGACAGCCATGATTTTATAGCGAGTATCCTATTCGGTCAAGAGAAGTGGAGATAGAAACCATTTCTCTTTTTCAGTGTTAATTCTCACATATTGGTAAGGTTTCTGGAGGAACACGATGAATAAAGTGATTGTTGTTACAGATAGCACCGCCACTATTCCAGCACAACTATTGAATGGACATCAGATCCAGGTTTTGCCTTTACAGGTCATCTGGGATCACATGGTTCTAAAAGACGGCATCGACATCCAACCGAAGGAATTCTATGAGAGGTTGGCAAAAGCTAAAACTATGCCTTCCACCTCCCAGGCAACCCCTGAAGAGTTCAAAGCATCATATAGTACTCTTCTGGATCAGGGCTTTGATATTCTAAGTATTCACATTTCGAGCAAACTTTCCGGTACCCTGGAATCTGCGATACAGGCAAAAAAAGCATTTCCCGGTGCCAGGATCGAACTTGTGGATTCACTCAGCACGAGTATGGCACTTGGATTTCAGGTATTGAGCGCTGCCAGGATGGCTAGCATTGGCGCAGGGATTTCTGAAGTTAAAGCAGTGGCTGAAAAAGCATTGACTCATACAGGCGTATTTTTTGCCTTGAATACCCTCGAGTTCCTGCATCGTGGTGGAAGGATAGGGGGTGCAGCAGCTTTCATGGGAACAATGTTAAATCTCAAGCCCTTGCTGGAACTTCGTGATGGTCGGATCGAGGCGGTCGAGCGAGTTCGGACTTTCAACAAAACCGTTGACCGGTTGCTGGATCTTGTTGAAGCCCGACTGAACAAAGACAAGGGTCCCATAAGGTTGGCAGCAATACACGCAAATGACCAGGAAAAAGCAGATGAACTGCTGGATCGGGCAATTAAACGATTTTCGAATACCGTTGTAACCGATGCAGTGACAACATCAGTCAGCCCGGTTTTGGGAACCCATACCGGCCCGGGGGCACTAGGGTTGGCATTCATGAGCGGAATGTAAAATAAAGCCAAATGACCATTCTTACGGGTAATCACTCACGATTACCCGTTTCTTTTTCCAGGAGTAGAGTCTGGTAAAATTTTACTGATCCTAACTATCGAGGAAAAGTCATGAAAAATTTCGAATCCATCGGCGTTCAAATCCCCAACATTCTACTGCCTGCTCCAGAGATCGACCTGCACAAATGGTCTGTGATAGCATGCGATCAATTCACTTCTGAACCGGATTATTGGCAGAAGGTTGCTGAGATCGTAGGAAATGCCCCCTCAACATTTCATATCACGTTGCCCGAGATCTACCTTGGCAAACCTGAAGAAACAATAAGGTTAAACCTCACGCAAGCCAAGATGAAGGAGTACCAGAGTAGCGGAATCCTTGTGGATCATGAGGGTATGATCTATGTAGAACGAACTGTGGATGGAAAAAAACGGCGCGGGCTTATGCTAGCGTTGGATCTCGAGCAATATGATTTTTCAAAAGGCTCACAAAGCCTGATTCGTGCTACCGAAGGTACCATCCTGGACAGGTTGCCACCCAGGATAAAGATCCGTGAGAATGCCAGCCTTGAACTGCCCCATATCCTGGTTCTGATAGATGATCCAGAGGATTCAGTGATCGGTCCAATCGAAGAGTCCAGCACAGATCTGCCTATCGTTTACGATTTCGAATTAATGCAATATAGTGGTCACCTCACTGGTAGATCTGTAAATTCATCCGCTCTGGAAAACCAGGCCATTCAAGCGCTTGAGAAACTTGCTCAATCTAAAACGTTCCATCAAAAGTATCAGGTAGATGGTAAATATGGCGTGCTATTGTTTGCCGTGGGTGATGGCAACCATTCTCTGGCAACCGCCAAATCTATTTGGGAGAAGATCAAACCTCTTGCAGGAATGGATCATCCAGCCCGGTTCGCATTGATTGAATTGGAAAATATCCATGATTCAGGTCTTGAATTTGCTCCCATTCATCGTGTCCTTTTCGATATTAGATCGGAACCGCAAACTGCATTATCCACCTATTTCGGAAACCGCATCAGGTTTGATGAAGTTCAGGATCAGAACGTGATGATAGAGATCGTGAATTCTCAATCTGGACCAGATCATAAGATTGGACTCATCAGTCCAGACAATTACCAGGTTGCCACCATCACGTCTCCAGATAGCACCTTACCCGTCGGAACTTTGCAGGCTTTCCTGGATCCATGGATGAAAGCTGGCAATGCAGGATCGATCGATTATGTTCACGGTGATGATGTGGTGTGTAAATTGGGTTCGCAGAAAAACAATTTCGGGTTTTACCTTCCCCCTATGGGTAAGGATCAATTATTTAAGACCGTTATTCTGGATGGCGCTCTTCCAAGAAAAACTTTCTCAATGGGAGAAGCCCACGAAAAACGTTTTTATCTGGAAACCCGCAGGATCGTAAAATAAATGGGAGATTTTCAATCTTCAGGAGATGTAAAACACAGTGGAGATAACACAATCCGGAAATTGTTTGCATCCCTGGCATCCCCGGATAGAGTCAAAGTGTCCATTGAGTTACAGGATGATAATGATCATCCGAATGTTTCATTTTCTTTGTTTGATTCCAGCGATCATTTTATAGCCAGAGCCTTCATCATTAATTGCGTTGACCAGCATGTCGATTTCACCCTTCACATGCGAACAAAAGAGGTGGAGTTTCCACTAAAGTTACTCTGCTTAACCTTTTTCGAGGATGACGATGTAATCGATCAGGCAGAACTGATCATAAAAGAGTGATATTTCAGGATGAAATCTCTATTAGTCTTGTTGGTTGTTTTTTCCTTCCTCTTCTTGAATGGATGCACACCCTCTTCGACTGAGACTCCTGTTGAAATTTCTCCTCAACCCTCGACTACTAACACGGCTACAACAATCCCCTCAGCCACACCAACTCCAACAGAGACTATTTCTCCTACCCCGACCGTTGAAATGGTCTCACAAGTATGCTCTCCACTCCAGGGAATCCCACTGGAAAAATTGCACATCATTACCTCAAATCCTTTCATCCCCTTTCCACCTTATGTTGAAAATGGAGAAGGTCACCCTGCCATCGATTTTTCTTTTTACCAGTTTGAGAGTTATTCGACTTTCGAAAATTTCCCGATCCAATCCATTCTACCGGGAAAGGTAATTCTTATCGAAAGCAATCGCCATCCTTATGGATTCATGGTGATCATTGAGACTCCTCTGTCACAGGTTGCCCCCAACTTTTCCTCAAAGATTCCCCAACCAACCCCACTTCCTGGAAGTAATTACTCGATCAATGACCGTTGTCCGGTTCAGGGAAAACCTGTCACCTATGATCCAACGTCAGAATCGATTTATGTTCTATATGCTCATTTGTCCAGTCTTCCTTCGGTTCAGACAGGAGATCTGGTATCTTGTGGTGAATTCATTGGTTTTGCTGGTAAGACCGGAAATGCTGCCGAAGATCATCTTCACCTCGAGATCCGACTTGGACCTTCTAACGCAGCTTTCACTTCGATCGCTTCCTATCACCCCTCTGCAACGACTGAGGAACGGTACAATTATTGCATCTGGTCATTATCAGGTGTATTCCGGGCGATTGACCCGGCGCTTTTGCTTTACCCAGACTGATTTGGTCACCTGAGGGAGTTTTGATGGCAGCGCGGAAATGCGGTTTTTGGGTTGTACCGGCGATACTGCTTTTCAGCTTTTTACTCAATTCCTGTTCCAAGGGGACTGGTATTCCTCAATCCACGCCTTTATCTACCGCATCTCAAAGTGCCCCTTCGCAAACTGCGAGCCCGGTGTATGAGTTGACATCCACCTCCACCGCAACTCCAACAATCCTTCCTCAAGTTCAAGAGAACGCCCCTTCAGAAGATCATGGAATTATTGTTTTCTCAATGGGAGATGGAGTGCATCAGCACCTGTTTGTTTTTCACCCCAATTATCTACCGATTACCCGTCTGACAAATGGAGAATGGGATGATCGCGACCCTGCGATTAGTCCCGATGGAAATTTCATGGTTTTTACCTCCAATCGATCCGGTCAATGGGATTTGTATATTTGGGATTTATCGAACAACGCTCTAAAACCACTGACAAATACCTCTGATTATGAAGCTGATCCAGAGTGGTCCCCAGACAATCAATGGATCACTTATGAATCTTACGTAAATGGACAAAGCAATATTCGTATCCGATCAGTTTTTGATGAGAGCGCTGCGCCAATACAATTAACCGAAGGTGCAGGAAATAATCTCGACCCATCGTGGTCCCCTTTAGGCAGGCAGATCGCTTTTTCAACAAACCGGTCAGGGAGATATGAAATCTGGACCGCGCAACTGGATATGGTTGAAAATCGATTTTCGAAAATTGCTGGTGGTAACGATTTTGATTATTACAATCCCGCATGGTCACCTGATGGGCTATCTATTACCTGGGAAAAACAAAATAGTTACTCTACTATCGAAAAGGCTATTTACCCGACCTCAAAGGATACCCCGTTTTCTCTAGGGATAGGGACGATGCCGTTTTGGTCTCCTGATGGGAGAACCCTATTAACTCGATTCAACACATCTGATCAATATTTTCTCACCGGGTATTATGCCGAAAACGGGAATCTAGTTTACCCGATGATTGGATTGGCAGCATCAACCTCAACGTTCCAATGGGCAGCTGGCAATGCCCTGGAAAACCTAAATAAAATCTTATTATCAGTGGATCGTTCCGACAATCTTCCTTTCTGTCAAAGTAATCAAACTATCCCGACAAGTGAAAATGATCGATTATCAATGGTTGAACTAGGTTCTGTAAAGGTAGCAAACCCATACCTTTCAGATATGGCAGATGAGTGCTATATCGCCCTTCGTAATTCTGTTGAAAAGATCGTTGGATGGGATGTCCTCGGCAATCTGAATAGTGCTGCCCTTCCAATTACAGCCCCCCCGGATCCGGGCATACCCCAAAACTGGTTGTATACTGGCCGGGCAGTTTCGCTTAGCCTGGCTCCATTTGATTCAAATTGGATGGCTGTTAGCAGGGAGGATTTTGAAGGACAAACTTACTGGCGACTCTGGGCAAAGTGTTTAAGACAGGATGGCAGCTGTGGCATCATTTTGACCACACCAGTTTGGGATTTTACTTCTAGAGCTTCAGGTGATTTGCAGGCATTCGAAGATGGCGGAAAACCTATTCCCCCTCCAACCGGATATTGGATCGATCTTACGGACATTGCCCGACAATATGGGTGGTTTCGTCTGGCTTCTCAGTCAAATTGGAGAACTTATTATCCAGGTATCCAATTTAATCTGCTGGTATTCTCCGAAAACAAATCCTGGGAACAGGCGATGCGCGAGTTATATCCGGAAGATGTGATAAACCTGGTGAGAACCGGCAAATGAAAAAAAAGATATCTGGATTTCGCTTTTCTTCTAGGAGAATGCTCAGAACCTTTAGCGGTTTGTTCTGTGTGGTGGGTATTGGTTTCCTTTCATTCTCATTTCATAACGAGATTCTTCAGGTAAATGCGGGAACACAGACGCCCACTCCAACACCGTTGAATTCAGGTGTCACACCAGAGGAGGCGCCGGTTTTTGATTTAGAACCTTCTTACCCTACTCCAGAATGGGGAAATTTGATCTATCCCGTCCCCCTTGCGCTAACTCCCCATGATCATTTCTACTTTGATCGCCCATTGTTGCTGAGTAAGTCAAGTCGTCTGAATGTAGAGTATCGTTACGGGTATTATTATCCCGAAGAGGATGTTGTGCACACTGGAATCGACATCATCGGGATCAGGGGAGATCCTGTTCTCGCTGCTGCATCAGGGAAAGTAATCTTTACTGGTAATGGGTTATTGAATGGTGCAAATCACCCTGACGATCCATACGGATTGTCGGTAATGATCCGGCATTCTTTCAGTTATAACGGATATACAATTTATTCGGTCTACGCCCATCTTGATAAGATCAATGTCAACAAAGGAGATTGGGTAGAATCCGGTCAGAAGATAGGCACGGTCGGCATGACCGGAAATACCTCTGGACCTCATTTGCATTTTGAAATACGCATTGAGAACTCACTAGGGGATAAAGTTCAGAACCCAGAATTGTGGCTCTCTCCTCCAGTCGGTAATGGTGTTCTTGCCGGCAGGATTGAAACCTCATATGGGATGATGATGACAACAAAAACCTTATGGTTGAAATCGATTGAAACTGGAAAAACTTGGACGATCATCACCTATGCGCCAAAAACCAAACAGTTGGATGATTTTTATAATGAAAATTTCGCAATTGGTGAAATTCCCTCAGGAAACTACGAGATTTCCATCTATTACTATGGCAAACTTTACAAGAAGGAAATTTTTATTTCTCCCGCAGCAGTTAACTACATTCAGTTCCACGGAAGCGATGGATTTTCAACAGAACTTCCCGAAAACACCGACGGCGTAAACTTTCTAACTCCGCATCAGTAATTAATAGATTTATAATCTGTAACTTGACAATCCCTTGTTCCAGTTTGACAATAAAGGGAGTACAAAGATTTGGAGGAGAAAATGTCAGGAATCAAATTTGTGGTAAGCACAGCTATAGTCGTAATTGTACTTAGCCTGCTTGCTGGATGTGGAAAAGCAACCCCGACGGTGGACGCTAGCGCGAAAATCACAGAAATTGCATCAACTGTGCAAGCTGAACTCACGAGTATCGCACTTCTCACACCTTCTTCCACTGCCACGCTCGAACCAACTATTGCACCTACTCAGACGATGGTTACGCCAACGTTATCTTCCAGTCCAGCGACAGCCACACCAACAAAAGCATTGATAACACCCATATCTGGAGATAATGCAAAATGGCTGGCAGATGTAACCATTCCAGATTATTCCTTGGTAGCACCTTCATCGAATTTTGTAAAAACATGGAACATCCAAAATACAGGAACAACCACTTGGACACAAGATTACAAGCTCATTTATCTGGAAGGTCTTCAGGGTACTAATAATACCGTCACAATAAACCTCACAAAAGAGGTTGCTCCCGGAGAATCCGTGGATGTAAGCGTTCCTTTTACAGCTCCAGCTACCAACGGTACTTATTCAAGCGCCTGGAAAATGTATACTGCATCAGGTTATGTGTTTGGCGAAGTTTTATTCATGTATATCAATGTCGGAACGAGTACCCTAACCCCTACAATTTCACCGACCCCTTAGAAATAATTATGGCTATTCCAGGGGAAGAACTGAAAAATAGGATTAAAGCCAGAGCGATTGACCTTGGCTTTTCTTTATGTGGCATAACGAGACCCGACCCCCTCGATGGATTCGCAGTTTATGAACAGTGGTTGGATTCAGGCTTTAATGCAGGAATGACTTACCTCGATTCTTCCTACCATCGATATTCTCGGCAAAACCCCCGTAGACTGATGCCGGAAGTAAAATCCATCATCTGCCTGGGGTTTCCATATCAATTTCACCAAGTTGAAAAAATTAATGATTTTAATAACTTCCTGATTGCTGGTTATGTATCTAAAGAGGATTACCACCTGGTTTTGCCTGTGCTAATGCAAATGCTGGTGAACGACATAAGTTCGTGGTTAGGGAAGCAAATCCTATCTAGAGTGTTTACCGATAGCGCACCTATCCTGGAAAAGGAATTGGCTCAAAAAGCAGGGCTTGGCTGGATAGGAAAAAATTCCTGCCTGATTTCTCCAACCATTGGCTCAGGTTTTCTACTATCAGAAATATTCCTCGATCTGGATCTTGAGCCGGATTTGCCATTCGAAAAGGATCAATGCGGGAGCTGTACCCGTTGTCTTGAAGCATGTCCCACACACTGTTTTCAGGAAAACCGCACAATTGATTCAACAAAATGTATCAGTTTCCACACTATTGAGAATAAAGGTGAAATACCAGAGGAAATTGCAGGGGCAATGAGTAATTGGTTATTTGGTTGTGATATCTGCCAGATGGCTTGCCCATGGAATCGCAAGATTTTAATCGGGAATGACGACAATGCATGGTCAATCTCTCAGGTGATCGAACTTCTCAAAATGGATTCCCGGGAATTTTCTTCCAGATACAAAAGATCAGCCTTATTTCGAGCAAAGCATATCGGGCTAATCCGCAATAGCCTGATCGCCTTGTCTCGAGTAGAAAGACCCGCAACAAACGAAATCCTATCAGACTTCCTGGCTAGGACCAATGAAGCATTGCTAACACACACTGCCAAAAGGGCTTTAAGATTATTGAAAAAATAAAAAACTCCGCTTTGTGAACTGCACCCCAAAAGTTGGACACAAAATCCAACAGAAAGGGGTGCAGTTTTA
>CAZLBG010000017.1:0-13319 GCA_964557895.1 uncultured Anaerolinea sp.
TAGCCACAGGGGGCTTTCTTTATTAGTGTCTACTCAATAGGGTTCACTTCAATTTGGAGGGGTTATTTCTTTTTCGCTAGTTGGATTGCCCCACCTATAGAAGAAATAATATCAGCAACTCCGACACTTTCTTCAACGTGGAGTTTCTCTGCAGCTATAACACCAGCCATCCCGTGGATCCATACACCTGCAACAGCCGCCTCGAACAATCCAGCACCTTGAGCAACCAATCCAGCGATAATTCCAGTTAGAATGTCACCGCTGCCCGCCTTGGCTAGTGCAGAACTGGCGATGGGGTTAATTGCCGTTTTACCCTCTGGGGACACGATTACAGTTAGTGGACCCTTTAACACAATCACCTGTTTCCATTCTTTTGCATATTGCTGGCAAATCTCTATCCGCTGGTTTTGGATCTCATCAATTGATAACCCGGTAATGCTGCTCATCTCCCCGGGATGAGGGGTCAGTATCACCGACTGACTGAGTTTTTTCGACCATTCAGGGATTCGAGCAAGCAGCCGTAGAGCGTCCGCATCAATCACGACCGGGCAGCTTATTTTTTCGCCAGTTTCATGATCAATAGTACCTTGCAGAAAACCAGCACCATTTTTCCTTACACTTGGCTCCACAGTTGTCAGAATTCCTTTGACAAATCGAAAAGTTGGATCCTCAAGCCCTATCCCGGGACCGATCGCAAGGCAGTTTACTTTGCCCATCTCATTCCGCACTACTTTTTCTGCTTTATCACAGATCACACCATTTTCTTCATCCAATATGACCCAGGTAGACTCTGGACATTGGCTTGCTGCCACATCGTAGATCCGTTCTGGAACTGCAGTTTTCACCAACCCGCAGCCCACTCGATAAGCAGCTTTGGCAGTAAATATTGGCGCACCGGGATAATTCACACTACCGCCGCATACTAACACAGATCCGAAGGTTCCTTTGTGTGAGTAGGCTTCACGGTCTGGCAAGACATTGACCACCATTTCCTTATCTATAACGTAAGCATGGATTTCTCTAACCTTGTGGATCTTTTTTAAAATTCCTACGTCAACAACGATGATCTCGCCAGCATAATCAAAAGCAGGAAATCGCATCATCCCTGTTTTTACGCCTTCCAAGCACACAGTGAGGGCAGCAGGCAGCGTAGCGCCCTCAACTGTTCCAGTCAGACAATCAACTCCGCTCGGGCAATCTACCGCGATGACCCTTTTTTCAGTGCAGTGAGACTTAATAAATTTCAACACGCCAGACAGGTCTTCTCTCATCGGTGGGGTAAACCCGGTGCCGATGATTCCATCCAAGATGAAATCGGAGGCTTTGAGAAGATCAACCAGGCGTTGTTTATCTGGTTGTGAAAAGACCTTCCCTCCTGACCTCTCATACCCCTCGATAACCCAATCCGGAAGTTCTGCTTGCGAAATTCTCACGGCTCCCGTTTTCCATCCCAGGATTTGGAGTTTTGTTAATCCGATGAGGGTATCTGACCCATTTTTCCCTCCGCCAATTAATCCCAGGATATTCTTGTCAGATTCATCATGCCACTTCCTTTCGATGATATCCGCCATCCCGTTTCCGGCAGCTGCCATCATTTGATCGAAAGAAAATCCGGCAGCATTTGCCTGATTCTCGTAATCTTTTAGATCCTTGGGGTTTATTAGCAGCATAACTCCTCCACTTGAGTAGATTATACAACTTGCGCACTTTGATACTTGGTCACTAAGGTATAATTTTCAGAATGAAAAAGTACCTTCTTGTTATCGTCTTCATTTCCGGGCTTGTCTCGCTTGCAGTGGAATTCGCGGCCTCTCGCTTACTGGGTAATTACTTTGGCACGAGTAATCTGGTTTGGGCAAGCATTGTTGGTCTGATTCTGATCTATCTGACGCTTGGATACTTCATCGGAGGCTCATGGGCAGATCGGTCTCCAAGATTTGAGACCTTATTTAAGATTCTAGCCTGGGCAGCTCTGGCTGTCGGACTCATCCCTATTGCCGCAAGACCGGTATTGAAAGTAGCCAGCCGCGCGTTCGATGACCTGGCATTAGGTGCGCTTTTTGGTTCGTTCACGGTTGTTATGGTGTTATTTATCATTCCTGTTACTCTTTTAGGCACTGCCAGTCCTTTTGCAATCCGCTTATCCCTAGAGGATGCAGAGAAAGCAGGAAAGGTCTCAGGCCGGATATATGCAATCTCAACCCTCGGCTCTTTTATCGGCACATTTTTACCGGTGCTCGTCCTCGTCCCCACTCTCGGTACCTATCGGACTTTCCTTGTCCTCTCAACTCTGCTCCTCTTATTTACCCTGGTAGGCATGTTCCTCATTGGCAGGCTTAAACTGGTCATCAGGTACATCTGGATGTTGATAGTGATCATCGTCCTATTTGTGATCGGAGTGCAGGGATTGGATAAAAATACCGAGGGATTGGTCTATGAAACCGAATCCTCCTATAACTACATTCAGGTTCTTAAACAGGATGGTTATTACCTTCTTCGTCTGAACGAAGGACAGGGAGTCCACTCTATCTATAAAGCCGGACAGTATAACTTCAATGGTCCCTGGGAACAGGTTCTTTCAGCTCCTTTTTTTAACAAATCACCTGTCGATCCTGAAGTTATTCAAAACATCGCTATCATAGGTCTGGCAGCCGGTACAACAGCCCGCGAAGCGTTGGAGGTCTTCCCAAATGCCAGGATTGATGGCATCGAAATCGATCCGAAGATCATTCAGGTTGGCAACCAGTTCTTCGACATGGAAAACCCCAGATTGGATGTGATAACCCAGGATGGACGGTGGGCGATCACCAACAGTAAAACCCGGTATGACATAATAAGTGTAGATGCCTATCGACCGCCCTACATTCCTGCACACATGACAACAGTGGAATTCTTTACCGCCCTTCAAAACCACTTAACTGAAAACGGAGTGGTGGTGATTAACGTTGGCAGAGCACCAGATGACCGGCGTCTTGTGGATGCCCTTTATACAACCATGAAACAGGTATTCCCGACTGTTTTCATCTCTGACCTTTCTGAATCCTTCAACACAATTTTGTTCGCCACCAACCAGCCAGGTACAATAAAAAATTTCACCGACAATTATCTCTTTCTTCATAATTCCGATGCGCCATCCTCTTTACTGTTCGATGTTATGGCATCCACGTATGTAGGACTTCAACCCAGCCCAGAATTGACCACTATCTTTACCGACGATCTTGCCCCTATTGAGGGGATCACAAATTCCATGGTGCTGCGATTTTTGCTCTCAGATGATCTAGGAGGTCTTCGTTGAAAAACTGGACTCGTATACCTGCTGCACTTGTTGCGCTACTCGTTCCAGTTCTCCTGATTTTGGTTTCCATTTGGAGTTTGATTAATCCTGCTTTTCTGGAGCATGAATACAATCTGAAGAACTTTCCGCCTGATGAATATGGTTTCTCGACCGTAGATAGGAAATTATGGGGAAAATTATCTGTTGAATTTTTAAGAAACTCGGAAGACATCAGCTTCCTCAAAAACCTGAAGTTTAGCGATGGAACACCCATTTATAATGAGCGCGAACTCAGCCATATGGCAGATGTTAAATCGCTTGTTAAACTCATGAATAGAATTTTACCCGGTGCTGTATTCGCTTTCTTGTTTCTCACACTCTGGGCATACGCTGGCAGGTGGTTGAAGAGATACTTCTCAGCGTTGGCTGCTGGAGGATGGCTAACCTTGGGGCTGATCGGTTTCATCCTCGCCGGAACGTTGATAGACTTTGATGAGTTGTTCACCCAGTTCCATCACCTGTTTTTTGCTGGAGATACCTGGTTGTTCTTTGCCAACGATACCCTTATCCGCCTGTTTCCTCTCAAACTATGGTCTGATGCATTTATTTACATGGGAGTGTTCACTCTCATCGGTATCATCATCGTGATTGTTGGGGGAAACCTGGCTGCAAAAAAAGTAAAATAAATAAGGCGGAGAATCTCCGCCTTATTTATTACTTTGCTTTTGCCTGGTTGGCTACCGCTTCCGCTTTTTTCCTGGCTTCTTCCTGATCTCCCAGGTAATAATGCTTGATCGGTTTTAACTCGTTATCGAGTTCATAAACCAGCGGGATTCCAGTTGGAATATTGAGCTCAACGATCTCATCTTCGGGTACATTATCCAGATATTTCACCAGGGCTCTCAGACTATTCCCGTGAGCTGCGATGATAACCTGCTTCCCGGATTTTATTGCCGGTACTGCTGTTTCATGCCAGAAAGGCAGAAACCGGGCAACGGTATCTTTTAGACACTCGGTAAGGGGGAGTTCCTTGGTGGTTAGATCTGCGTAACGTTTGTCTTTACCAGGAAAACGATCATCATCAGCAGATAAGGCTGGTGGTTGAATATCATAGCTGCGCCGCCAGATGTGCACCTGCTCATCCCCAAATTTTTGCGCGGTCTCAGCCTTATTTAAACCCTGGAGTGCGCCATAATGGCGTTCATTCAACCGCCAGGTCTTATAGACCGGAATCCACAGCAAGTCCATCTCATCCAATGCCAGCCACAAGGTTCTGATCGCTCTCTTGAGGACTGAAGTGAAAGCCACGTCAAAAGCAAACCCGGCTTCTTTCATTAATTTACCTGCCATTGAAGCTTCCGCAACGCCCTTTTCTGAAAGATCGACATCAGTCCAGCCTGTGAATCTGTTTTGCTTATTCCAATCACTTTCACCATGTCTTAATAAAACAACTTTATACATAGCTGACCTCTCATTTCTTTATTCACAAATGTAGCGCAAGATCACTCTTGCGCTACATAGCAATCATTTGTAATTACTAGTGTATTGCAACAGGATTTTCTGCATCCTCAGAAGGATCGAAAATGTGGCAGTTATCCATGTTGAAGAGAACTTTTACTTTGTCGCCAAAAGTATATCGAGACCTTGGATCAACCCGAGCGACAATTGAGTTTTCAGAACCAGTTGACAGGTAGATAAGGATCTCATTCCCCATCAACTCGGTGACTTCCACCTTGGCTTCGACATTTTCACCATGAATATTCGCAGGTGAAAACTCAGGATTGTGAATATCGTCCGGGCGGATTCCCAGGATGACTTCTTTTCCTACCAGTTTCTGGACTTTCTCAGCCTTTGCAGGCGGTAACTTAACTTTTAGTTCCTTGTTGACTGCATAGATCCCATCACCATCTTTATCCAGTTTGACCTTGAAGAAATTCATGGCCGGTGTACCGATGAATCCTGCAACAAACAGGTTGTTCGGATGATCATAGAGGTTCTGGGGAGTATCCAGTTGCTGTAATATGCCTTTGTTCATTACAGCGATCCGGCTTGCCATGGTCATGGCTTCAGTCTGATCGTGGGTCACGTAAACAAAGGTTGTTCCAAGTTTATGATGAAGTTTGCTGATCTCCGCACGCGTCTGAACGCGGAGTTTGGCATCAAGGTTGGAGAGAGGTTCATCCAGGAGGAAAACTTTTGGCTCACGGACAATAGCCCGGCCTAGTGCAACTCGCTGGCGCTGTCCACCGGATAATTCACGCGGTTTTCTCTTCAACAAAGCTTCGATTCCCAGGATCTTCGCGGATTCCTCAACGCGTTTCTGAATGGTAGCTTTTGGTAGATGGCGGAGCTTTAAACCAAATGCCATGTTATCAAAAACGGTCATATGCGGATAAAGCGCGTAGGACTGGAAGACCATCGCAATATCCCGGTCTTTGGGTGCCACATCGTTAACAACCTTGTCCCCGATCAAGATCTTACCTGCAGTGACCTCTTCGAGACCTGCAAGACATCGCAGTGCGGTGGTTTTGCCGCAACCAGAAGGTCCTACGAGCACCAGGAATTCCTTGTCCTGGATCTCAATATTCAAATCTGCGATTGCTGTAAAATCACCGAATTTCTTTGCTACGTGGTCAAATGTAACACTTGCCATTGTTTCCTCCTCTCGGAACGAATATAGTGACATAATTATAGAACATATCGGCATAATAATGCAAGAGAGTTCCATTTGGAGATTCCATGCCTGAGATACCGGAAATTGCTTCGAGAGCAAAAGAAATCAAGCAACACCTGGTTGGAAAAATCTTTTCAGGGGTTGAGGTATTTCAACCAAAGTGCCTGAACGTTTCTATCGCAGAATTCACTGCAGGAATACTTGGCGCTTCAATTCTTGACTCATTTCATCATGGAAAATGGATACAGGTGAAATTGACTACTGGTTGGCTTTTACTTAACCTCGGCATGGGTGGCGACATGCTCCTAACCGATCGGGTTCATCTGCCTGATAAGTATGTTGCCATTTTCGACTTCTCGGATCAAAGCTGCTTTACTGTCCGCTTTTGGTGGTTTGGATACATCCATTTCTGTCTGCCTGAGCAAATGAAGGATCATCCTATGACCTCCAGGCTCGGACCCAATATTCTTGATGTTTCTGAAGATCAATTCTCCTCTATTTTGAAGGAGCAAAAAGGCAAAATAAAGGCATTCCTGCTGGATCAAAAGAAATTTGCCGGCATTGGTAATGCTTACATCCACGATATCCTGTTCCTGGCAAAGATTCATCCCAACCGGACGGTAAAGTCATTCCAGGAGAT
Organism: uncultured Anaerolinea sp.; assembly: GCA_964557895.1. Lineage (GTDB taxonomy): Bacteria > Chloroflexota > Anaerolineae > Anaerolineales > Anaerolineaceae > UBA6107. The sequence continues at coordinate 6,589 of CAZLBG010000017.1, forward strand.
CGAAGTTAACAGGTTATATCATGCCTGCCGGCAGGGGCTTCTCCAAAGTCTTGAAAAAGGCGGGGCTTTTTATGAAAAGAACCTTTTTGGCAAAAATGGCGGTTTCACACAGGATATGATATTGATTGGTTATCGTGAAGGATCGCCCTGCCCAGTTTGCAGAACAACGATTATCAAGATTAGAACAGGTTCCACTTCATCTTATATTTGTCCGCATTGTCAACCTGAAACCTGAAGAAAAACTCCATATTTCTAATTTGAATATCATCAAACCCTTTTATAATTAGAAGGTTGTTTTCTATTTGAGGTGAACTCATGAAAGCCCCGTCGAATATTCTGGACTATAACCTGCAAGAAACAATTACCAAAAACCGGCTGCTTGGCATTTGGCTCATGCTGACCGGATTCCGACTAAAATACATTGGAGCAGTAACGAGCCTTGGTGTTTCTGCCGTCGCAAAAACACTTACTTACATGCTCTTAAGATATTTCGTTGATTCCTACTTTGTTAACGATACACAACGTGTCGCCCTCCCTCTGATTGCGCTGGGTTTCCTAATTCTAGCTGCTTTCGAAGGTGGATTTACATTCATAAGCGGAGTGCTGTCATCTCAAACGGCAGAGGGTGTCACCAGGCGGCTGCGCAATTTCTTGTATGATCAGATTCAGCATCTCTCATTCACTTACCATTCGAAAACCCCAACCGGAGATCTCATTGAGCGTTCGACTTCAGATGTGGATGCTTTGCGGAGGTTCTTCTCAGATCAGGCAATAAGCGTCGGCCGGATCATCTTACTGTTCATCATAAATTTTGTAGCCCTTCTAAACCTTAATGTCCGGTTGGCGTTGATCTCGATCATCGTGATTCCCATCGTTCTAGTGGTATCCATCATTCTCTTCAAGAATGTCAGTAAGAGTTACGAGGCTTACCAGGAACAGGAAGCCACTCTTTCGACCCGTCTCCAAGAAAATCTTGCCGGCGTAAGGGTGGTAAAAGCATTCGCTCGCCAACCCTATGAGATCGATAAATTCGATAAGGATAATTGGGAAAAATTCATCCGCGGCCGCAAGTTAACCATCATGCATTCCCTCTTCTGGCCGCTTTCCGATATTATCTGTGGGGCTCAATTGATCGCAGGTTATCTGATCGGTGCCATGATGGCAATCAATGGCGAAATAAGCATTGGCACTTACCTCGCTTATGCGGGTATGGTGGTTTATGTCATTTACCCCCTCCGCAATCTAGGAAGGATCATCGTCCAGACCTCGACCGGGCTCGTTTCCTATGGTCGCGTGATGGATATCATCAAAGAGTCTCGCGAACCGTTGGATCAAGGAGATTACTTGCCCAATAAAAACGTAAAGGGCAATATCGCCTTTGAGAATGTATCTTTTGAGTATGAGCCTGGTGATAAAACTTTATCCAATATCACCTTTTCCGTCGCTCCTGGAGAGGCAGTCGCCCTACTGGGCTCCACCGGATCCGGTAAATCGACCCTGGTAAACCTGTTGCCAAGATTCTACGAATACACTGCTGGAAAGATATTGCTGGATGGCGTCGAGTTGAACCGCTATCCTCGCAAATATCTTCGACAACAAATAGGTATTGTTGAACAGGAACCCTTCCTGTTTTCCAGGTCCATCAGGGAAAACATCACATACGGCGTCGGGCGAGAGGTTACTGATGAAGAAGTGGAACTGGCAGCTCGAGCTGCTGCCATTCATGATGTCATCCTCACTTTTCAAGATGGTTATAAGACCCTTGTGGGCGAGCGCGGGGTTACCCTCTCCGGTGGTCAAAAACAACGTGTTACTATCGCCCGTACGATTCTCAAGAATCCTCGAATCCTGATCCTGGATGATTCTACTTCAGCGGTCGATACCGAGACCGAAGCCGAGATCCATGAAGCCCTCGATAATCTCATGAAAGACCGAACAACTTTCATCATTGCCCATCGAATTCAGAGTATCACCAGCGCGAATCAGATCATGGTTATGGATAAAGGGCGAATCGTTCAACATGGAACTCATTCCGAGTTGCTGAAGCAACCGGGGATCTACCAACAGATCTTCAATATCCAAACGCGGATTGAAGTGGAATTGGAAAAGGAACTCACCAATGCCGGATAATTACTTTGAAGAAGAGGAATTCCAGTCAAAATTTGATGGAAAAACCCTCAAACGGATCCTTAGTCTCACCCGGCCACACCTCAAATGGGTGATCAGCTTTTTGATCTCGATCACAATCGTTGCTTCTCTGGATGCGGTCTCGACCTATATAACAAAGCGGATTGTGGATGAAGGCATCATAGCAAAAGACACCGGCGTTTTGATTAACTCCCTCGTGATGTATGGTTCTGTAATCCTTATCCAGGCGGTAATGGTTTTTCTATTCATCTTCTTTGCCGGCATCCTCGGTGAACGCATTCGCTACGACCTGCGCAAGATGATGTTCAATCATCTTCAGGGGCTTTCATTAAATTACTACAGTAAAACCCCTGTCGGTTGGATCATGGCTCGGGTTACCTCTGATTCAGAAAGGGTTGCGGACCTAGTAACCTGGGGAATGGTCGATGTTACCTGGGGTATCGTCAGCATCTTCATCTCGCTAGGTTTCATGTTCTTCTTGAAGTGGCAACTTGCGCTCATTGTTCTGGCATTGGTCCCTATTCTGATTTTTACAGCATACCAGTTTCGGAAACGGATCATTGGGGAGTACCGCAAGGTTCGCAAGTTTAATTCCAAGATCGTTGGTGCTTATAACGAGAATATTACAGGTGTAAGGGTTATTAAAGCCCTTGGACGCGAAAAAGAGAATCTGAAGGAATTCAAGGGAATAACCAGTGATATGTATGGCTCAGCTTATCGGGCTGCCTGGTTAAGTGCGCTCTTTTTGCCAACGGTTCAGATCCTTTCCGCTCTTGCAGTGGGTGCGGTTGTCTGGTTTGGTGGAGCTCAAGCCAATACTGGTGGTATGTCAGTTGGCAGCATCCAGGCTTTTGTCTCCTACATTACATTTATGATGTGGCCAGTTCAGGATATTGCTCGCGTTTTCGCCGAGATGCAACAGGCAATCGCTTCAGCAGAGCGTATGTTCTCGCTGATCGATTCAAAGCCTCAGATCGAAAACCGCCCGCGAGCAATCGACCCCGGCACCATTCAGGGGGATATCATTTTCGACCATGTCAATTTCAAGTATGAGGAAGATGAAAAATCTGTCCTGTCTGACTTTACACTGCATGTAAAACGTGGAGAAACCATCGCCCTAGTAGGACCAACCGGTGGTGGCAAATCCACAATTGTCAATCTGTTATGCCGCTTTTATGAACCCCGCAGCGGGAAGATCTACATTGGTGGTCGTGATTACACCACGCTTTCACTTCACGCCATCCAGTCCCGCGTCGGAGTGGTATTGCAAACACCACACCTCTTCAGTGGCAGCATCCGCGAAAACCTGCGCTATGGTCGATTGGATGCCACTGATTCGGAGATCGAAGAAGCCACGAAAATTGTCGGTGCCCACGATTTCATCATGCACTTTGAAAAAGGATTTGATACTGAAGTTGGCGAGGGGGGGAATCTGCTTTCGGTTGGACAAAAACAGCTCATCAGTCTCGCCCGTGCAGTTCTTGCGCGCCCCGAGGTGTTCGTGATGGATGAAGCCACAAGTTCTGTGGATACTTTAACTGAAGCATTAATCCAAAAGGGAATGGAAATGCTTCTCGACAACTGCACAAGTTTTGTGATCGCTCATCGCTTATCCACCATCCGTAAAGCAGACCGCATCCTGGTCATCGAAGATGGGAAGATTGCCGAAGCAGGAACTCACTCAGAATTGCTGCGGCTCAAGGGTAAATACTTCCAGCTCTACACCCGCCAGTTCCGCACTCAGATGGAATCGCAGTTAAACGTTTTCAACGAATTGAATTCCTCTTCACAGGAACAACCAGTTGCTGGATAGAGCCGGGTAACAATGGAACAAAACCAAATTCCTCGATCTGGATCCAGAATTATTCGTCGAAAACGAAGCCGTGTTTCCGAAGCGGTTGGTATGGTTTTTCGCATTATTAAAGGTACCTTCCTGACATTTGCGATGACCAAGGGAGCTGAAGCTTCTGCTGCACTTGCGTACTATACTCTTTTTTCCTTATTTCCTTTGCTTCTGATCATTGTAAGTGTCGGGTCTTTCTTTGCAGACAAAGGAGTGATTGAACAGCGGTTAATTGAACTTCTTCCCGACATTATTCCGGTTTCTCAAGATTTCATTATCAACAATATCCGTGAAGTATTCGTAAATCGCGGTGGTATAACTGTCCTTGCATTTTTTGGTCTTATCTGGTCTGCAACTGCGGTCTTTACCGTGATCATGCGGAATATCAATGCGGCCTGGCCAGCTGCCGCACCGCGCAGCTACTTACGCATGCGGCTTCTCTCCCTTGTGCTCGTCATTGCCCTGGCAGTACTCTTCATATTTTCATCATTCACGATCACATTTAAACAGTTGATCATTAACCTGGGGTTTAGCTCCACATTTGAGAGCATCTGGTCCCTTTTTTCAACGAATATTGCGCGAGCAATAATTAGCAACATTCTCAGGGTATTGCTCTTCTTTGCCCTCTATTTCTGGACTCCGCAAATAAAAGTTAAGAAGATCGCCGCTATAACGGGTGCAATTGTTACCGCCTTCTTATGGCAGCTCCTCTCTACCATTTTCAGCTCCTATATGAGCAGCGGTCTGGCAAGTTATGACATCGTTTATGGTTCACTAGGAAAAATTGTTGCTCTTCTTGCCTGGGTTTATTTCAGTGTCTATGTCGTATTAATGGGTGCCCACTTGACATCATCTATAGACAGGCATACGGGTTAAGAGTTTGTTTTTACATAGAAGTTAAATGGTTCAATGCGTCAACATCTTTTAATGTAAATTCAGTCCGGGTAATGTCGATCAATCCATCATCGGAAAATTTATGTAAGAAACGGCAGACCATTTCACGCGTGGTGCCAATCCTCGCCGCCATATCATCCAAAGTCAGATCTCTGTCAATCGGAATCCCCTCTTCGGCTTTTGATAAACTAACAAGTAATTTCGCCAGCCGAACACCAACCGGTTGAAATGTCATTTCTCCCAGTTTTTCACTGGCCATCAATAACCGTTTAACGACAAGTTTTGATAACTCCCAACTGACTTTTCCTTCCTTAAGTATATATGGGAGGAGTACCTCACGATGCCATAGGAACAATTCAAGGTGATCATGTGCCAACAAAGTTGCCGGCATAATGTGCTTTTCATCAAAAAAACTTAAACCCCAAAAAACATCACCAGGCAAAAATGTTGTTGCCACAAAGGATCTACCTTCGGGTGAATCCTTTACAGCATCCATTCTGCCATTGTGAACAATAAACAAATAAGGCCACTTCTCACCCTGTCCACTGACGACTTCCGCATTTTGATACTTCTTTCCAATGGCTCGCTTCTCAATCTCTTCAAGGACGGTTGCAGAATAATCTCCAAAAACTGGAGAAAGCTTCAGTTGTTTCAATAAACTTTCCATGACCACCTCAAAAATGATGTTTCTATCATTATACAGGTCATTAGCTTTTAACTTTTGGCAATGTATTTTTTAAGTTAAATGCGGATAATTTTATTGGAGAATCAAATTTCCTTCTCGTATTTATAACAAATTCAAGTTATCAGAACAGGAGAGAAGAACATGAAAAACTGGAAATTGGGTGGGATCATAACAGCTATAGCTTCACTAATCGGCATAGTCGGGCACTTCACTTTATTTTTCCAATGGTACCAGATTGGTATGAGCGCTGAGTCTGCAGAACCCGGATGCGAGATTTTGCTCAAATACATCCATCCATTTCTATGTGATCTGGGCTTGCTGGCTGGCGCAATGTTTGCTGTAAGCTCTTATGGATATTTCTCAAAGCAAAAATGGGCTGAACTGCTTGCCACTATCGGGATTGTTTTAGCCTTATTGGCTAGCTTTTTCATCAACATTCCATTCGCAGCTGCCAATTTGCCCCCCATATACATGACCTTATTCCTTCCATATATCCTGGTCTATTTCGGATTGACAGTCTTTGTAGAAAGAAAATCCTGGCGTCGCTCGCTCTTTGCTATGGGCACAGGGATTGCTTACATATTCTGCTGGATGAACGGGGTGTCCTCAACCAGCCGAATCATTACTCATGGGGATGATATCTTTGTTTTGGTCCAGAGACTCCATTGGATTGCCATGATCGGCTGGGCAATCGTGACTGCGGTTATTCTCCTTAAACCAGCAAAGTGGATCAAACCGGTTGCATTGGTGAGTGCTGTCGTCGAGATCATCGTGGGATTCCCGCTGGCTTATGTAACTGCTCTTGATTTGGGACGGTTCTCCCTTTTTGCCCTTGCGCCTATCGCTTCGCTGGTACTCCTTGTTTTGTTCTTCATTCCAAAAATCTGGAAGAAATGGATCGAAGTACCAGAAGAGAAATAACCACTGTTTAAAATATTTTCACCCCCCGGTATGGTGTTACCGGGGGGTGATTTATCGACTAATCTAATTCATTTTGATACGATTTCTATTATGAGGTAATTACCAGGCAACTGCAGGGTCAAGAATTGTGATGCAGAGAATACCAGTTTCTCTGGCAAATCCACTCCAATTTTTGTTTATTAAACAAATAGTGGCGAGGGTGGGATTTGAACCCACATCCAATGGCTTATGAGTCCACTG
>CAZLBG010000018.1:0-2113 GCA_964557895.1 uncultured Anaerolinea sp.
ATCCGACGCCGCAGGAGATGATAGGGGTGGAGAACATAGACCGGTTGACGAAACTGGCAGAGGGAGGGTACGGGTTACCGCTTCAGGTGAGTTTCTCTGTTGATGATAAACAATTATTCGTTTGCACGCAGTTAGGCATCGTAATCTACAATGCTGAAGATTATAGAAGAGAAAAGTTCATTGAATCCAACAGCATAAATACTGTTTGCGCTTTTTCCCGTTCTGAATATTTGCTGGCTATCGCAGATGAAAATAATAAAATCAGCATCTGGGATTTGGTCAGCGGAGAATTGGTTAAAGAAATACCGACCAAACTAGATCTTACCGATATATTGTTTTCACCAACAGCAAAATTAATCCTAGCAAGTGGATGGACTAGTGGAGAATGTAAAACTGTCGTTTGGGAAATCGAAAACGGAACCATCAAGTTCATCAATCATAGGTGTGGGAGCGCTGCAATCACCCTTGATGAACAAAGCATCTTATTAGGGAATGGTCAAAGTCTGGAATATTGGAATATCGCTCAGAATTCCGTCAAGAAAACGAGTTTTATTAAGAATGGAGAAAACATCCACTTATCAAAGGACGGAACATTGCTGATCACTATTCAAAGTAATGTTTCATACTATCAGGACACGAATGGGATCATCTATATTCATGAGCTCTCTGATCTCAACCAGCAGAGGCAGTTCGAAATTCCAAATATGGGTCCACAATTACCCGACAATTTTTCATACTACAACGACTATTTTGGACAGACATTTTATAGAGAACCATTCTTAATCCCTTTTTCAATCACATCAGAAGGTTCAAGGATGGCGATCGGCAATTCTGATGGCTCGATATTAGTTCTGGATGCTGCTACAGGTTACGTGATGGATAACATTAGTGAAAAATGGACGGGTTCTGTCGATCTTTCGAATTCTGGGACCAGGATCGCCTATTCATCCATACTTGATGGATCTGTCAACGTCTATGATCTGCAGAGACATGATTTAATCACGCTTACGAACTTTAGCGCTCCCTATTCCATAATAAAGGATTCAAATCTAAACCAGGCAAGTATTTTCGAACAATATGAAAGCAATGGGCATAAGTTGCTCTCCCCATTATTTACGGACATTGATTGGGGAGGTGCCGATGAATCCGGTTTTCGCCAGTACGTAAGGTTGCGAGTCGATCCAGGGGAAAATATCTTTTCTTACCGCTCTCTCACCGATGACCCTTTCTGGGATACAGAATTACATAATAGTAAAACCGGAATGTATTTGCGATTTCTAATTTCTCCGGATAAGGAATACATGGCGACCACCGATGGATTTAGCGTGGAATTATGGAAAAAACCTGAAGAAGGTTGGGTCAAATCGAGCCCCACAGATCTAGTGGCTACTCGGATTACTTATTATGCTCATGCTCGTGGGGCGCTGGTTTTTTCTAATGACAGTCAGTATTTCGCAGATATCAAGGACTCAAATGCAACCGTATGGAGACTGCAGGATTTTACTCCGATAATAGAGATCAAAGAGACCGATGGCACCTTCAGGTTTTCCAGAGATTCAAAATTAATCGCGTGGATAACCAAAAATAACATTTCCTTCTTCAGTACCGAGACGGGAGAACAAATTTCTACCATCGTGATTGATAGTAATCCCTTTATTTTTTCTCCAAAAATGGACGTCTGCGTGGTTATGAAAGTTGAGGAAACCGATATCTTTAGTGTTGCTGACGGTTCTTTGATATTACAAATTCCAAATAAAAGAAGTGAGAATTCACTCTTTGAATTTTCGGAGGATCAGAGATACTTGCTTGTCGGGAATCCGCTAGGAATGCTTGAAATCTGGGGAATACCCTCAAAATAAGGTGCAAACATGGAAGAATCAAAAATTTTGAACAATCGCTACAAAATTCTGTCGAGTATTGGTAAAGGGGGGATGGCCGTTGTTTATAAGGCGTTTGATACCGAAATCCAACGGAATGTTGCCATTAAAGTAATGAGAACTGACCGACAATTATCGGCTTCCGCGCTTAAACGATTTGACCGGGAGGCCAAATTCTTGGCCAAATTGGATCACCCAAACATTGTCAAATTATTCGATTACGGAGAATCCGACGG
>CAZLBG010000018.1:2213-7894 GCA_964557895.1 uncultured Anaerolinea sp.
GAATCTGAAATGACCATGGACCTGACTGGAACGAACGTCAGCATCGGTACCCCAGAATACATGTCACCTGAGCAGGGCTTGGGCAAGCCTGTTGATGGGCGGACGGACATGTATTCGCTTGGGTTGATCCTCTATGAAATGGTTACCGGGAAAAAGCCCTTTACTGCAGATACGCCACTAGGGTTGTTGCATTCGCACATCACAGATGAGGTTACCAAGCCTTCGATCGTCGAAAAGCGATTTCCTGCAACCCTGGACGCTGTGATCCTCAAAGCCCTGGAAAAAGAGCCTGTGAAACGGTATCCCTCCATGAAGCAATTTGCTGATGTCCTGGAAGGGATCCATTCTGGGCAGAAGCAGGGAAAAATTATTCGCATGGTTGGAACCAACCGAAAAAGTAAAGCTTTGTTATGGGTTGGTATACCGATAATCCTTGCGCTTTCCACAGTGTTTATCCTTCGAGATAGGTTACTGCCGGGGATTCTCAGCACGCCGACGGTTACTACAACCATGGTTCAAGCAAGCCCGGTTCCGGCTACCCAGGTTACGACTTTTGTTCAACCGACTGAGACTTCTCAATCCGCTCAACCCTCTGCAACGGCAGGGGAGATTTCGAATGCGTTTCAATTTGGAGGAGCTCCGGTAACGATCGGTAATACAGGTATTACGCTGGAGAATACAACAAGTCTTACGAAAAATCTAGAAGGCCAGTTTGGATCCATTTCAAATATTGAAATCACTCCAAACAACCAATACCTTTTAGCCAGCTCTGTCACAATTATCAAGGTTCTGGATTCAAAGACCCTTGAAAATGTTGGAGAAATGTCAGTCGGTAAGCGGATCAGTTCCTTCAAGGTTTCCCCAGATGGCAAGGAAGTTGCGATACTCTGCGATGATAACAGCATTACATTTTGGGATGTGGAGAAGAACAAAAAATCCCGTGACCTTACAACCATTTCTGATCCTCCCACAAGCCTGGATTATTCAGAAAATGGAGAAGTGTTAGCGGTGGGTACCGACAACGGGACAATCTATCTTTTGAACGCTGATACAAAATCCGTGATCCGGAAAATAACCGACCTGAAGAAATCCGTTACTTTGATCAGGATCTCACCAGATGCTTCGATCCTTGCAGCCGGGTCAGAAGACCAGTCGGTAAGGGTCTGGAATGCCAACACCGGGGAGTCTATTGTTAAGCTGTGGGACTTTTCTGATGCAATAACGGCACTAGCGCTTTCTCCAGATTCCCGGTATTTGGTTGTGGCTCCTAATTACTACAAGTTCAACCTATATGATCTCTCAACCGGTAAGCTGATCCAGACCTATGATGGACATTCAAACCTGGTCAGCACACTGGAATTTTCCCCTGACGGCAAGTTTATTTTTTCTGGATCTTCTGACAAGAAAATCCGCGTCTGGTCTGTGGACAGCCCGTATCCGTTGGTCGGTTTTCAGGAACACCTGAGTAAAGTTGTAAAAGTAATGATGGATGCAGAAGGAAAGATTCTCTATTCGGCATCCCAGGATGGAAAGATTAACTTTTTTTCAATAAAGGATTAATATGACCGATTTGTCCGGACAGAATTTGGGGCGTTATCACCTGATCGAAAAGATCGGTGAAGGTGGCATGGCCGTCGTCTATAAATCCCTGGACACTCAGCTTGAACGATACGTGGCGATCAAGGTCATCCAGCCATACCAGGAGCACAAGGAACAATTCCTTACCCGTTTTAAAAGGGAGGCCAGATCTCTGGCTAAGCTCAACCATCCGAATATTATCAAGATCCTTGATTTTGGTGAGGAATCTGGAACCACCTACCTGGTCTTGGACCTGGTGGAGGGGGAAACTCTCAGAAGTAAACTCGATCGCCCAATTACGTTCTCAGAGGCTATTGATCTTTTGATCCCCATCGCCAAGGCTTTGGGATATGCCCACAGTAAAGGCATCGTTCATCGGGACATTAAGCCATCCAATATCCTGATCGGAACCAACGGCGAGCTCATGTTATCGGATTTTGGGATAGCCAAGATCCTTCAGGCGGATGAAACCGTTGACTTGACCGGACAGGGGGTAGGAATCGGTACTCCTGAATACATGGCTCCAGAGCAGGGGATGGGGGAATTGATCGACCAGCGATCGGATATCTATTCACTGGGGGTCGTTTTCTATGAGATGGTCACTGGCAGAAAACCCTATTCGGCAGTGACCCCGATGGCGGTATTGCACAAGCAGATGAGTGAACCCCTTCCGCGACCTAGATCGTTCAATGATGGGATTCCGGATGAAGCTGAAAAGATCTTGATTAAAGTACTGTCCAAGGATCCTGATTTGCGTTATCAGAGCATGGAGGAATTCGTCCTGGCGCTGGAAAAAGTTAAGTCCCCTGAGAGCCGCATAGAAAACAAGAAAATCCGCGGATTTTCCAAGATCGCCATCCCCTTGGGGATTCTCGCCGTGGGAATCTTGGGGTGGTATGCGATCTGGGGCAATCGTTCCACATTGGAGCCCCTGAACCGGGAACCGGGATCCAACCCGGTATCCTCTTCCACATACGTGTTTCCTGGGAATTTGATTTTCCAGGATGATTTCGATGGACCAGAATTGGACCCAGCCAAATGGCGTTGTGATGGCAACAGCTGTTCATCCACAAAAATGGAGCAGTCGAATGGTGTGCTATCTGCAAGGAATGAATCAGCCAGAACCGGGACAGGACTCAGCATCGCATCAATCGCAGACTGGAAGTCGGACCAGGTTCAGGAGATTTCGGTTGGGATGATGCTCCATGAGTTTAGCGGAGATTCCACCACTGAAATAATTCTGCAGTTTAATGCCAGCAGCCCAGGTTTTGACTGGTACACCTCCTGTAACATGGGTGGAGGGGCAAATGATGCCTACTTCCTCTGCAAGGTAATAACAGCGGGAAAAGAGGATTACGTAACCCGCGAAGTGCCGGTAATCCTTGATCAGTGGTATCGCGTTAAAATAACGGTCGATCCGGAATCCATGAGCCTGGGCTATTACCTGGATGACACCTGGTTGGGAGGCTATTTACCCAAAAATGCCGTTCAGATTTCCCGCGCCGACCAGCATATTGGACTGGGAGCCTATTCCAACGGAACGAACTACCTGGTTGGATACTTTGATGATTTATCGGTCTCTGCTACACAAAAACCTGAAACCACATCCGCCACAAGTGTTCTTGGGTCGTTAATCGTTTTTGAGGATTTCAACGATGGAAAGATCGATATGTACGGATACAGCGCTGATTCTGAATATATTACTCTGGCAGAGATCGAATCAGGAAACCAGGCGATAAAGGCGGACAACATCGAGCGACATGATTTTATCGCATTCGCGATTGGCGATCAGAGCTGGAAGAATTACAGGATTGAATACAAGGTGAATTTTTTAGGAGAAAGGGAGGAGCTATGTGTGCTCTCCCGGATCCACTCCTCCGGTACTGTCGATATCCTCTGTCTATCTCCCCAGGTTCTCTACCTGGCATATCCCGGGGTCTCGGAATGGCAACAGGTGATAAACAAATACCCTCCGATCCAGATCAATGCCTGGCATGACGTGAGGATAGATACCTTCATGGATACCTTTCAGGTCTTCATAGACGGCAAGCTCTGGATCGATGAGAATAGTTCAAGCCCATCGGGGGATGTGCAATTTGCAGCCAATGGGTTTTCATCGGTATTGATCGATGATATTGTGATCACAGAACTGATAGGACAGCAGTAAATGAGAGCTGAATTTTTCCGGATAGGATAGCTCAAAAACCAAACCAACACACAGGAAAACCATGACAGAACTAACTGGCAAACACATCGGGCGCTATGAAATAATGGAAAAGATCGGGGAAGGCGGGATGGCTTCGGTTTATCGGTCGATTGACCCGCAGACGAAACAGATGTTTGCCATAAAGGTACTTAGAAACGAAAGAGGGATCTCTGAAAAATTCCTAAAACGGTTCAAACGGGAAGCCAAGACCCTCACCAAGTTAAAACATGACCACATCATTCCGGTGATCGACCATGGAGATTTCGAGGAGCTTCCTTATCTGGTTATGCCTTATCTTTCAGGCGGAACCTTCAAGAGACTGTTGGGAAAACCCATCCCCTACGCGGTTGCAGCAGCGAAACTCGAAGTCGTAGCAGAAGCGCTGGCGTACGCCCATGATCACGGGGTGATTCACCGGGATGTAAAACCATCCAACATTCTACTGGATGAGGCTGGTCAGCCCTTTCTGTCTGATTTTGGGATTGCGAAACTAATTGATACGGAGGAGACCTCTGAGCTTACGGGTACGGGTATCGGAGTAGGAACCCCGGAATACATTTCGCCAGAACAGGCTTTGGGTAAACAGGTGGATGGCCGGACAGACTGCTATTCTCTTGGGATAGTATTTTATGAAATGGTAACGGGGCGGAAACCCTTTATTGCAGATACTCCGCTGGCATTAGCGATCAAACAAGCCACCGATCCCTTACCGAACCCAAGGCAGTTCATTGGTGATTTACCGGAAAAAGTTGAACTGGTTCTGGTGAAATCTCTTGCCAAGGATCCTGAAAAACGCTATCAATCCATGCACCAATTTGCCGAAGATCTTCACGAATTGGCTTCTGGAAATTTACCAATCATCAGCTCTGTGCGATCTCTAAGCACGAGATCGAAAAAGGGGAAATTCCGAAGTGATCGACAAATCCCGAATAAAAAACCCCGGACCCGGAAAACTGTTTTTATCTTGGCTGGCATTCTCCTTACAAGCATTATTGCAGCAACTGTGACCGTTCTTATGAAACCGGATTGGATGAATAACCTCCTGAGTCCAAAAATAACCGAGGCGGCCACGATAAACGCGGTCTCAATTACCGAAGCCAATCCTACTGACTTTTCGGGTTTCAAGGCCTGTTATTTAACCGCAGTGGGAGATAGTTTATCCGTTGGTTCTTATAGTGGGATTGGATGGGCGGGGGTACAAAAAGCGGTTGAGGACTACGGGATCAGCACGGATATAAAAACACCTATCCGGGTAGATGAACTCCCAGGAATTCTGGAAGCATTTGTCCAGGAGGGATGCTCCATCATCATTTCCAGTGAATACAGCGAAGTAGAACTTATGCAGCAGTTTGCAAAAGCTAATCCAGATATTTATTTTGCAATGAATGAGTGTACTTCTGTTGGTAATTTAAAGAATGCTCGGTGCGGTCAATTCGAAACCAAATACGCCGCCCTGCTTGCCGGATTTCTCGCCTGTGGATATTCTCAAAATGGGGAAGTGGGTACGTTTGGGGGTGGCGATTATGCCAGCATTAATAACCAGATGCAGGGATTTGGCAAAGGGGTTGAGTTCTTTAATTTCATGATGGATAAAAACTGCAAAATTGATGGATGGTTTTCAGATACAAGTTCAGGAACATACATCTACAATATGGTGTACCCCGAAAAAGCAAAGAATTTCACCCAGAATCTATTAACCCAGGGGGCGGACGTAATTTTTCCAGTGGCAAGAACGGCCAGCAGTGGGGCTCTCGATGCAGTTACCGCAAAGGGAAATGCATATGTGATTGGAGTAGATTTAAATTGGGCCGAGGTATTCCCGGAAAAAAAGGCGTATATTCTCGCCAGTATTGTCTCCCATGTAGACGCTTTTGTCTATGATTCGATAGAACGAGCC
>CAZLBG010000019.1:0-4815 GCA_964557895.1 uncultured Anaerolinea sp.
GTTGATGCTATCAGGGCTAAAGGTTTGCAAGTTTGGGGTTGGCATTATGTCTATGGATATGATCCCAATGGTGAAGCTGCAATTGCGATTTCCCAGGTAAAAAAGTACAACCTGGATGGGTATGTTGTTGATGCAGAGATTGAGTACCAGCAAACCGGACGTGAAGCTGTAGCCAGATCGTTTATGTCCTCTCTGCGTAGTGGCATCCCTAATACCCCTGTCGCGCTAAGCACTTACCGCTGGCCTTCTTATCATAAGTCTTTTCCCTATGTCGCTTTCCTTGAAAAATGTGATTACAATATGCCCCAGGTTTACTGGATGCAAGCACACAATCCGGCGTATGATTTGACAAAATCCTACAATGAATTTAAAGCTATCAGTCCATACCGTCCTTTGATCCCAACCGGGGCAGCATTTTCGGAATCTGGATGGACTCCTACAGCTGATGATCTGCGTGTGTTTTCAGATACTGCAAAGAACCTTGGACTCCCTGGATGCAATTATTATTCATGGGATGATTGCCGGAAGAACCTCCCTGACCAATGGAACACGATAGTCAACTACAGCTGGCCAGGAGACGTAACAGTCCCAGTTCCAACGGACATCCTCGACAAATATATCTATGCCTTAAATAATCGGAAATATGACATGTTCCTGGATATTTATGCACCAAATGCGGTCCATGTTACTTCCGAAAGGACCATCCAGGGGAATGCGAATATCCGTGTTTCTTATGGAGCTTTCCTGACTAATGTGCTAAACGATGGTGTCTTTAAGATCACCAGTGTTTCTGCTTCTGACAACACACGCCATTTCACCTGGACCGCAAATTCATGGCGAGGTAATGTCAACGATGGCAGCGATACGATCGGTTTGCAGGATGGCAAGATCGTTTATCATTATTCACATTACACAGTCACTTAGCCTTCTTTTTCTTACTCAATAGTGATATAGGTTGGCTGGCTTCCTGGAAATCCCTGATAGAGACAACCCTTATAATTTCATCGGTCGGTTTTACATCAAATACTTTCTTCCCTGCAGAAGCCCTTTTACCTGCAGGGATTTCATTAATCCGGACCAGTTTAGCGGCCATTTTCTTGAGGTGGAGTGAAAGCTGGTAATTCTTTTTGCCATACCCTATACCTGTGATTTTGGTATCAGCTGATAATTTTGCTACAATGACCCCGCTGCCATATCGACCCTGTGCCGGAAAAACGCTTTCATCCAACCTCCATGCAAAACCATTGTTGGCAATAATCAACAGTTCCCCCTTTCCAACCAGATCAACGAAAGCAGCAGCCTTATCCTCTTTACCCAACTTTATGGCATTAACCCCGGTTGAGACAAGACCCATTGGCCTGACTTCCTCTGCCGAAAAACGAATCGCCATACCCTTTTCGGTGAAAAGGAGTAACTCAGGGTCTCCCGAAAATATTCTGGCATCCAAGAATTCATCTCCAGTGTTCACTTTTACCAATGTAAAGATCTCTGCAGATGCACCCGGTAATTCTGAAACCCTGGAACGTTTTAGCATTCCTTGCCGCGTTAGTGTCAGAATTGAAAGATCTTCGCGTTTTCGTTGACTATTCGATAGACTGAAACCTGCCTTGACATCATCCTCCGGAGAAAATGGTGTAACTTTCTCTAGAGCTATTCCCTGGGAGTCCCCTTCAACAAATGGAATTGACTGCATGTTGATTGCCGCACACCTGCCCTGCTGGTTGACCAGATATAGTATCTGACCGGAATCCACCGAGATCAGGATTTTTGGAGCATCTTTTCCGCCCAATCGAGGGCAATTCGCTTCACGATACTTACCTACCCTCTTATCATTTGCTACAGTTATCCAATGCTTCACATTTGGAATGACATCTTTTAATACTGGCATTTCGGAAACTGCTTTTCCCTTCTTAAGCTGGATGATCTGAGTACGGCGTTGATCCCGATATTTTTGTTGAACCTCCTGTAATTCAGCATCCACCACAGACCGTCGCTTGACATCAGACTTTAGGATCCCGGTTAATGTTTTAATCAGTTCTATCAATTCCTTGTATTCAAGCTCGATCTTCTTTCTCTCAAGTGAAGCCAGTCTCTTCAAAGCCAAATCCAGGATCGCCTGTGCCTGCAGCGAAGTGAGCTTATATCGCTTCATCAATTTCTGTTTTGCCTGATCACTGTCTGCTGATCCGCGAATGAGAGCAATAATCTCATCAAGATTCTTCAGCGCTACCCGCAATCCTTCGAGAATGTGCAACCTTTCTTCCGCCTTTTTTAGGTCATACTCACTGCGGCGTTTTACTACTTCCAGCCTGTGTTCTAGGAATGCCCTTAGTGCTTGCTTAAGGGTCAGAAGCCTTGGTTGTCCATTTACAAGAGCCAATAAATTGATGCCATAGGTAATCTGCAATGGGGTCTTCTTAAAAAGGTCTTTGAGGATTTTTTCAATCTCCCCTGTTTTCCCCAGCTCAATGACTATACGCATTCCGTGACGGTCAGATTCATCACGCAGGTCTGCCAATCCTTCCAGTTCACCTTCCCGAGAAAGCTCAGCAATCCTTTCAATCAGTGCAGCTTTATTAACCATATAAGGTAATTCGGTAACAATAATCCGGTTCTTCCCTCGTGACATCTCCTCGGTTTGAACCCGTCCCCGGATAGTAATCTTTCCTTTCCCCGTTGCGTACGAAGAAAGGATTTCATTTTGTTCATGGTCCTGCAGGATTATGCCACCAGTCGGGAAATCCGGTCCCTGGATGAAGTTCATCAAATCACCAACAGTTACTTCATCCAGTTTAGTCCAGTGTGAGAGAAGAAATCGCAGCGCATCGATTACTTCACCCAGATTGTGAGGAGGGATATTAGTTGCCATTCCTACCGCAATCCCAGTCGCTCCATTTACTAGCATATTTGGAAGCGCGGAAGGCAAAACCTGTGGCTCTTTTAGCGTGTCATCGAAGTTCGAATCAAAATCTACAGTGTCTCGGTCCAGTTGGTTGATCAAATCCAGTGCAAAAGGAGTAATCCTGGCTTCTGTGTAGCGCATCGCAGCCGGCGGATCCCCGTCGACAGAGCCAAAATTCCCCTGACCATCAATTATCGGATACCTGACCGAAAAATCCTGAGCCATTCGCGCCATCGCTTCGTAAACTGCCTGATCGCCATGCGGGTGATACTTGCCTAAGACTTCTCCGACGATTCTTGCCGATTTTTTATAAGCAGAATCCGGGCGGATTCCCATATCATACATGGCATAAAGTAAACGTCGCTGAACTGGTTTAAGTCCATCCCGTACATCTGGAAGAGCGCGTGAAACGATGACACTCATTGCGTAATCCAAATAGGATTGCCGCATTTCATGATCAATGTCAACTTTCTTGATTAGTCCCATATCCATGATCATAACTCCCACTCAGGTATCTCAGTAAGTTTACACCACTGGTGACAAATAAAAAAACAAGACCTCGGCTTCGAGGTCTTGTTTGCTTTTACTCTGACGGTTCAATCGCTGGGGGTTCAGCAGTCAACTCGGTCGGCATTTCACCTGCTGCAACTTCTACTTTAGGGGTAAAACGTCCGTGAACAAAACCCGTCCCTGCAGGGATTAATTTACCGATGATCACATTCTCTTTCAAACCGAACAACGGATCTTCGGTGGATGCAATAGCAGCGCCTGCCAAAACTTTGATAGTGTGCTGGAAAGAGGATGCCGATAACCATGAATCAGTGCTCAATGAAGCTTTGGTAACGCCAAGCAAAATTTCAACAAATCGAGCTGGTTGTTTCCCTTCTGCAACCAGGTTTTCGTTTACTGCTTTGATTTCAAGGCGGTCTACCATATCCTGGGGTAAGTATTTTGAGTCACCCGGTCGTAAAACCTGAACTTTTCCAACCATCTTGCGGATGATAACCTCAAAATGCTTGTCGTTGATATTCTGTCCTTGGGCACGATATACCTTCTGGACTTCGGTCATGATGTACATTTGGGCTGCATCCCGACCCTTGATCTTGAGGATGGTGTGAGGATTGACCGAGCCTTCGGTTAGAGCCTGTCCAGCTTCAACCTTTTCTCCATCACGGATGATGATTCGAGAAGTGCTCGGGATTTCATAATCCTCGGTCTCTTTTTGTTCGTAAGCAACACTGACTTTCCTCCCATCAACACGGATCAGACCTGCGTGCTGGGCGCTCATCTGCGCTTCACCCAATTCGGCAAGAATATCACCAACTGATACCTTATCCTGCGCCTTGACCTTGATCATCCACTCTTCAGGAATTTCGTATTCATCTGCAACCATCTCAGCATGTTCGACACGAATCATGCGTTGATCACCGCTTCGTTCTCCCTGGAAAATCGTGGCATACCCTTCGATTCCAGTGATCACTGCTTCGCCTTTCGGCTCACGGCGGGCTTCAAAGAGCTCTTCCACTCTGGGAAGACCGGTTGTAATATCACTACTTACCGCAACACCACCCATGTGGAAGGTACGCAAAGTCAACTGAGTACCTGGTTCACCAATGGATTGTGCAGCGACCACACCAACGGCAGAACCCAGATCCACCAGTTTTCCACGACCCAGATCCATACCATAGCAGGTTGCACAGATGCCATGAATGAGTGAGCACGTCATTGGCGATCGAACAAATACTTTTTCGATTTTCGCCTGGGAAATTTTCCTGATGGCTTCATGATCAAGCAAGGAACCGCGTTCCACCAGGATCTCTCCTGTCTTCGGGTCAATAATTCTACCCTGTACTGTGCGTCCAAACAGACGCTCGCTCATTTTCTGACCGGCAACATCGTCTTCCTTGCGGATC